>NZ_JBSKBP010000014.1:0-185856 GCF_053714275.1 Mesorhizobium sp. Arg314 | reverse complement strand
GCGTCACACCGACAGAGTGCTCACACTATTTCCAAAACTCAGGCTATGACCAACACTAATCTCATCCCGCTCTAGAGGCGCATACCCAGGAAAAGGAATAGCCACGCGGCTACTCGTGCATGGCCGTCTGGATCAGCCGGCCATCGCCTTTTCGGGCGCAGCTGACGCCGATGCCTGGGTCGAATGCGACACCAGCGCCGTCATGATCTCGGCGGCGGCGAGCGCCGCGATCACCGGCGGGCGCTTGTCCTTCACGGCATTGCCGCCGATCGGCGAGACGAGCCGGGCGAACTGCGCATCGCTGCCCTCGGCGGATTTCAGGAACCAGTTCCTGAAGGTTGCCTTCTTGGTCTTGGAGCCGATCATGCCGACATAGGCCGTGTCGTCGCGCTTCAGCGCTTCGGCGACGATCAGGAAATCCAGCGCATGGTCGTGGGTGAGGACGGCGAAGGCCGATCCCGCCGGCGCCTCGCGCACCACGGCTTCGGGCATCGGCGTCAGCTGCGTCTCGACTGTGTCCGGCATGCCTTCCAATGCTTCGGATCGGGTTTCGACGACGACGACGTGGATCGGCAGGAGCGCCAGCGAAGCAGCCAGCGCCTGGCCGACATGGCCGCCGCCGAAGAGATAGACATGCGGCAGATGCGCTTCCTCAGATTCAGCGCTGGCGATCAGTTCCTGTTCGATTGACTGGTCGACGAGGCGGATCAGCACCTCGACGCGGCCGCCGCAGCACTGGCCGATCTCCGGCCCGAGCGGGACGTCGAGGGTGGCGCAGATCTCATCGACCTCGATGCGGGTTCCCCTCCCCCTTGAGGGGAGGGTGGCGGCGGAGCCGCCGGGTGGGGTCGCCGGTGCGGCGCTCGACGCCCTTGTGGCGCCTTCTGAGAAGCCCCCCTCTGGCCGCTTTGCCGCCATCTCCCCCTCAAGGGGGGAGAGGAGCTGCCGCGCCTTGTCGATCGCCATATATTCGAGCTGGCCGCCGCCGATGGTGCCGAAAATGGCCGATGCCGAGACAAGCATGAAGGCGCCGGCCTCGCGCGGCGTCGAGCCTTTCGTGGCCGCGACCTCGACGAGCGCGGCGCTGCCGGCCTTGCCAAGAAACACTTTCAGCTCTTGCACTTTCGAGTTCATCGTCTGCATTTCCGACTGCTCGGCGCATGACCCTTTCCGAAATCGATGCCGATTTCAGGCTCATGCGCTGGGAAATATAGCGTTTTGCGCCCCGATTTGCACGTTTAGCCGGATTCAGGCCGGCTTCGCGGCTTCCCGCTTCAGCCGCTCGATCGCCATCAGCACCCGTTCCGGCGTGGCCGGCGCATCGAGGCGCGGGCAGATCTTGTGGTCGGCCACACTGGCCACCGCGTCCGACAGCGCATGCAGCACCGACATGCCATGCGGCAGCGGCGGCTCGCCGACCGCCTTGGAGCGGTGGATGGTCGGTTCGTAGGCAGACGACCAGTCGGTCAGCTTGACATTGAATATTTTCGGCCGGTCGGAGGCGAGCGGGATCTTGTAGGTCGATGGCGCATGCGTGCGCAGCCGGCCGCTGTCGTCCCACCACAATTCCTCCGTCGTCAGCCAGCCCATGCCCTGGATGAAGCCGCCCTCGATCTGGCCGAGGTCGATCGCCCGGTTCAGCGAGCGGCCGGCATCGTGCAGGATGTCGGTGCGCTCGACGACATATTCGCCGGTCAGCGTATCGACCGAGACTTCCGCGCAGGCCGCGCCATAGGCGTAATAATAGAAAGCATGGCCGCGGCCCTTGCTGCGGTCCCAATGGATCTTGGGCGTCTTGTAGAAGCCGGCCGCCGAGAGCTGGACGCGGGCGATGTAAGCCTGCTTGACCAGATCGTCGAACGCCAGTTCCTGGTTGCCGACGCGCACCCGGTTGGGCAGGAAGACGACCTGGTCGAGCGGCACCTGGTATTTGTCGGCGGCGAAGTCGGTCAACCGCTTGCGGATCTGGCGCGCGGCATCCTGCGCCGCCATGCCGTTGAGGTCGGCGCCTGAGGAGGCGGCCGTCGGCGAGGTGTTCGGCACCTTGGCGGTGGTGGTCGCGGTAATCTTGACCCGGTCGAGATCGATCTGGAACTCCTCGGCGACGACCTGCGCGACCTTGAGGTGCAGGCCCTGGCCCATCTCGGTGCCGCCGTGGTTCATATGCACCGAGCCATCGGCGTAGACATGCACCAATGCGCCGGCCTGGTTGGCCTCCGTCTTGGTGAAGGAGATGCCGAACTTGACCGGCGTCATCGCCAACCCGCGCTTGATGAAGCGGCTGTTGGCGTTGAAGGCGCTGATCTCGCGGCGCCGCCGCGCATAGTTCGAGCTTTCCTCCAGCTCCGCCACGATGCGCTGAATGATGCAGTCCTCGACCCTCTGGTGATAGGGCGTGGTGCAGCGCTCGCCGATGGCCTCCATCGGGTCGTAAAAATTCAGCTTGCGGATTTCGAGCGAGTCCTTGCCGACGGCGAAGGCGACCTCGTCGATGATGCGCTCGGCGCCGACCATGCCTTGCGGACCGCCAAAACCGCGGAAGGCGGTGTTGGAGACGGTGTTGGTGTAGAGCGGCGCCGATTTCGCATGCACCGCCGGATAGAAATAGGCGTTGTCGCAGTGGAAGAGCGCGCGGTCGCCGACCGGGCCCGAAAGATCGGCGGAGAAGCCACAGCGCAGCGCATAGGTGAAGTCGACGCCGAGGATGTTGCCCTCGTCGTCGAAGCCTACTTCGTAATCGATCGCGAAATCATGCCGCTTGCCGGTGGCGGTCATGTCCTCGTCGCGGTCGAGCCTGATTTTCACCGCGCGCTTCAATTTCTTGGCGGCGATCGCGGCGATCGCGGCGCACTGGTTGGCCTGGGTTTCCTTGCCGCCGAAGCCGCCGCCCATGCGGCGCACCTCGACCGTCACGGCATGGCTCGGCACGCCGAGCGCATGCGCCACCAGGTGCTGCGTCTCGCTCGGCCCCTGTGTCGAGCAATAGACGATGACCTCGTCATCCTCGCCGGGGATGGCGAGCGAGACCTGACCCTCGAGATAGAAATGGTCCTGGCCGCCGAGCCACATGCGGTTCTTGATGCGCCGGGGTGCCGCCGCGATCGCCGCCGCAGCGTCGCCGCGTTTCAGGATCAGCGGCGTGGTGACCTGCTTGTCCTTGACCGGGTCGAGATCCCAGATGTCGATGACGGCCGAAAGCTCGTCATACTCGATCCTGGCCAAACGCGCGGCGCGGCGCGCCTCCTCGCGCGTCTCGGCAACCACCGCGAAGATCGGCTGTCCGTAAAACTGCACCTTGCCTTCGGCGAGCACCGGATCGTCATGCATATTGCTCGGCGAAACGTCGTTCTCGCCGGGCACGTCCGCATAGGTCAGCACGTCGACGACGCCGGGCGCCGTGCGCACGGCCGACAGGTCGACGCTTTTCAGGGTGCCGTGCGCGACTTTCGACAGACCAAGGCCGACATGCAACGTGCCGGCGGGCTCCGGCATATCGTCGATATAGACGGCGGTGCCGCTGACATGCTTGTGCGCGGAATCGTGCCGCTGATCGGTAGCGACGCCGCCAACGATTTTTTCCGCCTTGAGATTGGGGGTGGCATGCTTGTTCATTCAGCCTCCTTCCCTTCTCCCCGTTCACGGGGAGAAGGTGGCCCGAAGGGTCGGATGAGGGGCAGCGCCGACATTGACGAGTTTGCGAAAAACGATCGGCGATGGCGCTGCCCCTCATCTGCCTGCCCGTCCTCCGCAGCATCTGCGCTGCAGCTGCGGAGGGTGGACCGGCACCTTCTCCCCGTGAACGGGGAGAAGGGGGCTACTCGCGATCGTCCGGCGCTTTGCCTCGATATGCTGGATTGCGGACGCATCAGGCCGCCTCGTTGCGTGACACCTGGAACGGCGCTTTCGTTCCCGTCGTCTCGACATAAAAGCGCAGCAAGAGGTTCTTTGCCGCCAGCGCCCGGTATTCGGCGGTCGCGCGCATGTCGGTCAGCGGCGTGAAATCCTTGGCATATTCGGCCATCGCGGCCTCCACCGTCGCTTCGTTCCAGACCTTGCCGATCAGCGCATTCTCAACCGCCGTGGCGCGCTTCGGGGTCGCGGCCATGCCGCCATAGGCGATGCGGATATCGGCCACGGTGCCGTCCTTGGCCAAGGTCAGATGGAAGGCGCCGAGCGTCGCGGTGATGTCCTCGTCACGGCGCTTGGTCACCTTGTAGACGGCAAACTTTTCGCCCCTGGCCGGCATGGGCACATGGACTGCTTCGACGAACTCGCCGGGCTGACGATCCTGCTTGCCATAGGCGATGAAGAAGGTTTCGAGCGGGATCGTGCGGCGGTCCTTACCCTTGCGCAGGGTGAGCCGCGCGCCAAGCGCGATCAGCGGTGGCGGCGTGTCGCCGATCGGCGAGCCGTTGGCGATGTTGCCGCCGATCGTGCCCATGTTGCGCACCTGCTCGCCGCCGATGCGGTCGACCAGCAGTCCCAGGGCGGGGATGCGCTTCGACAGCGTCTCGAAGGCTTCGGTGTAGGTGACGCCGGCGCCGATGGTGATAACGCCATCTTTCTCCGACATCGCGCGCAGGCCGTCGAGACCGCCGATGAAGATCGCCGGCGAGATGTCGCGCATGTGCTTGGTGACCCAAAGGCCGACATCGGTCGAGCCGGCTACGATGATGGCGCCCGGCTCCTTCTCGAGCGCGGCGGCGAAATCGTCGACGTCAGCCGGCACGATCAACCGCTTCCTGGCCGATCCGACCTCGACCCTGGCGCCGTCGCGCAGCGCTTCCAGCCGCGCGGTAATGTCCTTGCGTTCCACCGCCAGCGGGTCCTTCGCCGCCTTGCCGTAGCTCGAAATGGCACGAGCGGCGCGCATGATCGCCTCATAACCGGTGCAGCGGCAGAGATTGCCCTGCAGCGCCTTTTCGATCGCCGCATCGGACGGGTTGGGTGTCCTCATCCACAGCGCATAGAGCGACATGATGAAGCCCGGCGTGCAGAAGCCGCATTGCGAGCCGTGGAAATCGACCATCGCCTGCTGCACCGGATGCAGTTTTTCGCCATCGCCGCGCAAATGTTCCACAGTCAAGACGTGCGTGCCGTCGAGCGAGCCCATGAAGCGGATGCAGGCATTGACGCTCTCGTAGACCAGGCCTTCGACGGAGAGCTTGCCGACCAGCACCGTGCAAGCACCGCAATCGCCTTCGGCGCAGCCTTCCTTGGTGCCGCGCAGCGAACGGTTGAGCCGCAGCCAGTCGAGCAAGGTCGCGTCGGGTGCGACGTCTCTCAGAGCCACATCGCCGCCGTTTAGGATGAAGCGTATCTCGTTGCGGGTCTCTGCCATGTCTCAGCTCCCCCGATAGGTCGAGTAGCCATAGGGCGAAATCAAGAGCGGCACATGATAGTGCCGCTCTTCCGCCATGCCGAAGCGGATAGGCACGATATCGAGGAAAGCGGGCTGCGGCAGGCTGTTACCCTGCCCGCGCAGATAATCACCGGCAGCGAAAACCAGCTCATACTCACCGGTGCGGAAATCGGCACCGGCAAGCAGCGGCGCATCGCAGCGGCCGTCATCGTTGGTGGCAACGGTCTTGAGATGCGTGCGGCTCTGGCCCTCGATGCGGAAAAGCCCGATCGACAGGCCCTTTGCCGGCCGGCCGGTCGCCGTGTCGAGCACATGGGTCGTCAGGCGCCCGCCATCGGCTTTCGACGTTTCTGCCACTGGCCGCCTCCCATCTCGGTACAGTTCAACGTTTTCAAGTCAATTGTGCGCCAATTAAAGGCGATGCATAAGCCCGGGTCGAGCGGAGTGCGGCAAAAAGCACTTTCAAAAATTTTCGGGGGAATGCAGCAGCACTCCTTTCGATATCTTCAACGCAACAATCGGGCAGGAGCGGCAATGCGTTACGACAGGGACATGCGCGGTTACGGGGCCAATCCGCCGGACCCGAAATGGCCCGGCGGGGCGTATGTCGCGGTGCAGTTCGTCGTCAACTATGAAGAAGGCGGCGAGAATTGCGTGCTGCATGGCGACAAGGCTTCTGAAGCCTTCCTTTCTGAGATCGTCGGGGCGGCTCCCTGGGTCGGCCAGCGCCACTGGAACATGGAATCGATCTATGAATACGGCGCCCGCGCCGGCTTCTGGCGGCTCCACCGGCTGTTCACCGAAGCGCAGGTGCCGGTAACCTGCTATGGCGTCGCGACCGCTCTCGCCCGTTCGCCCGACCAGGTCGCGGCGATGCAGGAAGCCGGCTGGGAGATCGCCTCGCACGGGCTGAAATGGATCGACTATCGCGACCATGCGGCCGAGGACGAGCGGCGCGATCTCGAAGATACGATCCGGCTGCATTACGAGGTGACCGGTGCCCGGCCGACCGGCTGGTACACCGGCCGCACCTCGGTCAACACGGTGCGGCTCGTCGCCGAGGAAGGCGGCTTCGACTACGTGTCCGACACCTATGACGACGAACTGCCCTACTGGTTCGACCGCGACGGGCTGGAGAAGCCGCAGCTCATCATCCCTTACACGCTCGATGCCAACGACATGCGTTTTGCGACGCCGCAGGGCTTCAACTCCGGCGACCAGTTCTTCGCCTATCTGAAGGATAGCTTCGACACGCTCTATGCCGAGGGCAAGGCGGGTAGGCCGCGCATGATGAATATCGGCCTGCATTGCCGGCTGGTCGGCCGTCCGGGCCGCGTCGCGGCGCTGAAACGCTTCGTCGACTATGTGAAATCGCATGACAAAGTGTGGCTGACGCGGCGCATCGACATCGCCAGGCACTGGCGCGAAACGCATCCTTACGAGGCTCCGGCGCTGCGCCCGTCGCGGATGACGTTCGAGGAGTTCGTGCATGCCTTCGGCGGCGTGTTCGAACATTCGCCGTGGATCGCCGAGCGCGCCTACGAATTGGAGCTTGGACCGGCGCATGACAGCGCGGGCGGCCTGCACAACGCGCTCTGCCGCATCTTTCGCGCAGCAACTGAAGCCGAGCGGCTTTCCGTGCTGAACGCCCACCCGGACCTTGCCGGCAAGCTGGCCAACGCCAAGCGCCTGACGCCGGAATCGGCCAAGGAACAAGCCTCCGTCGGGCTCGACGCGCTAACCGACAAGGAGCGCGAATTGTTCTCCAAGCTCAACGCCGCCTACGTCACCACCTTCGGCTTCCCCTTCATCATCGCCGTCAAGGGCAAGACCAAGGACGAAATCCTGGCGGAGTTCGAGGCGCGGATCGGCAACAGCCGCGGCACCGAGTTCGAAACCGCCTGCCATCAGGTCGAACGCATCGCGCTGCTTCGACTGAAAGACATGCTGCCGCAATAACGCCAGGGATCCCCATGGATATGATCAAGACGTCCGAGCGAACCTATTATGCGCCGCATGGCGGCCATTCCGGCCAGAACGAGCTTTTGACCGGCCGCGCCGTCTTCACCGAGGCTTATGCGGTCATCCCCAAGGGGGTGATGCAGGACATCGTCACAAGTCCGCTGCCGTTCTGGGACGAGACGAGGGCCTGGATCATCGCAAGGCCGCTCTCGGGCTTCGCCGAGACGTTTTCGCAATACATCGTCGAGGTTCTGCCTGGCGGCGGCAGCGACCGGCCGGAACTCGACGCGGGCGCCGAGGGCGTGCTGTTTGTCGTCGAGGGCGAGCTCACCGTATCGCTTGCCGGTAAAAAACATGTGCTTGCCCCCGGTGGCTTCGCCTTCCTGCCGCCGGCGAGCGGCTGGACGGTGCGCAACGAAAGCGGCGTCGCCGTCCGCTTCCACTGGATCCGCAAGGCCTATGAGGCCGTCGACGGTATCGACGTGCCGGAGGCCTTCTTCTCGAGCGACCGGCAGGTGGCGCCGAGCCCGATGCCCGGCACCGAAGGCCGCTGGGCCACGACGCGCTTCGTCGACCCGGCCGACATGCGCCACGACATGCACGTCACCATCGTCACGCTCGAACCGGGCGCGGTCATCCCCTTCGCCGAAACCCACGTCATGGAGCACGGGCTCTATGTGCTCGAAGGCAAGGCGGTGTACCGCCTCAACCAGGACTGGGTCGAGGTCGAGGCGGGCGATTTCATGTGGCTGCGCTCTTTCTGCCCGCAGGCCTGCTATGCCGGCGGCCCAGGCAACTTCCGCTACCTGCTCTACAAGGACGTCAACCGTCACGCCAAGCTTGGCGGCGCGCATGGGGGTCTGGCGCGGTGACCCGCATCGTCGCCCAGCCGCTGAGCCGCGAAACCTTCGCGCCCTTCGGCGACGTCATCGATATGGGCGGCGACAACCGCTACCCGATCAATGGCGGCAAGGCGATGCGCTATCACGACCTCGCCACCGCCGAGGCGATGGGACCGAATGCGCGGGTGCTGATTTCCATGGTGCGCGGAACGCCTTACGAAATGCCGCTGAAGCTCACCATGGTCGAGCGCCATCCGCTCGGCAGCCAGGCATTCATCCCGCTGTCGCCGCGCCCGTTTCTGGTGGTCGTCTGCCATGACGCCAAGGACGGCCCGGGCGAGCCACACGCCTTCATCGCCGCGCCCGGACAAGGCATCAACTACCGCCGTAACCTCTGGCACGGCGTGCTGACGCCGATCGGCGAGGAACAGGATTTCCTCATCGTCGACCGCGGCGGCGAGGGCTCCAATCTCGAAGAGTTTCATTTCTCGCATCCGTACGAGATCCACCTTCCCTGAAAGCTGCCGATTCATATGACCGACGTTTCGCTGATCGACCGCCTGCTCGACGTGATCGAGCATGACATCGTGCCCAAGACCGCCGAAGGCGTTGCCCATGGCAACAAGCTGTTCGGGGCCGCCATTCTCAGGAAGGGTGACCGCTCGCTGGTGCTGGCCGAAACCAACAACGAGATGGAAAATCCGCTCTGGCATGGCGAGGTGCACTGCCTGAAGCGTTTTTACGAAATGCCCAAGGCCGAGCGCGTCGATACCAAGGATGCGCTGTTCGTCGCCACGCACGAACCCTGCTCGCTCTGCCTGTCGGCCATCACCTGGACCGGCTTCGACAATTTCTACTATCTCTTCAGCCACGAGGATTCGCGCGACAGTTTTGCTATCCCGCATGACCTGAAGATTTTGAAAGAGGTCTTCACCCTCGACCCCGGCGGCTACAATGCCGAGAACGCCTATTGGAAAAGCTTCTCAATCCGCCGGCTGGTGCGCGCTTTGCCCGAGGCGGAACGCAGGCGGCTGGAGGCGCGCATCGGCAGGATCTCGGCGCGCTACGACGAACTGTCAGATGCCTATCAGGCCAGCAAGGCCGAGAACGACATTCCGCTGAACTGAGCCCAGTTCAACTGCTGCTTGAATTGCCACCTTTATGGTGGCATACTAGGCTATGGAGAAACTCAGGCCCACGTACGATCTTGACGCGATCAAGACGACGTTTGGGTCTGTTGATACGCTAGCAATTACGGCGTCTGCGCTGCGAGACGCAGTCGGCCTCGGCTTTGATCGCGCCGGTATTGTCGAAGTGATCGGCGGCATGACGCGGAAGATGTTCGTGAAGTCGATGACGACCTTCGCTGATCACCGCGTCTGGCAGGACGTCTATCACGTGCCGGCGCGTGGCTTGCTTCTCTATGTGAAATTTCAGGCGGATGTCGTGACCGAATTTACGGTCATGGCATTCAAGGAGAAATGACCATGGCAAGAGAAACCAGTGAAACCATGATCTCTCCCGAAACCGGGGAGACGCTGACGCGCAGCGTGCGTCCGTTCACCGTGACCTACAAGGGCGAGAGCATTACGGTCGACCTGCCCGGCTACTATCCGGCATCGGATGGCGAAAGCGTGCATGTCGGGGACGACATGATTGCCGTCGATGCGGCGCTCCGGCTCCTCAAGGAGAAGATCGACGGTGTTCCCGCTCCAGCGACAATTCGGCGTATGCGCACGAAGCTGAAGCTATCACAGCGCGAGGCCGGCTCTCTCTTCAAGGTCGGCGAGAATGCCTTCGACAAATATGAGCGAGGCCTGATCGAGCCAAGCGGCCCGACTATCCAGCTGATGACATTGCTCGAAAAACATCCCGAATTGCTTGACGAATTGCGCTAACAGCCCAGGTCGCATTTTTTGATGCTCCAGTCGCGAATGGCGATTGAAAGTCGCCACGCTGCGTAGCGTTATGCACGGCCATGAAAACCGTCGCCGAATTTCCCCGCAAAGTCGTCGAATTTCCAGATATGGGCATCGTCATGCCGGATGCCTGCCGGTTGTCGGCGCGCATCTGGATGCCCGAGGACGCGACCGACAATCCGGTGCCGGCGATCCTCGAGCACCTGCCTTACCGCAAGCGCGACGGCACCATCTTCCGCGACCAGCTCACCCATCCCTATTTCGCCGGGCACGGCTACGCGTCGATCCGTGTCGACATGCGCGGCAATGGCGATTCCGAAGGGCTGATGGACGACGAATATTCCGAGCAGGAATTGCAGGACGCCTGCGACGTCGTCGCCTGGGCGGCAGCGCAGCCCTGGTGCAACGGCAATGTCGGCATGATGGGCATTTCCTGGGGTGGCTTCAACTGCCTTCAGGTTGCGGCGAAACAGCCGCCGGCGCTGAAGGCGGTGATCAGCCTCTGCTCGACCGTCGACCGCTATGCCGACGACATCCACTACAAGGGCGGCTGCCTGCTTTTGGAGAATTTCGGCTGGGCCTCGACGATGCTGTCCTACTCGTCGCGGCCGCCGGATCCGGCGATTGCCGGCGGCAACCGCTGGCGCGATCTGTGGCTCAGCCGGCTCGAAAACCAGCCTTTCCTGTTGCCGCTCTGGCTCAGCCACCAGCATCGCGACGCCTATTGGAAACGCGGCTCGATCTGCGAGGATTTTTCGGCGGTCAAAGCGGCCGTGCTGTCGATCGGCGGCTGGCACGACGGCTACCGCAACACGATCTCCAACCTCGTCACCAGCATCCAGTCGCCGGTCAAAGGCATCGTCGGCCCCTGGATCCACAAATACCCGCATTACGCCGGGCCTAAGCCGGCCATCGGCTTCCTGCAGGAAGCGTTGCGCTGGTGGGACCGCTGGCTGAAGGACACAGAAACGGGCGTCGAGGCCGACCCGGACTACCGCGCCTATGTCATGGACAGCGTGCGGCCGGCGCGCTGGCATCCTGAGCGGCCGGGTCGCTGGGTGGCGGAACAAGAATGGCCATCGTCCAACATCGAGATCGAGGCGATCGAGCTCATTTCCGCGGGCGCAAGGCCTTCCATCGTCGCTTCGCCGCAGACCTGCGGACTTGCCGGCGGCGAATATTTTCCCTTCACCTTCGGGCCGGAACTGCCGGGCGACCAGCGCCCCGACGACTCGCTCTCCGTTTGCTTCGACCGACCGGAACTTGGCGAGGCTATCGACATTGTCGGAGCGCCGCAACTTGAGGTCCGGGTCGCCGCCGATCGGCCTCAGGCCAACATTGCGGTGCGCCTCTGCGACGTGCATCCCGACGGCGCCTCGGAACTGATCTCCTATGGCGTGCTCAATCTGACCCACCGCAATTCGCATGAATTCCCGCAAGCGCTCGTCCCTGGACAGACAGTTTCGGCACGCGTCGTGCTCGACCAGTGCGCCTACCGGGTGCCTGCCGGCCACAAATTGCGCATCGCCGTTTCGACCGCCTACTGGCCGATGATATGGCCCTCGCCGGAGCCGGTGCGGCTTGATCTCGCAAAGGCGACGCTGAAGCTGCCGCTGCGCCCGCTGGCGAGAGGGGATGAGGTTTCGTTCCCCGAGCCGGAAGGCGCGACTGCATGGGCTACCGAGGAAATCAGGCCGACCAACTCGGAACGCCACATCGATCGCGATGAGAAGACCGGCCTGGTCACGCTTTCCATAACCGACGATTTCGGCGAAGTGCGCGATCTCGACCACGGGCTGGTCAATGGCAGCATCGTGCGCGAGACATGGGCGATCCATCCCGACGACCCGCTGTCGGCCACCGGAGCCACGCATTGGACGCAGACATCGTCGCGCAACGAATGGTCGGTGCGGACCGAGACCTTTGCCTGGATGCGATCGGACGCAGGGAACTTCATCGTCAGCGCCAGAATCGAAGCCTATGAGGGCGAAAAACTGGTCTTCGAACGGGACTTCGAGCAGACGATTCCCCGCTCTCTGGTTTGAGTCGGGCGAGATTGGTCCAAACGAGACGTGCGATTTACGCCACGGTATGTCGCATTCGGTCTTGCCTGCCGCTTTCCCTTACGGTCATTATCTCCTCCAATAGCAAGAAACGACCATAAGGTCGGATACCCAGAGTGAGGAACCATAATGTCTGACGAACTCGACTATCTCAGCCGGCGAGTCGCTGCCGGAAAGCTTAGCCGTCGCGACTTTCTCGGCCGCGCCGCGGCGCTCGGCGTCGCAGCCACCGTTGCCAACTCGATGCTCTCCAGCGCCGTGCGCGCTGCCGGCCCGGTCAAGGGCGGCACGCTGAAGGCCGGCCTGCAGGGCGGCGAATCCACCAACAGCCTCGATCCGGCGACCTTCCTTAGCCAGGTTCCGTTCGCTTTCGGCAAGTGCTGGGGCGAAACGCTGGTCGAGCTCGCGCCGGGCGGCGGCGTCGAATATCTCATCGCCCAAGAGATCGGCAGCTCCAAGGACGCCAAGACCTGGACGATGAAAATCCGCAAGGGCGTCCAGTTCCACAACGGCAAGGAAGTGACGCCGGACGACGTGGTGGCGACGCTGAAGCGCCACAGCGACGAGAAGTCCAAGTCGGGCGCGCTCGGCGTTCTGAAGAGCATCGACACCATCAAGACCGATGGCGGCAATGTCGTGGTCACGCTGAAAGACCCGAATGCCGACATGCCTTATCTGATGGCGGATTATCACCTGATCATCCAGCCGAATGGCGGCATGGACAAGCCGGATGCCGGCATCGGCACCGGCCCCTACAAGGTCACCACCAACCAGCCCGGCGTGAAGCATGGCGGCGAGCGTTTCGCCAATTACTGGCAGGCCGACAAATACGGCCATGCCGACCAGGTCGAGATCATCGTCGTCAACGACCCGACGGCGCGCATGGCCGCGCTCCAGGGCGGCCAGGTCAACATGATCAACCGCGTCGAGCCGAAGATCGTCGATCTGGTCAAGCGGCTGCCCGGCGTCACCATCCGCGCCGCCTCGGGCCGCGGCTTCTATCCCTTCAACATGTTCTGCGACACTGCGCCTTTCGACAACAACGACCTCAGGATGGCGCTGAAGCTCGCCATGGACCGCGAGGAGATGCTGACCAAGATCCTGCGCGGCTACGGTGAGGTCGGCAACGACATGCCGGTCAACAAGGCCTATCCGTTGTTTGCAGGCGATTTCGAGCAGCGCAAGTTCGATCCGGAAAAGGCGGCCGCGGCTTACAAGAAGTCGGGCCATAGCGGCTCGATCCTGCTGCGCACCTCCGACGTCGCCTTCCCCGGCGCCGTGGACGCCGCCCAGCTCTATCAGCAGAGCTGCGCCAAGGCCGGCATCAAGATCGAGATCAAGCGCGAGCCGGGCGACGGCTATTGGACGGAAGTCTGGAACAAGCAGCCCTTTTCGCTCTCCTACTGGGGCGGCCGCCCGACCCAGGACCAGATGTACTCGACCGCCTATCTGTCGACCGCCGACTGGAATGACACCCGCTGGAAGCGCCCGGAATTCGACAAGATGGTGCTATCCGCACGCGGCGAGCTCGACGAAGCCAAGCGCAAGAAGATCTACCGCGACATGGGCGAGATCATGCGCGACCAAGGCGGCCTGATCGTGCCGTTCTTCAACCAGTTCGTCGACGCGACCGGCAAGGGCGTCGAAGGCTGGGTCGACAACCCGGCGCAGGAACTCAGCAACGGCCATGCCCTGATCGCGTGCTGGCTGCAGGCTTGACGAAGGATAAGGGAAGGGCCGGCGCGAGTCGGCCCTTCCTGGCTTTCATGACCCGCCCGACTGGCGGGCATCATCCCTTCTTCACCATAGCGGGTTGCCGATGTCGTCTCCGATCCTGAGATTGGTCGCTCAGCGTATCTTGCTGGGCATAGTTCTTCTATTTGCCGTTTCGGTGCTGATCTTCGCCGGCACGCAGATCCTGCCGGGCGACGTCGCCCAGGCGATCCTCGGCCAATCGGCGACGCCGGAGGCGCTGGCGAACCTGCGCCAACAGCTCGGGCTGAACGACCCGGCATGGCTGCGCTACGCGCACTGGCTCTGGGGCATCCTGCATGGCGATTTCGGCACGGCGCAGTCGAGCGGACTGGACATTGCGAGCTCGATCGGCACCCGGCTGAAGAACACGATGTTCCTGGCGGGCTGCGCGGCAATCGTCGCGGTGCCGCTGGCAATCATTCTCGGCCTGATCGCCGTGCGCTACCGCAACGGCTTCGTCGACAAGCTGATCTCCGGCCTGGCGCTTGCCTCGACCTCGTTCCCGGAATTCTTCATCGGCTATGTGCTGATCTTCGTTTTTGCCGTGCACTGGCAGATCTTCCCGAGCATCTCGACGGTGGATGACTCCACGCCTTTCCTGGAAAGGCTGCAGGCCGTGGTGCTGCCGGCCACCGCGCTTACCCTGGTGGTTCTCGCCCACATGATGCGCATGACGCGCGCGGCGATCCTCAACGTCATGCAGTCGGCCTATATCGAGACAGCTGAGCTCAAGGGGCTGAAAGCCTTCGACATTATCCGCAAGCACGCTTTCCCGAACGCGATCGCGCCGGTCGTGAACGTCGTCATGCTCAACCTCGCCTACCTCATCGTCGGCGTCGTGGTGGTCGAGGTGATCTTCGTCTATCCGGGCATGGGGCAATATCTGGTCGACCATGTCGCCAAGCGCGACGTGCCGGTGGTGCAGGCGGTCGGCCTGATCTTCGCCGCCGTCTACATCACGCTCAACATCGTCGCGGACATCGCCGCCATCGTGGCAAATCCGCGGCTGAGGCATCCGAAGTGACTGAGCATCCGAAGTGACTGGGGCATCCGAGGTGACGGGGGCACCCGAAGTGAGGGGGCATCCGAAGTGATAGGCCGGATGCGGGACGACCAGAAGGGGAACTGAGGCGAATGGCACTACGACAAATTCCGTTCACCGCCTGGGTGGGGCTGATCCTGACCGGCGCTTTCGCGTTCTGCGCCATCTTCGCGCCCTGGGTCGCGCCACATGGCAATGGCGAGATCGTCGGCGACGTCTGGGAGCCGATGTCGGCCGCCCATTGGCTTGGCACCGACAATCTCGGCCGCGATCTTATCTCACGCATGATCTATGGCGCGCGCATCACCATGGAGATCGCGGTGGCGGCGACGGCGCTGTCGTTCTCGCTGGGCTCGATCCTCGGTTTCTCGGCCGCGGTATTCGGCGGCTGGTTCGACACGCTGATGTCGCGCTTCGTCGACCTTTTGATGTCGATCCCGACGCTGATCTTCGGCCTCGTCGTGCTCTCGGTGCTGCCGACGAACGCGCTGACGCTGATCCTGGTCATGGGCATCCTCGATTCCACCCGCGTCTATCGCCTGTCGCGCGCAGTCGCCGTCGACATCAACGTCATGGACTTCGTCGAGGCGGCGAAGCTGCGCGGCGAAGGCAAGGCCTGGATCATCTTCCGTGAGATCCTGCCCAACGCGCTGTCGCCGCTGGTGGCGGAGCTCGGCGTGCGCTTCATCTTCGCGGTGCTCTTTCTATCGGCGCTGTCCTTCCTCGGCCTCGGCGTGCAGCCGCCGGATTCGGACTGGGGTGGCATGGTCAAGGAAAACAAGGACGGCATCGTGTTCGGCATTCCGGCGGCGCTGATCCCGGCCGCGGCGATCGCGGTGCTGGCGATCTCGGTCAACCTCGTCGCCGACTGGGTGCTCAACCGCACGACGAGCCTGAAGGGAGGACGCGGCTGATGGCTGGCAATCAGGCAAGGTCGGGGCAGGCAAAGTCCGGGCAGACGAAATCGGGCCGGCTCCTCGACATCCGCAATCTGCGCATCGAGGCGACCGTCTATCCTCCGGGCGAGGCGCCGAAGACCATCACGCTCGTCCACGATGTCTCGCTGACGCTCGAAAAGGGCAAGGTGCTCGGCCTGATCGGCGAATCCGGCGCCGGCAAGTCGACCATCGGACTCTCGTCAATGGCCTATGGCCGCGGCGGCGTGCGCATCACCGGCGGCGAGGTGATCCTCAACGGCCGCGACATCATGAAGGTCGGCCCGAAAGGCGTGCGGGCGCTGCGCGGACGCGAGGTCTGCTATGTGGCGCAGTCGGCGGCTGCCGCCTTCAATCCGGCGCACAAGCTCATCGACCAGGTGGTCGAGGCGACCCTGCTGCACGGCACCGGAACGCGCGCCGAGGCGGAGAAGCGGGCCATTGCGCTGTTCAAGAAGCTCAGCCTTCCCAATCCGGAAGCGATCGGCGAGCGCTACCCGCACCAGGTCTCCGGCGGCCAGCTGCAGCGCGTGATGACGGCGATGGCGCTCTGCTCGGAGCCCGACCTCATCGTCTTCGACGAGCCGACCACGGCGCTCGACGTGACGACGCAGATCGACGTGCTTGCGGCGATCAAGGACGCCATCCGCGACACCCATGTGGCGGCTTTGTACATCACCCACGACCTTGCCGTCGTCGCCCAGGTCTCGGACGAGATCATGGTGCTGCGCCACGGCCGGCTGGTGGAGTGGGGCGGCACGCGGCAGATCATCAAGGAGCCGCGCCAGGAATACACCAACGCGCTGGTCTCGGTGCATGAGATCGAACACCATGAACAGCAGCCCGGCGCAACGCCATTCCTGTCGGTGAAGAATGTCACCGCCGCCTATGGCGGCGGCCATGTCAAAGTGCTGAAGAACGTCTCGGTCGACATCTATCCGGGCCAGACGCTTGCCGTCGTCGGCGAGAGCGGCTCAGGCAAGTCGACGCTGGCGCGCGCCATCACCGGGCTTTTGCCGCCGGAGGAAGGCACCGTCACCTTCGACGGCAGGCCGCTCGCCAACAGGCTTGCCGACCGGCCGAAAGAGGATCTGCGCCAGTTGCAGATGATCTACCAGATGGCCGACGTGGCGATGAACCCGCGCCAGACGGTCGGCACCATCATCGGCCGGCCGCTGGAGTTCTATTTCGGCATCAAGGGACGCGAGCGCGACAAGCGCGTCGCCGAACTGCTCGACGAGATCGAGATGGGCAAGGGTTTCGTCGACCGCTATCCGGCCGAGCTTTCCGGCGGCCAGAAGCAGCGCGTCTGCATCGCCCGCTCGCTCGCCGCCAAGCCGAAGCTGATCATCTGCGACGAGGTGACATCGGCGCTCGACCCGCTGGTTGCCAACGGCATCCTGAAGCTGCTGCTCAACCTGCAGCAGCACGAAAAGGTCGCCTACCTGTTCATTACCCATGATCTGGCGACGGTTAAGTCGATCGCCGATTCGATCGCGGTGATGTATCGCGGCGAGGTGGTGCGTTACGGTGCCAAGAGCAAGGTGCTGACGCCTCCGTTCGACGCCTACACGGACCTGCTCCTGTCCTCCGTGCCGGAGATGGAAATCGGCTGGCTGGAAAAGGCGATCAAGGGCCGGCGCATGGCGAGCGCCGGAAATTAGAGCAATTCCAGGAAGAGTGTGAAACGGTTGGGCTCGGCGCCTTCGCCGTAACCTTCCGTCTGGAATAGCGTCAAAACAAAGAGATAGCCCACGAAAAGTCTGCCGCCGAGGCGGCCGCTGTCATGCGGCTGCAATAGGGAACGGGAAAGATTGGTGGCGGGCGGGTAGGGCTCGCACCGAAATCAATTTCCGAAAAGGGGGCAGCACATGCAGACGGAACTCGAGCATCTCGCCGAACTCGCCGGCAAGGACAGGATCTCGCGCCGCGATTTCCTCTGCCGCGCGGCAGCGCTCGGCGCCTCGGCGGCGCTGGCGACGACGCTGGCCGGCAAGGCTTTTGCCGCGACCCCGGTAAAGGGCGGCATCATCAAGGCCGGCCTGCAGGGCGGTGAATCCACCAACAGCCTCGACCCGGCGCTGAACCTCAGCCAGGTGACCTACAGCTTCTGCAAGCAGTGGGGTGAATTCCTCGTGCGGCTGACGCCCGACGGCGGCGTCGAGAACCTGATCGCCGAAGAGATCGGCCCCTCGGCCGACGCCAAGACCTGGACCATGAAGATCCGCGACGGCATCGAATTTCATAACGGCAAGACGGTGACCGCGCAGGACGTCGTCGCCACGCTGGAGCGCCATGCCGACGAGAAGTCGAAATCCGGCGCGCTCGGCGTTCTGAAGAACATCAAGACCATCAAGGCCAGCGGCAAGGAAGTGGTGGTCACGCTCGGCGACGCCGATGCCGACTTCCCCTATCTGATGGCCGACTACCATTTGGTCATCCAGCCGAATGGCGGCAAGGACAACCCGAATGCCGGTATCAGCGCCGGCCCGTACAAGGTCACCGTCAACCAGCCCGGCGTGAAGCATGGCGGCGAGCGCTTCGCCAACTACTGGCGCGGCGACAAGGCCGGCCATGCCGACCAGATCGAGATCGTCGTCATCAACGATCCGACGGCACGCCTTGCCGCGTTGCAGGGCGGCCAGGTGCACCTCATCAACCGCGTCGAGCCCAAGGTGGTCGATCTGGTGAAGCGCATGCCGGGCGTCAGCATCGAGAACGTCGCCGGACGCGGCTACTACCCGTTCAACATGTTCTGCGACACCGCGCCTTTCGACAACAACGACCTCAGGATGGCGCTGAAGCTCGCGATGGACCGCGAGGAGATGCTGGACAAGATCCTGCGCGGCTATGGCTCGGTGGGCAACGACTTCCCGATCAACGAGGCCTATCCGCTGTTTTCCTCCGACATCGAGCAGCGCAAGTTCGATCCCGAAAAGGCGGCCGCGGCCTACAAGAAGTCCGGCCATAGCGGCTCGATCCTGCTGCGCACCTCGGACGTCGCCTTCCCCGGCGCGGTCGACGCCGCCCAGCTCTACCAGCAGAGCTGCGCCAAGGCCGGCATCAAGATAGATATCAAGCGCGAGCCCGGCGACGGTTACTGGTCGGAAGTGTGGAACAAGCAGCCCTTCTCGCTCTCCTATTGGGGCGGCCGGCCGACGCAGGGCCAGATGTATTCCACCGGCTATCTGTCGACCGCCGACTGGAACGACACGCGCTTCAAGCGGCCCGAATTCGACAAGTTGCTCTACACGGCGCGCGCTGAGCTGGACCAGGCCAAGCGCAAGGCGATCTATCGCGACATGGCAATGCTGATGCGCGACGAAGGCGGCCTCATCGTGCCGTTCTTCAACCAGTTCGTCGACGCCGCGAACACCAAGAAGCTCAGCGGCTGGGTGAAGAACCCGAATGGCGAGATGATGGACGGCTATGCGCTCAACGAGTGCTGGCTGAACGCCTGATATCAGGCTGGAGCGGTTCACCGTTTCTGTGAAACGGCGAACCGCTCCATCTCTTTGTTTTGACGCAATTCCGCACGGAAGGCTACGGCGAAGTCGCCGAACCTAACCGCTTACGCTTTACCTGGAATTGCTCTAGTTCTAGGCAAGCGCCGCGTGTCGCCTGGCACGCGGCACTTCTGTTTTCGACGCACGATCATGGGAACCGCCGTTGGCGCTCAAATCCAAACTGCTGCTCATCGTCCTCGACGGCGTGCCCTACCGGAACTGGCGCCGGCTGATGGGCAATCTCGAGGGCTGGGCGCAGTCCGGCGAGGCTCAGGTTTGGAAGATGCGCTCCGTGCTGCCGTCGACCTCGGCCTGCTGCTATGCCTCGATCCACACCGGTGTCACGCCGCAGGTGCATGGCATCCTGTCCAACGAGAACCGCTTTCGCGTCTCGCAGCCGGATATCTTCTCTGAAGTGAGCAGAGCTGGCGGCAAGACGGGTGCCGTGACCCATTCCTACTGGTCGGAATTCTTCCGCAGCTTTCCGTTCGACCTTGTCGAGGACATGGAGTTCGACGAGCCCGATGGGCCGATCACGCATGGCCGCTTCCACACCATGACCGGCTACAATCTCAAGAACCAGATGACGCCGAGCGACGTCGACCTGTTCGCGACGCTGACCATGCTGGCGAAGCGCCACGGCATCGACTACGGCATACTGCACACCTGCACGCTGGATTCGATGGGCCATCGCTTCGGCCATGACTGCCACGAGATGGACCATGCCTGCTACGCGATGGACGCCATGCTCGCCGCCTTCCTGCCTTTGTGGCGCCAGGCGGGTTACGAAGTGATCGTGACGGCCGACCATGGCCAGACCGACCGCGGCCACCATGGCGGCCATGACGACGAGATGCAGGATTTCGCGCTCTATTATTTCGGACCTGCCAAGGGCCCCGAGGCCGACACGCTGCTCGACCAGCTTCAGCTCGCGCCGACGGTGCTGAGCCGACTTGGGGTGGAGATACCCGAGACGATGAAGGCGAAGGTGTTTTTGGGGTAGCTCCCCCTTCCCCCTTGTGGGGAAGGTGTCGCCGAAGGCGACGGATGAGGGGTGCTCCAGGGAACGCCAGCGTCTCACTCCGCTGGAACACCCCTCATCCGTCTCGGCGCTTCGCGCCGATCCACCTTCTCCCACAAGGGGAGAAGGCAAGACCCTCCTCTTTCAACCTCCCCGCTCTTCGGCTAGCCTCCAAGAAATCCTTGGCGGAGGGTGAACCTTTTTGGACCGATCAGCGACAGAGCTACGAGGAGCCAGGCGGCTCGACCGGCCATGAATGCGGCGACGGAAACCGATCGCGCGCTTGTAGACCGGGTCGCGAAGGGCGACCGGGCCGCCGTTCGGCTCCTGTTCATGCGTCACCACGCGCGGATTTACCGCTTCGTGGTGCGCCAGACGGGATCGGAAATGATGGCCGACGATATCGCAAACGAGGTTTTTCTGGAGCTGTGGAAACAGGCGCCCAGTTTCGAGGGGCGCTCTGAAGTTTCCACGTGGCTGCTCGGCATCGCCCGCTTCAAGGCGCTGTCGTCGCTCCGCAAGAAGAAGGAAGACTGGATCGACGACGACGACGCGGCGCAAATTCCCGACGGCGCCGACACGCCGGAAGTCGTCACAATGAAAGAGGACAAGGCCGCCGCCTTGCGCCGCTTCGTCGACGCGTTGCCGGAAGAACACCGCACGGTGATCGACCTTGCCTATTATCACGGACAGTCGGTGACCGAGATCGGCGAGGTGCTCGAGATTCCGGTCGCGACGGTCAAGACCAGGATGTTCTACGCCCGCAAGAAACTCGGCGAAGCCCTCAAGGCCGCCGGTTACGACAGGGGGTGGCCATGAGCGCCGCTGAAAAAATGTCGCGTCGCGACGAGATGGAGACGCTGCTGCCATTCTACCTGAACGGTTCGCTGGAAGGCGCCGAGCTGGAGGCCGTCGAGGAATGGCTGGCCACCGATCCGGCGGCGATGACAGCGCTTGGCGAAGCGGAGGCCGAGTTCTCCGGCACCGCCGCGGCCAACGAGGCGATCCGGCCGCCCGCCGATGCGCTGTCGCGCTTCGCCAAGGCGCTCGACGCCGAAGCGGGTCCGGCGCGCGCGCCTGCCGGCCAATCCTGGCTTGCCAGCCTGTTCGGCCGGCTGACAGCGATGCCGGCCGGCGTCGCCTGGGCGGCCGCCGCGGCGCTGCTTGCGCTGGTGGTGGTGCAGTCCTTCGAAAAGCCGGGCGGCAAGGGCAACGACTTCGAGGTGGCCGGCGCCCAGGACGATCTGGCGAAGCTGCCTTTCGCGGTGGTCAAGTTCAAGCCGGATGCCAAGATGGCCGATATCGCCGCCTTCCTCGGCCAGAACGGGCTGAAGATCGCCGGCGGTCCGACCGCGGACGGCGTGTTCCACCTGACGATCCCTGCCAACACGGCGGCCGATTACGACAGGCTTGTCGGCCTTATTGCCGCCCAGCCTTTCGCGGATGCTGTGATGCAAGGAAGGAAACCGGCCGATGGCGGCTAAAGCAATTCCAGGAAAAGTGTGCCGCGGTTTTCCGTCCGGAATTGCGACGAGGCCGAGAGTCATTCTTCACGCGGCAATCCTCGCGGCGGCATTTGTCGCCGCGCCTGCGTTTGCGCAGACCAACGACCCGAGCCTGACGCAAAAGCAGGTCGATTGCCTGGACCGCACGACAGCGGCGGGCGCCGGCTGCGACAAGGACGGCGGCGCCAAGAGCAACGGCGGGACGCAGGGCACCGCCACAGGCGGCGCGGTGTTCCTGCCGGCGCTGATCGTCGACCTGTTCCCGAACCCGCCGGCCGGCGCGACACCGCAAGCGCCGGCGAACGGAACATCATCAGCGAACGGTCCCGCCAACACGCCGCCGCCCCCTCCGGCGCCGAGCGGGCCGGTGACGGTGCCTCAAGGTCTCAACCTGGCCGAGCCGCCGCGCGCGATCACCGGCGAGTTCGTGCCCGACGAGGCGCTGGTGACGGTCGACGGCGATGCCGGCGTCGTGCAGCAGATCGCCAATTCATTCGGCCTGCAGGTGCGCTCGCAGCGCCAGTCGCGGCTGCTCGGCACCACGCTTGTGCGCTTCGGCATCACCGACGGGCGGCCTGTCGGCGTGGTGCTGGCGCAGCTTGCCGCCGACGGCCGCACGCAACGGCGCGAGCCGAACCACATCTACACGCTGCAGCAGGCGGCCGGCATCGTGAACTACGCCTTCGACCGCATCACGCTCGATGCGAAGCAGGCGAGCGGCGAGAATGTGCGTGTCGCCGTCATCGACACCGGCATCGACGACACCAACCCGGCGCTCGCCGGCGTGATCGCCGAGCAATATGACGCGATGCCCAACGTGCCGATCGAGAAGCGCGACCATGGCACCTCGGTCGATGGGCTGATCGCCGGTGTCGGTCCGCTGGAAGGCATGGCGCCGGGCGCCAGGATCTACCACGCCCGCGCCTTCGAAGGCGGCAAGTCGACGATGGACGTCATCCTGTCGGCGCTCGACTGGGCGGCAAGCCAAGATGTGCGCATCATCAATATGAGCTTCGTCGGGCCGAAGAACGACCTGCTCGGCACCGCCTGCCGCAATGCCCGCGCGCTTGGCATGGTGTTGGTGGCGGCCGCCGGCAACAACGGTCCCAAGGCGCCTTATGGCTACCCGGCAGCGTTCGATGGCGTCATTGCCGTCACCGCCACCGACGCCAAGGACAGACTGATGCCGCAGGCCAATCGCGGCGCCTATGTCTTCATCTCCGCGCCCGGCGTGGAGATGGTGGCGCCGAGCGGCGCCGGCTCCGACGTGGTGACCGGCACTTCGTTCGCCGCCGCCATCGTCAGCGGCGCCATCGCCAATTTGATCCATGCCGCACCCGACCGCTCGGCCGACGACATCGAGAAGGCGCTCGCGGCAACGGCGAAGGATCTCGGCCCCAAGGGACGGGACAATGATTTCGGCTATGGGTTGTTGGATACGAAGGCGGCGGAAGCGGCGAAGGAATAGCGGAATCTCCAGTGGGTGGATAGTGAATTGAAACTCGTACGAGGTCGATAGATGAGCAGCTCTCAAATGGAGAGGTACGTCTGGTCCTCGATTTTATATTACATCGTGATCGGAGGTCTCGGACTTATTATTTACGCCTTGATGGGAACACTACTTGACGGCCTATGGAGTGCTATCGCGCTTATTGGATATATTACATTGGGTATATTCCTCAACGCGTGGCGACGGAGAAGGCATCCGAGAAGCATCTATCAAATTAAGCTGGCGCAACGGCGATCGGACGACTAGTCGCAGCCGTCCGCAGTAGAATCAGACGCAATTGCTCTGGGCCTTCTACCCCGGCGCCCCAGCCACCGACCCCCGCACCACCAGGTCGACCGGCCAGACCTCGCCGCGGGCCCCCTCTTCCAGTCCCGATATCCGCGCCGCCAGCCGCTCGGCGACGCGTGCGCCGGCAAGGCGGATGGAGGAGCGCGTGGTCGACAGCGGCACCGGGAAGTTCTCCGGCCGCAGCCAGGGGAAGACGTCGTCATGGGCGATTAGCGACAAGTCACCCGGGATGGTGAGGCCGAGATCGCGCACGGCGCGCACGACGCCCAGCGCCATGATCAGGCTGGAGCAGACGATCGCCGTCGGCGGCTCGCTTTCCTCGAGCAGGCGGCGGGCGGCGCGATAGCCGTTTTCCTCGGTCATGGTCACCGAGCGGATGTGGCGCTCGCCGAGCGCCAACCCGGTCGCGGCGAGCGCCCGGCGCATGCCGCGCTCGCGGTGGATGGCGAAAGTCTCGCGATCGTTGCCGTTGATCAGCGCCAGGCGCTTGTGGCCGAGTTGGATCAGCAGCCGCGCCGCTTCGTGGAAGGCGCCCTCATTATCGATGTCGAGATAGGGATAGTCGAAGTCAAAGCCCTCGCTGCGGCCATGGACGATGAACGGAATGCCCAGCGTGTTGACCAGCGCCAGCCGCCTGTCGACCGGACGCGGCGAGGAAAGGTAGACGGCGTCGACCTGCCGGTTGGCAACGATGCGCCGGTAGGTCGTCTCTTCGTCGTCGGCATCGGCGGGCGAAAGCACAAGGTCGAGCTCATGCCCACGGGCATAGTCGCCAAGGCCCGAGAGGAATTCGACGAAATGCGGATCGATATCGACGGCAGCACCCGTCGGCAGCACATAGCCGATCATTCCCGACTTGCCGGTGGCGAGCCGGCGTGCGCTGGGGTTCGGCCGGTAGCCATGGCGCTTGGCGGCATCCATCACCCGGCGCCGGGTTTCCTCGCTGACCTCGGGGTAACCGTTCAGCGCCCGGCTGACCGTAGTCTGCGATAGCGACAGCATATGCGACAGTTGCTTGAGGTTCATCGGAGGCCCTCCAGCCTCAAAGCGCTTTCAATTCGAATCGATCCGATGACAACTGTCGCAATCGCCAGACAAAGCGACTTTAGAGCCGCATCCGCCTGGCTTGAAGCGGAAATTGCTGCTGCAGCGCCAAAAAAGTATGCTGCACTGCACTTCCTCAGATGCTTCCGCAGTTTTAAATCGATTAACTAAGTGAGCCTCTTGACTTCGTGACAATTCAATGGCGAGATCAAACCAGCCAAAGCGCTTTGGAATACTCTTCGAAAGGTTGCAGTTACCTTCTCGCTGAGTCACAGTTCCGTGGGCGCTGGCGGACGGGATGGAGGTCTCGTCCGAACTGTTTCACCACTGGGAGGATTGCGATGAAGAAAATGCTTCTCTTGGGTGCCGCGTTCGCTGCGCTCACCCTTGGCCTGCCGGCACATGCCGAACTGAAGTTCAAGCCGGGCGAGGATTCGAAGTTTCACTGGGCGAATTACGACGACCTCAAGAAGGTCGACCTCAAGGGCGAGACGCTGACGATCTTCGGGCCGTGGCGAGGCGAGGACGAGGCGCTTGTCCATTCGGTGCTCGACTATTTCGCCGAGGCCACCGGCGCGGAGGTGAAATATTCCTCGTCCGAGAACTACGAGCAGCAGATCGTCATCGACACCCAGGCCGGCAGCCCGCCCAACATCGCCGTCCTGCCGCAGCCCGGCCTCATCCAGGATCTTGCTTCCAAGGGCGTGCTCACCCCGCTGGGCGACGACGTTGCCGCCTGGATCAAGGAAAACTACGCCGCCGGCGACTCCTGGGCCAAGCTCGGCACCTATAATGGCAAGGACGGCAAGCCCGGCTTCTACGCATTCCCCTACAAGATCGACGTGAAGGGACTGGTCTGGTACTCGCCCGACAATTTCAACGAGGCCGGCTACAAGGTGCCGAAGACCCAGGAAGAACTCGCCGATCTCGAAAAGAAGATCATGGCCGACGGCGGCAAGCCCTGGTGCATCGGGCTCGGTTCCGGCGGCGCCACCGGCTGGCCGGCGACCGACTGGGTCGAGGACATCATGCTGCGCACGCAGCCGCCGGAAGTCTACGACAAGTGGGTGAAGAACGAGATCCCGTTCACCGACCCGGCCGTGGTCAATGCCATCGACATCTTCGGCAAGATCGCCACCGACGACAAGATGGTGGACGGCGGCGCCAAGGCGGTCGCGGCGACCGACTTCCGCGACAGCCCGAAGGGCCTCTTCACCGTGCCGCCCAAGTGCTACATGCACCATCAGGCGTCGTTCATCCCCTCCTTCTTCCCCGAGAACGTGAAGCTCGGCCAGGATGCGGACTTCTTCCCCTACCCGCCTTACGCCTCCAAGCCGGAACTGGGAACGCCGCTGGAAGTGGCCGGCACGCTGGTGATGATCACCAAGGATTCCAAGGCCTCGCGTGAGTTCATCAAGTTCCTCCAGATGCCGCTCGCGCATGAACTGTGGATGGCGCAGAAGAGCTTCGTCACCCCGTTCAAGGCGGCCAACAAGGATGCCTATGGCTCCGATGCGCTGAAGAAACAGGGCGAGATCCTCGTCGGAGCCACCACGGTGCGGTTCGACGGCTCCGACCTGATGCCCGGCAAGGTTGGCGCGGGCTCGTTCTGGACCGGCATGATCGACCTGGTCGGCGGCAAGTCCGCGCAGGACGTCGCCGCCGGCATCCAGAAAAGCTGGGATGCGATCAAGTAAGCATCCGGCAGACAGGCCGCCGCGCGCGACCTGGGTTTGTACGCAATTCCGGGCGGAAAACCGTTGCACACTTTTCCTGGAACTGCTCTGAAATCTTCCTGATCCTCCTACTGGATCCGGGCTCCGGCCCGGGTCCGACCGGCGGTCCACGCCGGAAGCCTTCGCGTTTCGATTGTTCCGAATAACTTGAAGTCGGTGCATCCGACCGCCAGCCCTGGCTGGCCGGTCATGCGCAGGGAGAGGGACCCATGGCGACTCAGATTTTCTCGGCCATATTCGTCATCATCATCGGCGTCGGCGGCTGTGTCGCCTATTTCTGGGGCGCCAACAAACTGCTCGATCTTGTCTTCCCGTCGCGCGGCGTCTCCGGCACGGCCGCCGTAGACAACCTGCGCCGGCAGGGACTGGTGCGGCCCTGGCTGTTCGTCGGCCCGGCGATGATCATCCTCACCATCTATCTGATCTACCCGGTCATCGAGACGCTGAGGCTCTCCTTCCTCGATCGCGGCGGCGAAAACTTCGTCGGCCTCGCCAATTATGAATGGGCGCTCGGCGATCACGATTTCCGCAATTCGATCCTGAACAACATACTGTGGCTGGCGGTGGTGCCGGCGGCCTGCACCTTCCTTGGGCTGATCATCGCCGTGCTCACCGACAAGATCTGGTGGGGCACGATCGCCAAGAGCCTGATCTTCCTGCCCCTGGCCATCTCCTTCGTCGGCGCCAGCGTGATCTGGAAGTTCATCTACGAGTATCGCGGCGAGGGCCAGGTGCAGATCGGCCTGCTCAACGCAGTCATCCAGTATTTCGGCGGCCAGCCGCAGGTGTGGATATCGCTGCCGTTCTGGAACAATTTCTTCCTGATGATCATCCTGATCTGGATCCAGACCGGCTTCGCGATGGTCATCCTGTCGTCGGCGCTGCGCGGCATTCCGGAAGAGACGCTGGAGGCCGCGGTCATCGACGGCGCCAACCCGTTCCAGATCTTCTGGAAGATCATGGTGCCGCAAATCTGGGGTACGATCGCCGTTGTCTGGACCACCATCACCATCCTGGTGCTGAAAGTGTTCGACATCGTGCTGACCATGACCAACGGCCAATGGAACAGCCAGGTGCTCGCCAATCTGATGTTCGACTGGATGTTCCGCGGCGGCGGCGATTTCGGCCGCGGCGCGACCATCGCGATCATCATCATGATCGCGGTCATCCCTATCATGGTCTGGAACATCCGCCAGGCCAACAAAGAGACGGGAGGGCACTGAGATGGCCGCCAAGACCGGAAAATCCTTCGCCGGCCGCTTCGGCGTCCACATCGCCGTGCTCGTCTTTGTGGTGATCTGGACCATCCCCACGCTCGGCATTCTCGTCTCGTCGCTACGCGACAAGGACCAGATCGTCGCGGCGGGCTGGTGGAATTCCTTCGCCAGTTCCAGCCAGAGCGAGGCCGGGCGGCTTCCCGCGGCGTCGGTGCAAACCCAGAAGGACGGCAAATACGTCATCGAGGGCAACATTTTCGGGGACGGGCCCAAGCGCGACATCAGCGCATTCGGCGTGAAGTCCTCCGCGCCGACGCAGTACAAGGCGGGGACGGTTGCCGAACTCAATGATGGCGCCACCCTGCAGATGAATGCCGACGGCACGTTTATCGTGTCGTCTGCGAAAGCCTTCGAGGGCGACCGCGGCCAACGCGTCTATTTCGCCTCCTCCGCGCCGCCGAAATTCACCACGGACAACTACGACGCCGTGCTGTTTTCCGAAGGCATCGGCCGCTCGTTCATGAACTCGCTGACGGTGACCATCCCGGCAACGATCATCCCGATCCTGATCGCAGCCTTCGCGGCCTATGCATTGGCCTGGATGCGCTTCCCGGGTCGGGCGCTGTTGATTGCCGTCATCATCGGCCTGCTGGTCGTGCCGCTGCAGATGTCGCTGATCCCGCTGCTCAAGCTCTATAACGGCGTCGGCACCTTCTTCGGCGTTCCGTCCAAGACCTATCTCGGCATCTGGCTGGCGCATACCGGCTTCGGCCTGCCTTTCGCCATCTATCTGCTCAGGAGCTATATTGCCGGCCTGCCGCGCGAGATCATGGAATCGGCGCGCATCGACGGCGCCAGCGATTTCGAGATCTTCGTCAAGATCGTGCTGCCGCTGTCGTTCCCCGTGCTTGCCTCCTTCGCCATCTTCCAGTTCCTGTGGGTGTGGAACGATCTCCTGGTGGCGATGGTTTTCCTCGGTACGGCGCCCGACCAGATCGTGCTGACGGCCAAGCTCAACGCGCTGCTCGGCTCGCGCGGCGGCAATTGGGAGATCCTGACGACATCGGCATTCATCACAATCATCGTGCCGCTGATCGTGTTCTTCTCGCTGCAGCGCTATTTCGTCCGCGGGCTGCTTGCCGGCTCGGTGAAAGGAGGTTGAAGACATGCAATCGGCTTTGAAGGCGACTTCGAGACCAGACCCCGCCGTCGACCGCGACTGGTGGCGGGGCGCGGTGATCTACCAGATCTATCCGCGCTCCTACCAGGACTCGAATGACGACGGCATCGGCGACCTGAAAGGCATTGTGCGGCGCCTGCCCTATATCGCCTCGCTCGGCGTCGATGCCATCTGGATCTCGCCCTTCTTCAAATCGCCGATGAAGGATTTCGGCTACGACGTGTCGGACTATTGCGACGTCGACCCGATGTTCGGCACGCTTGCCGATTTCGACGCACTGGTGGCGGAAGCCCATCGGCTGGGCCTGAAGGTGATGATCGACGAGGTGCTGTCGCACACCGCCGACATCCACCCGTGGTTCAAGGAAAGCCGCTCGAGCCGCGGCAATGCGAAAGCCGACTGGTATGTGTGGGCCGACGCCAAGCCCGACGGCACGCCGCCCAACAACTGGCTGTCGATCTTCGGCGGCTCGGCCTGGCAATGGGACACCAGCCGCCAGCAGTATTACATGCACAACTTCCTGGCCGAGCAGCCGGACCTCAATTTCCACAACAAGGAAGTCCAGGACGCGCTGCTCGACATCACCCGCTTCTGGCTGGAGCGCGGCGTCGACGGTTTCCGCCTCGACACCATCAATTTCTACTTCCACAGCCAGGGGCTGGAAGACAATCCGCCGCTGCCGCCGGAACAGCGCAATGACCAGACGGCGCCGGCGGTCAATCCCTACAACTACCAGGACCATATCTACGACAAGAGCCGGCCGGAAAACCTCGGCTTCCTCGAGCGTTTCCGCGCCCTGCTCGACGAATATCCGGCGCAGGCCGCGGTCGGCGAGGTCGGCGATTCACAGCGCGGCTTGGAAGTGGTCGCCGCCTACACCGCCGACGGCAAGCGCGTTCACATGTGCTACTCCTTCGATTTCCTGGCGCCGGAAAAGATCAGCGCGGCGAAGGTGCGCGCGGTGCTGGAGGCCTTCGGCACCGTCGCCAGCGACGGCTGGTCGTGCTGGGCCTTCTCCAACCATGATGTGATGCGGGTCGCCTCGCGCTGGGCCGCCAACGAGGCTGATCCGACAGCCTATCTCAAGGTGATTTCGGCGCTGTTGATGTCGCTGCGCGGCTCGGTCTGCATCTATCAAGGCGAAGAACTCGGCCTTGGCGAGGCGGAGCTCGAGTTCGAGGACCTGCAAGACCCCTACGGCATCCGATTCTGGCCGGAATTCAAGGGCCGCGACGGCTGCCGCACGCCGATGGTGTGGGATGCCGCCGCCAGGAATGGCGGTTTCTCGACCGCCAAGCCCTGGCTGCCGGTGCCGGGCAAGCACCTGTCGCAAGCCGTCAATGTGCAACAGGGCGATGCAAGCTCGCTGCTCGAACATTACCGCCGTTTCCTCGCGTTCCGGCGCCAGCATCCGGCGCTGGCCAAGGGCGACATCGACTTTGTCGAAAGCGATGGCGACACCGTCGCCTTCACGCGCCGCGAGGGCAATGAGCGGATCGTCTGCGCCTTCAACCTCAGCATGAAGCCCGCCGTGGTCGATCTCGGCCAAGGCACGCTGCAACCCTTGCCCGGGCATGGTCTTTCGGGACAGACTGGCCCCGGGCCGGTCCGCCTCGGCGGATACGGCGCCTGGTTCGGGCGCATCGACTGAACTTGCAAACAGAGATTAACGGGAGGAGAAAGTCATGGCCGATGTCAGACTCAACCAGGTGAAGAAATCATACGGCAACCTCAACATTCTCCACGGCATCGACCTCGACATCAAATCGGGCGAGTTCATCGTCTTTGTCGGGCCGTCGGGTTGCGGCAAGTCGACCTTGCTCAGGTCGATCGCCGGTCTTGAGGAGATTACCTCGGGCGAGCTGAAGATCGACGGCGAGGTGGTGAACGACGTGCCTCCGTCGAAGCGGGGCATCGCCATGGTGTTCCAGTCCTATGCGCTCTATCCGCATATGACGGTCTACGACAACATGGCCTTCTCGATGAAGATCGGCAAGGAAAGCAAGGCCGAGATCGACAAGCGGGTGCGGCAGGCGGCGGAGATCCTGCAACTGACCAAATATCTCGACCGGCTGCCCAAGGCGATGTCGGGCGGCCAGCGCCAGCGCGTCGCGATCGGCCGCGCCATCGTGCGCAACCCGAAGGTATTCCTGTTCGACGAGCCGCTGTCGAACCTCGACGCCGCACTTCGCGTCGCCACCCGCATCGAGATCGCCAAGCTGAAGGAATCGATGCCGAACACGACGATGATCTACGTCACCCACGACCAGGTCGAGGCGATGACGCTGGCGGACCGCATCGTGGTGTTGAAGGACGGCGTTGTCGAGCAGGTCGGCACGCCGATGGAACTCTACAAGCGTCCCGGTAACCTGTTCGTGGCCCAGTTCATCGGCTCGCCGGCGATGAACATTTTGCCGGCAAAGATCGAGAAGGCCGGCAATCCGACCGTGGTCAGCCATGTCGGTGGCCGCAAGGCGACGGTGCCGATCGCGACGCCCGGATCGGCGAATGGCGCGGCGGTCAGCTTCGGAGTGCGGCCGGAGGATCTCGCGATCGCCACCGGCACGGACTATCTGTTCGAAGGCAAGGTCGACTATATCGAGCAGCTCGGCGAGGTTCAGCTCGTCTATGTCGATATCGGCCGCACCGACCTGCCGCTGGTCGCCAAGCTGCCAGGCAATGTCGAGGTCAAGCGCGGCGAGACCCTGCAGCTCAACGCCGGCGGTGGCGATCTGCACATATTCGACGCGGACGGCCACTCCTTCACGCTGCATCGCGAGGAAGCAAAGGCGGCCTGACGCCTAAAGCGCGTCGCGCTGAGGCGGATTCAGGCGACGCGCTTTAAGTCTTTGTTTTGATGCATGTCGTTGTCCCAGAACCGCTGCCACACTTCTGGGGCGACCTAAACTAAGCCGGCCAAGGCCGAAGCCGTTGCGGAAAAGAAAAGCGGCGGGCCAAGGCCCGCCGCTTTCTTGTTCATGTCGTCTAAGGCTATTAGCGGCCGAACAGGTTACGGTCGCTGCCCTGAGGCGCCGACTTGTGAACGTCGTTCGACGAGTTCAACAGCTTGTAGGCCGTCGAGTCGGTGTTGGTCGACGACGTAGGCGTGGCGTCTACGGCGGGAGCCGGCTGGTTGACGCCGCTGTTGCGGTAATTGTCGCTGCCCGCGAACGCGGCGCCGGAAACGGCCACGAGGGCCACGGCGGCAAGAATGATCTTCTTCATTTTGGTACTCCTGAATTTTCGCCCGACCAAGGCGGCCGGCAGAACCCGCCGCCGGTTCAAAGTCGGCTGTTAGTTGTTGCCGAAAAGGTTGTGGTCAGCGCCTGCGGCGGCAGGCTTCTGAGCGGCCGGTTCGGACTTATGGACCGAGGCCGTGTAGGAAGAGTCGACCGTGACGGCCGTCGAATTGGTTGCCTGCGAACCATAATTGTCGCTGCCAGCGAAGGCGCTGCCGGAAATCGCCAGAAGGGCTGCGGCGGTGAGAATAATCTTTTTCATTTTTGCTACTCCAGTATCTTTATTCAGTCCGTCTAGCGGCGTGTCTTGGGAATGAAATCGCGTCGTTCGGACAGCGCTGATTTGGGTGAGCCGAGTGCCGGATTCCAATCACGAAGTTTTTCCGGCTGGACCATGATCCCACACCTTGAAATTGTACCCGGCTCACCTACATCTTTATTTTTCTTCAATCGAATCAATATCTTATAGGAATATCCAGGTTGGCTCACCAAATGTGTCTGACCACCAACGTTCACACCATCCTGCACGCACCGTCAACAGAAACGAACCGTTCGGTTCGATTTTAGAATCTTCTAATAGTCACTTTTCGATACTGTTAAGTATTCTACCCCCATTCCAACGGTCGATTCGGCTCACTCCAGAATTGGTCAGACTGACGGCTTCCTGCGACTGCGCTCTATGGTCTTGCGCCGCGCCGGCGGCGAGAGGACGCTGCGCTTTCGCGGCAAGGTAAGACTAGGCAAAGCGGAGCAGGCCCTGGTGCTGGAGGCGCGGCCGTCTCGGCAATTCCGGGTCTGGGACAATGGGCGGACCGTCGCTACCTATGGCGCGCTGCCCTTCCAGCTCGTTTCGGCCACTTTTTCTCCGGCCGACCAAAATAGCACTCGATCAAACCCCGTAGCGTTCGGTGCGGATGATTTCCGGCGGGATATCGGCGTCGATCACGGATTCGGCGGTCGAACGAGGACAACCCGGCAGCCGTTCAGGTGTCCGGAGTGATCAGCTTCAAGGTGGGGAAATAGGTTCGGTATCGGCCGACATCGCGTGTCAGAAGTGAAAGGCGGCCGACCGCAGCATGGGCGCCAATGAAGAAGTCCGGCAAAACGCCGGTCTTGTGTCCTCCCGACCGGCGGTACAGCGTAAATGCCTTTCCGGCAAGGAAAAGAGCTGTCCTTGGCATTGGCGCCATTTCAAGACCGGCCGCATCGAGAAACGCATCAAGATCCTCGATGCGAGCGTAGCGAACGGCGAGCTCGGCGTAGACCACGTCATTGATCAACAATGGTCCATTGAGACTTGCTGCCTCAAGCTGGGCGACCGACCAATCTGCCCAGTTTGGGTCGTCCGTAACAAGGTCGAGCAGAACGTTGGTGTCAACGAGCGTCACGCTTCGCCACGCGTCATCGCCATGATCTGGTCGGTCGTGAGGCCCTCGCCGGCATGGCCGCGCAACTTGGCGAAGCGGCTCACCGGCTGCTTTCTGTCAACACGAGCCAGCACCACACTTCCATCGGCGGCACGCCGGAAGTCGACCCTGCTTCCCGGGACGATCCCCAGTAGATCGCGGACCGGTTTCGGAATGGTCACTTGTCCCTTTGCCGTAACGGTGGTGGCCATCTTCGCTCCTTAGTAATACCAGATATAAGTAAGGTATTACCTTCCGGATCGAATTTCAACGGCCCGAGGGGCAGCGTCTATTCAAACCCCGTAGCGCTCGGTGCGGATAATCCCCGCTGGGACATCGGCGTCGATCAGAGCCTGTGCAGCCGCCGACACGAACGCGTTCGAGCCGCAGACATAGGCCAGCCTGGGCGCCTTCGGCAGGCGCTCGATGGCCTGCACCATCATGCGGGCATCGACGCGCCGGGAATAGTCGGAAGGTCGCCGGGCCGGTTCGCGTGTCAGAGTCAGCACGAGGTTGAACCCGTCAAGCCGGTCGTGGAGGCCGATCAGCTCGTCGCGGAAGATCACCTCGTCCCAGACCCGGGCCGAGAACACCAGCGCGACGGGCACCGCCGCATTGCGCAGCGTGCGATGGCGTAGCATCGCCATCAGCGGCACGACGCCGGAGCCGCCGCCGACCAGAAGGATCGGCCCGCCGCCGCTGTCCTCCCAGATGAAGTGGCCGCCCAGCGGCCCGCGCAGCTCGATCTCGTCACCGACCGCCGCCACGTCGTGGAAAAAGGGCGAGACCTCGCCGTCGTCCAGCCGCTCGATCGCCAGCTCGACGGCAGCGCCGGCTTCCGGCGCCGAGGCGATGGAATAGGAGCGGCGCGCCTGATAACCGTCCGGCGCCGTCAGCCTGATGTCGACATGCTGCCCCGCCAGATGGGTGAACGGCCGCGACGGCTTGAACCAGAAGCTGGTGACGCGCGGCGTGCGTTTTTCGATACGGGTGATCGTGGCTGCCTGCCACGGCGATTGCGGCGACGGCTCGGCGCTCATGGATCGCCCTTCAAGGATCGCTCGAATAGCGCTGCTCGCGCCAGGGGTCGCCATACATGTGATAGCCGCGCAGCTCCCAGAAGCCCGGCTCGTCGCGCTCGGTGAACTGCAGCCCGTTCACCCATTTGGCCGATTTCCAGAAATAGAGATGCGGCACCAGGAGCCGCGCCGGCCCGCCATGATCGGGCGTGATCGGCTTGCCCTCATAGAGAAGCGCCACCATTGCCTTGCCGGTGACGAGGTCCTTGGTCGGCACATTGGTGGAATAGCCGTCAAAGGACAGCGCCAGCGTATAGGCAGTCGGCGGCTCGATGCCTGCGTCGGCGAGGATGTCGTCGATCATCACGCCTTGCCAGGGCGTGTTGAATTTGGTCCAGGCGGTCACGCAATGGATGTCGCGCGTCATCTTGCTTTGCGGCAAGGCGTTGAATTCGGCCCAGTTCCATTTCTTGAGCGGCTTTGGTCCCTGCTTGAGCGTGAAGGACCAATCCTCTGTGCGCAACCGCGGCGTCGGCCCGGCTGAAAGCACAGGAAAACCCTGCTCCAGATATTGGCCGGGCGGGATGCGCGCGTCGGTGTCGGAAGGAGGACGCCGTCCGGAAAAGAAGCCACGCGTCACCATCGATTACATCCCTTGCGCCGGGTTCGGTCGAGCGCAGGGAGTGTTCTCGAAGACGCCTCGCGGGGCAACAGAAATCTCGCCGGCAGAGCCCGCCGGCGACGCCGGCTGTCTCTGTCGAAGCCTTCTCAACCGGCGGCGAAGGGTACGGCGACGAAGATCTGCGCGTCGCCGCGATCGATCAGCAACAGCACCGACTTCTTGCCGGACTTGCCGGCCTGGGCGATCGCCTGGTTGGCCTGCCTGGCCGTCTTTACCGGCGTCTGGTCGACCCCGACAATGACATCGCCGGGCTGGATGCCGGCGGTCGAAGCCGCCTTGTCCGGATTGACACGCTCGACCACCGCGCCGTGCTGGTTGCCGGCAAGGTCGAGCTGATCGCGGATGTCGGGCGTGAGGTCGGTCAGGCCGAGGCCGAGCGAGGGAACGCGCTGGCCCTGTTCGGCCGACGGGCTGCCGCCTTCATTGCCGCTCGAGGCGGTCTTTTGATCGTCGCTGTTGCGGCCGACATCGGCGGAAATCTGCATCACCTTGCCCTTGCGCCAGACATCGAGCGTTTCCTTGACGCCCGGCGAAACATCGGCGACGGCGCGCGACAAATCCTTCGGATCCTTGACCTCCTGGCCGGCAAAGCCGGTGATGACGTCGCCGGTCTCGATGCCGGCCTTGGCGGCCGGTGAGCCCTGCGAGACCGCCGAGACCAGCGCGCCGCCCGGGTGATCGAGACCGATGGCGCCGGCGACATCCTGCGTGACCGGCTGGATCTGAACGCCGAGATAGCCATATTCGATGTCGCCGCCCTTCATCAGCTTGGCGACGACCTTCTGCGCCTGATCCGACGGGATGGCGAAGCCGACACCGACGCTGCCGCCATTGGGCGAATAGATCGCCGTGTTGATGCCGATGACATCGCCGTTGACGTCGACCAGCGGACCGCCGGAATTGCCGTGGTTGATCGGCGCGTCGATCTGGATGAAGTCGTCGAACGGCCCGCTGTGCAGGTCGCGGCCGCGTGCCGAGACGATGCCGGCGGTGACCGTGGTGCCGATGCCGAACGGGTTGCCGATAGCCAGCACCTGGTCGCCGGTCATCAGCTTGTCGGAATCACCCCATTTGACGGTCGGCAGCGGCTTGTCGGCCTTGATCTTGAGCACCGCCAGGTCGTTCTTGGCGTCGTGGCCGACGAGCTTGGCGGGAAGCTCGGTGCCGTCGTCGAGCGTCACCTTGATCGAGCTTGCGCCGTCGACGACGTGGTTGTTGGTGACGATGGTGCCGTCCGCGCCGACGATGAAGCCGGAGCCGAGCGCCTCGGCGCGCTGACCCTGCTGCTGCGGCGGCGTCTTCGGCATCGGCATGCCCTGGTCGCCGAAGAACTGCTGGAAAAACTGGTCGAAAGGCGCATTGCCGCCGAGTCCCGAGCCGTCGTCACCCGCTTCGGGCTGCGCCTTCATCACCGAGGTGATGGTGACGACGGCCGGCTTGGTGACGGCGATGACCGGCGCGAAGGAGCCGTTCGGGGCGGTGATGCCGGCGACGGGGGTCTGGGTCGTCGCTGCCACGGTGCTGAGGCCCGCATTGCTTTGGGCAAAGGAGACGATGACGGGCGAAATGATCAGCGCGGCGCCCAGCAGGGCGGCGACGCGATGTCTGCGAAGAATGCTTGAAGGTGACATGGTCGTTCTGTCCGGGCGAGCGTTGATCCGGCGTCGCGGGCGCTCCCACGGGATCGTCCGTCAAACGTGCCGATGACCGGATTTGCCTGTCTCGCCGTGCATGGCAGCCGGCCGTCTCGACGGACAGTCATCTAGGACGTGGAATTGCCGGAATTAGGGTTTTGGCGCGACCTTACGAAGATTTAATTCAGCCGGCGCTTACGAACCGCTCCCGCCGACGCAGATAAGAGGAGGCAATGTCGCGCATCCTGGCGCGGTCGAAACTCGGGCCGTGGCCGCCACGGCCGATGCGGACCGGCAAATCGAGCAGGCGCTGCATGGTGCGGCAATAGGCCGTGCGGTCCGAATCCGGCAGGTCATCGATCAGCATGCCGTCGTAGATGGCGTCGCCGGCGAAGAAGAGTCCGTCGGCCTCATCGAAAAGCGCGATCGAATCCGGCGAATGGCCGGGCAGGTGCAGCACGCGGAATTTCCTGTCGCCGAGATCGACGACATCGCCTTCGTCGAGCGCGCGGGTCAGCGGCGCGGAAGGAATGCGGTAGTCAGCCGCCTTCCAGTCCGACGCCGGCAGTTTCGAGACGGCGCCCTCGAGATTGTGGAACATGTAGGCGTAGGTGACGGCATCATCCATGCCGTCGAATTGCGCCGCGCTCATCTTCGGCCCCATGCGCAGCGGGAATTCATGCAGCGAGCCGACATGGTCGAGATGGATGTGGGTGGCAACGACAATAAGCGGCTTGCCGGCCGGCGTGTCGATCTCGGGCGCCAGCGGGCGGATGCCCATGCCGGTATCGACGAGGAGGTCGGCATCGCGGCCCTTGAGATGCCAGATGTTGGCGCGCACGAAATCATGCACGAACGGCTCGGTCAGCATCGTTGTCCTGGCATCGACAACAGCCTTGCCGAACCAGTCGCCCACTGCGAGCCCGCCCATCAGACGAACGGCTTTCCGACCTTGTATTTTTCGGGCACCAGCCGCTTCAGATAAGCCATGCCGGCGTCTGAAAGCTGGTTGACGTCCGGCTTCATGAAATCGTCGGGCATGTGGCGCGTCTTGCCGGCCACCGCCTTCAGCGGCACTTTCTTCAGCACGGTCTTCGACCCGTCATACTGGATCGCGACCGAGCCGCCGCCTTCCCCGGCGACGGCAACCGCGAAGGCGCCGGCATCGAAAGCTTCCTTGGCGTCGACGGCGTTGATCGCGCCGACATAGCCGCGCGGCATGTAACCCAATGCGTCGACCCGCGCGCGCTTGCCAGGCAGGCCTTCGGCCAAGGCCCGTTCCAGCGCCGCCGGCAGGTCGCTGCCCGACAATTTGACGTTGCCGTGCTGGTCGCGCTCGAGCTTTTCCGGCGGCACCAGGCTTTCGACCAGCGCCTTGCCGTCGGCGGTGCTGACGCCTTCGGAGACGGCGACGATGCAGCGCTTGTGGCGGTCGAGCTTTTCGCGCACTTCATCGATGAAGCGCTTCGCCGAGAAGGCACGCTCCGGCACGTAGATCAGATGCGGGCCGCTGTCGGGATCGAGCTGCCAGGCGGCCGCGGCGGCGGTGAGAAAGCCAGCATGGCGGCCCATGACGATGCCGACATAGATGCCGGGCAGCGCGCGGAAATCGAGATCGACCGAAAGGAAGGCGCCGGCGACGAATTCGGCGGCCGAGATGAAGCCCGGCGTATGGTCGTTCTCCTCGAGGTCGTTGTCGATGGTCTTTGGCGCATGGACGAAGGCGATCGAGCCGCCGGCGGCGTCGGTCAGGATCTGCTGGGTGCCCGACGTGTCGTTGCCGCCGATATAGATGAAGGCGTCGGCGCCCGCCTTCTTCAGGCCGTTGAGGATGACCTCGCAATAGGCGGCGTCCGGCTTGTCGCGGGTCGAGCCAAGGGCGGCGCTCGGCGTGCCGGCGATCAGCCGCAGCCGGTCTTCGGGGATGGCGGAGAGATCGACATAGTTGCCGTCGCGGATGCCGCGCACGCCATGGATCGAACCCAGCACCTTGGCGCCGGGATGACGCTTGCGGATTTCCAGCGTGGCGCCGACGACCGTCTGGTTGATGACGGCGGTGGGGCCGCCGCCCTGCGCGATGACGAAGGTTCCTGCCATGCTTTTTCTCTCCCTCTATTTCTTTGATTTGGAGACGGATTCAGATTTCAGGTCGAACAGACCCGAAATCATCCGGCTCTAGACGAAGGTTTTCAGGGCACCTTCGCCTGTCTTGCGGCATCGCGCAACGGGGGAGTGAGATGGAGGAAAAGATCAGACCACGACGACCGGGTTCTTCTTGGAGACGCGGCTGTAGAGGTCGATGATGTCCTGGTTGATCAGGCGCACGCAGCCCGACGACATCGCCTGGCCGATGCTCCACCACTCGGGCGAGCCGTGGATGCGGTAGCCGGTGTCCTTGCCGTCCTGGTAGATGTAGAGCGCGCGGGCGCCAAGCGGATTGGTGAGGCCGCCGGGCTGACCCCCCCGCCATTTCACCAGTTCCGGCTTGCGCTGGATCATTTCCGGCGGTGGCGTCCAGACCGGCCATTCGCGGCCATACTGGATGTTGGCGCGGCCCGACCAGCGGAAGCCGTCCTTGCCGATGCCGACGCCGTAGCGGATGGCGTCGCCACCCGGCTGGACCAGATAGAGCATGCGCTCCTGCAGATGGACGACGATCGTGCCGGGCGCCTCGCCGGTCTTGTCGACGACGATCTGGCGGCGGAACTGCGGCTTGACCTTCTGCCACGGCACCTCCGGCACCTGGAAGCCGCCATCGGTGACCGAGGCGTACATGACGTCGGGGCCGGTGATATTCTTGTCGACGCTGATCGCCGGGCGCATGGGAGGAACGGAGCCGGTGACGGTGTTGTCGAGCTGCATTTGCGGCAGGTCGAGCGTATCGGTGGTGCTGCAGCCGGCTAAGCCGAGCAGCGCCATGGCGCCGGCGCCGGAAAGCACGGCCCGGCGGGAAAGCTGAATTTCGGTATCGATTGCGGCGCCGTTGGAAGGCGGCGTCAGACTTTGCGGCAACTCGCGCATACACCAAACCCTACGCTGTCGGCGGGAAGCACGGTCCGGCCGGATCGCAGGCATTTTCGCCAGTCATGGTTGAAAAAGCGTGAAGGACCGCAGGCCCGGCTTAACCCTAACCGATCGTCATGCCGGCCGATGAGCCTGCCGGCCAAGGTGTTGAAGATTTTTCCAACGGCCTCTTTACATTCGCGGCGACCCCGGGATTTATCCTGTTCTTTGCGCTCAAGGAGCAGGGAAATGTCCTTCGAAAACTGGGCTGCCTTTGCCGCCGCCTCTTCCATCCTTCTCGTCATTCCGGGCCCGACGATCCTATTGGTCGTCTCCTATGCGCTGGGACAAGGCTGGCGCACCGCGCTGCCGATGGCGGTGGGCGTCGCGCTGGGCGACTTCACCGCGATGACGCTGTCGATGCTCGGCATCGGCGCGCTGCTGGCGGCTTCGGCCACGGTGTTCACCGTGCTCAAGGTGATCGGCGCCGGCTACCTGATCTATCTCGGCATAAAACTGTTCCGTGCCGGCGGTGCGCTGAAAGCCGAACCGCGCACCGACGCGGTGTCGGCGGCAAGGATGATGGCGCATGCCTGGCTGGTGACGGCGCTGAACCCGAAGAGCATCACCTTCTTCGTCGCCTTCCTGCCGCAGTTCCTCGACCGGCACGCCGACTTCTGGACGCAGATGCTGATCTTCGAGACAACCTTCCTGACTTTGGCCTTCGCCAACGCCTTCGGCTACGCGCTGGTCGCATCCAGGGCCCGCGCGATCGTGCGCAACCCGAAGGCGATCCGCATCTTCAACCGCACGGGCGGCACGCTGCTGGTCGGCGCGGGCATCGCCACGGTGGCAATGCGGTCGGGCAATTGAGACGAACACCGGCCGCGGCAATACCGGAACTCCGACCACGTCGATTGGCTGGCATGCGTTCGATGGTCTAGGATCGCTTCCCTCAGGGTGGAAGCGACAGGCTCGAAGGACATCCAATGGCGCTGAAGGACGCGTTCGGCCTCACCTATTCCGGCGCGACCGAGCCGGGATACTCGTCCTACGCCCGCGCCGTGCATGAGCTGCAATGCTTCATCGGCGATCCGGCCGGATCGATCGGTCGTGCCATTGCCGACGACCCGGCCTTTGTCATGGCGCATGTCTTCAAAGGCTATCTGTTCGGCCTCGCCACCGAGCGCGAGGCAATGGCGGTCGCAAGGTCGAGCTACCAGGCGGCGCTGCCCCTTGCCGCCACCCCGCGCGAGGCGGCGCATGTGGCGGGGCTCGGCCATCTCGCCGAGGGGCGATGGCATGAAGCCGCCCGCATCCTCGAGGATATCGCGATCGACAATCCGCTCGATGCGCTGGCGCTGCTGGTCGGGCATCAGGTCGATTTCTTCACCGGCAACGCGCGCATGCTGCGCGACCGCATCGGTCGGGCGCTGCCGGCCTGGCACAAGGACATGCCGGGCTACCACGCCATTCTTGGCATGCAGGCTTTCGGGCTGGAGGAAATGGGGGACTATGCCCGCGCCGAATCCTTCGGCCGGCAAGCCATAGAAATCGAGCCGCGTGACGGCTGGGCGCAGCATGCCGTCGCGCATGTCATGGAAATGCAAAGCCGGCAAAGAGACGGCATTGCCTGGATGCGCGCCAACCCGGGTGCATGGACGAAGGAAAGTTTCCTCCAGATCCACAATTGGTGGCACCTGGCGCTGTTCCATTACGATCTCGGCGAGATCGGCGAGGTGCTCAAGCTCTATGACGGGCCGATCTACGGAACGCGCTCGACACTGGCCCTCAACATGGTCGATGCCTCGGCGATCCTGTGGCGTCTCACCCTCGGCGGTGTCGATGTCGGCGACCGCTGGGCGGCGCTCGCCGCCAACTGGATCCCGAAAGCCTCCGCCGGCAATTATGCCTTCAATGACGCCCATGCGATGATGGCCTTTGTCGGCGCCGGACTGGAGGCGCCGGCGCGGATCTTGCTCGAGGCGCAGCGCGAGGCGATGCGTGGGCATGACGACAATGCCACGTTCACGCGCGATGTCGGCTACCCGCTGACGCTTGCGATCAAAGCCTTTGGCGAAGGCGATTACGATGCGACCGTGCGCCTGATCCGGCCGATCCGCTCGATCGCGCATCGCTTCGGCGGCAGTCATGCGCAGCGCGACGTGATCGACCTGACGCTGATCGAGGCCGCGTTGCGCGCCGGCGATACGGCGCTCGCGCGGGCATTGACCGCGCAACGACAGCTGGCCCGGCCCGACAGTCCGCTGTCGGCGCTGTTTTCGCGGCGTGCATCCGATTTGTCTGAGAATTGACCCGAAGCGGATCTTGCCCTAAAAACTGGTCGAGCCATATTTTTTCGAGATCCGAAAAAATTACTGGCAATGGGAGGAAATCATGTATCTCGGCCTCGACCTGGGCACTTCGGGCGTCAAGGCGCTGCTGATCGACGATGGCCAGAAGGTCATTGGCTCCGGCCACGGTTCGCTCGACGTCTCGCGGCCGCATTCCGGCTGGTCGGAGCAGGATCCGGCGCATTGGGTCGAGGCCTGCGAGACGGCGATTTCCGAACTCAAGGCTTCCCACCCGAGGGAGCTTGCCGCGGTCAAGGGCATCGGCCTTTCCGGCCAGATGCATGGTGCCACCCTGCTCGATGCCTCGGACAAGGTGCTGCGCCCCTGCATCTTGTGGAACGACACACGCAGCCATGTCGAGGCGGCGGCGCTCGATGCCGATCCCCGCTTCCGCAAGCTCACAGGCAACATCGTCTTTCCGGGCTTCACCGCGCCGAAGCTCGCCTGGGTGAAGGAACACGAAGCCAAGATCTTTGCCGCTGTCGCCAAGGTGCTCCTGCCCAAGGATTATCTGCGGCTCTGGCTGACCGGCGAGCATATTTCGGAAATGTCGGATTCGGCCGGCACCTCCTGGCTCGATGTCGGCAAGCGTCGCTGGGCGCCCGAATTGCTGGCGGCGACATCGCTCGACGAGAAGCACATGCCGTCGCTGGTCGAAGGTACTGCGAAAGCCGGCGCGTTGCGAGGCGAGCTGACAACGAAATGGGGTATTGCGGCGGGCATTCCGGTCGCTGGCGGTGCCGGCGACAATGCGGCCTCCGCCTGCGGCATGGGCACCGTCGGCGCCGGCCACGCTTTCGTGTCGCTCGGCACGTCCGGCGTGCTCTTCGCCGCCAACGCATCCTATCTGCCCAACCCGGAAAGCGCGGTGCATACGTTCTGCCATTCGCTGCCCAACACCTGGCACCAGATGGGCGTCATCCTGTCGGCCACCGATTCGCTCAACTGGCTGTCGGAAATCACCGGAAAAAGCGCCGGCGACCTGACCGGCGAGCTCGGCGATACGCTCAAGGCGCCAACGGGGGTCACCTTCCTGCCCTATCTTTCGGGCGAGCGGACACCGCACAATGATTCCGCCATCCGTGGCTCCTTCACCGGGCTGGCGCATGAATCGAGCCGTGCCGTGCTGACGCAGGCCGTCATCGAGGGCGTTGCCTTCGCCTTCCGCGACAGTCTGGAAGCGCTGAAGAAGGCCGGCACGACATTGACCCGGGTGACCGCGATCGGCGGCGGCTCGCGCTCTCGCTACTGGCTGAAGGCGATCGCCACGGCACTGCAGGTGCCGGTCGATATTCCCGCCGACGGCGATTTCGGCGCTGCCTTCGGCGCTGCGCGGCTCGGCCTGATTGCCGCGACCGGCGCCGATCCGCTTGGCGTCTGCACCGCGCCGGCCACCGATGCCACGATCGAGCCGGATGCGGACCTCGGTGGGGCTTATGCTGATGCTTACCAGCGCTATCGGGCGCTTTACCCGGCGATCCGGGCTGTAACCGCGTGAGCCCGGGGTTACCCCATCCGAGCACCGGCGCTGCCCCTCACCTGCCTGCCGGCATCCTCTCCCCGTATAGGGACGGGGAGAGGGGCACTGTCATCGCCGATTTCGCCAATCATCAACGTTGCCGAAAGAGTGCCGGCGCTGCGACCAGGCCCCTTCTCCCCGTCACTATACGGGGAGAAGTGCCCGGCAGGGCGATGAGGGGCGGCGGCGACTTCGACAATTGGTGGTCTCCACAAGTTGGAGAAGAGACCGTCGAAGCCTCATTGCGCCGGCACCTTGTCGAGGAAGCCGGTGACGCTCTTGAGACGGCCGTTCTCGATGACGCCGATATCGGTGCCCTCGATGACGGATTCCGCGCCTTCGGGTCCGAGATTCCACGAGAAGCGGATGCGGTCGGCGAAACCGTCAGGCTCGCCCCTCAACGAGAAGCGGAAGCCGGCAAAGCGCTGCTGCACGCCGTCGATCAGTTTGGCGATGCCGTCATGGCCGTCGCCCTGCATGACCGGGTCGCGATAGCTGACGTCGCTGGTGAAGGCCACTTCGAGCAAGGCCTTGCGGCGCGTCGCATCGCTCTCGTTCCAGGCGGTGATGTAGTTGCGGGCGATCGTGTTGAGGTCGGTCATGGTCTTCATCCTTCGTTGGATCGTTTCGACATGACCCTTTTCGCCCCGCAAACGAGTGAAACCAATTACGCCTGAGGTAATCGGGCGAAACCATCTCGGAGAGGAAGGAAACCATGAACAGCGGATTTTTCGGCGACATCAAGACAATCAAATATGAAGGGCCGGATTCGACCAATCCGCTGGCCTACCGGTTTTACAATCCGGACGAGGTCGTCGCCGGCAAGCGGATGGAAGACCACCTGCGCTTCGCCGTCGCCTATTGGCATTCTTTCGCCTGGCCCGGCGGCGACCCGTTCGGCGGACAGACCTTCGACCGCCCCTGGTTTGCCAAGCCCGGCGGCATCGACACGATGGAACTGGCCAAGCTCAAGGCCGACGTCGCCTTCGAGATGTTCTCGCTGCTCGGCGCACCCTATTTCTGCTTCCACGACGCCGACGTTCGCCCGGAAGGCAAGGATTTCTCGGAAAGCGCCGCGCGGCTCGACGAGATCGCCGACTATTTTGCCGGCAAGATGAAGCAGACCGGCGTCAAGCTGCTCTGGGGCACGGCGAACCTTTTCTCGCACCGCCGCTTCATGTCCGGTGCGGCCACCAATCCCGATCCGGATGTGTTCGCCTATGCGGCGGCCACGGTAAAGAGCTGCATCGACGTCACCAAGCGGCTGAAGGGCGAAAACTATGTGCTGTGGGGCGGGCGCGAGGGCTATGAGACGCTGCTCAATACCGACCTTGGGCGCGAGCAGGAACAGGCCGGCCGCTTCCTCAACCTCGTCGTCGACTACAAGCACAAGATCGGTTTCAAGGGCACGATCCTGATCGAGCCGAAGCCGCAGGAACCGACCAAGCACCAGTACGACTATGACGTCGCCACGGTGTATGGCTTCCTCAAGCGCTTCGGACTGGAGAAGGAAGTCAAGCTCAACATCGAGCAGGGCCACGCGATCCTGGCCGGCCATTCCTTCGAGCATGAGCTGGCTTTGGCCAACGCGCTGGGCGTCTTCGGCTCGATCGACATGAACCGCAACGACTACCAGTCGGGCTGGGACACCGACCAATTCCCCAACAACGTGCCGGAAATGGCGCTCGCCTACTACCAGGTCCTGCAGGCCGGCGGCTTCAAGACCGGCGGCACCAATTTCGACGCTAAGCTGCGGCGCCAGTCGCTCGACCCGCAAGACCTTTTGATCGGTCATATCGGCGGCATGGATGCCTGCGCGCGCGGCCTCAAAGCGGCGGCGAAGATGGTCGAGGACAAGGCGCTGTCCGGCCCGCTCGCCGAACGCTATGCCGGCTGGAACACGGCCGAAGGCAAGGCCATGCTTTCCGGCAAGCGCACGCTGGAGGAGATCGCCGAGCGCGTGGTGAAGAAGAAGATCGAGCCGCAGCCGCGCTCCGGCCGGCAGGAATTGCTGGAGAACATCGTCAACCGTTATGTCTGAGGAGCGGCCATCCTGCGGCGCCCATCGGGGGCGCCGCCACGGCTGAAATCGCTTTCCGCGCGGGGCAAGTCTACACGACAAGGTTTTGCCTCGCACTGCCCTTCAATCGCCCCGCTCTTGCCTTCAAACAGCCGTCACGGATCTCCTATATTGTGAACACGTGGCGGGAAGGAAAGAAGGAGGCGAAACGTATGCAGCACGAACGCGAAATCGACGCCCTGCTTTCTCCCGGCGAGGCTGGATCGATCATCGATCGGCTGATGGCGCTGCCGCATTCCAAAGACGGCGCCGGCAAGACGAATGAATGGGATCGCGCGGTGGCCGCGCGGCTCGAAACAGCGCTGGCCAAGAGCATGCGCTCGCGCATTGTGGGCGAAAACCGCGACGCCGCCTGACAATTCCGCTGATTTGACGAACAGAGGCAGTTTCTCCATCCTTCAGGGATGATACGCGCGGTGCTGCTCGATCTTGTAGGTGTCGTCTATGATGGCGACATCCCGATCGCAGGCGCTGTGGCGGCGGTCGATCGTCTGCGCAAGGCTGGCCTGCCGCTCCGCTTCGTCAGCAATACGACACGCTCGCCGCGCCACAGAATCATCGCGCAGCTTGCCGCGCTGGACGTCGAGGTGGCGGATGAAGAATTGCTGACGCCGGCGCGCGCTGCGATCGAATGGCTGCGCAGGCATGGCCGCCAGCCGCATCTGCTCGTTCATCCCGACCTCGAAACCGAGTTTACCGGCCTGGGAGGCGGCAAAGGCCGCGCTGTCGTCGTCGGCGATGCCGGCGAGGCCTTCGACCATGCCAGCCTCAACCGCGCTTTCCGCGAGCTGGTTGCCGGCGCCGATTTTCTGGCTTTGGCCACCAACCGCACCTTCCGGGATGCCGATGGTCAGCTCAGCCTCGACGCCGGCGCCTTCGTCGCGGCGCTGGAATTCGCCAGCGGCCGAAGCCCTGTCGTGCTCGGCAAACCGTCGCCGGATTTCTTTCATTCGGCGCTCGCCGATCTGAACTGTCCGGCAGCCGACGCGGTCATGGTCGGCGACGATGCCGAAAGCGACGTCGCCGGCTCCTTGCGCGCCGGGCTTGGCGCGGCGCTGCTCGTACGGACGGGCAAGTACCGCCCTGGTGATGAAACACGCTTCGATCCGGCTCCGACGGCGGTGGTCGACGATCTTGCCGCGGCGACCGACTGGATACTTAGAGCGCGCCGCGCTGAAACGGATTCAGGCAACGCGCATTAAGTCTTTGTTTGATGCATGTCGTGGTCCCAAAACCGCTGCACACTTTTGGGCGATATGCATCAGCCGCGCCGCAGCCTGACCGGCGCTTCGCCGAAAGCTCTTGAAAATGCCCTGGAAAATGCCGCGGCGGACGAAAAGCCTGTACGCCCGGCAATATCCGCCATGGCAATGCGCGTGTCGACCACCAGGCGCCGGGCGGCGCTGAGGCGCAGCCTCAGATAATAGGCCCCGGGCGTCTCGCCGATCGATTTGCGAAAAATGCTTTCCAGCGTTCTTGCCGTCACGCCGGCGCGCTTTGCCACGGCGTCGATGGTGAGCGGCTGGTCGACATGCGCCTCCATCAGCCGGATCGCCTGGGCGAGTCGCGGGTCGTAGCCGTCGAGACGGCCGAGCGAAACCAGCGGCTGCGCATCGGTCGCGGCGCGCGCCTGGTCGTAGATGAAGACGCTCGCCACATCGAGCGCGGCGGCCATGCCGAGCCGGCTGCGGACCAGATGCAGCATCAGGTCGAAGGTCGGCGAGGCGCCGCCGGAGGTGAAGACCGGCCCGTCGATGACATAGCGGTCCGGCCGCACGTCGACGCCCGGGAAGGCGGTCGAGAAATCCTCCATGTCTTCCCAATGCGTGGTGGCGCTGCGGCCTTCGAGCAGGCCGGCGCGCGCCACCAGCCAGGTGCCGGCCTCGACGCCGCCGCAGGCGCGGGCGGCACGCGCCGCCCTCCGCAAGCCTGCTAGCAGCGCCGACGTGGCGTAATTCTGGGTACCGAAGCCGGCGACGACCACCAGCATGTCGGTCGGCTCGGCGGCGTCGAAGCGGCCGCTGACCGCCACCGGCAGGCCGCAAGTGGTGACCGGCGCCTCGCCGGTGACCGAGACCAGCTTGAAATCGAACAAGGTCTCGCCGGAGATGCGGTTGGCGGCACGCAAAGGGTCGACAGCCGAGGCGACACACATGATCGACGAGCCCGAAAACACAAGGAACGTCACCTTGAGCGTCTCGCGCTCGGACCGAAAGATGGTCGGCTTTTCGCTTTTGATCATGAGACCTTCGTAAAACGCAAAACAGTTTCCGGCAAGTCGGGCATTGTTGGTGAATTCCTGTGCATGCCGTGCCGCTGTCGGCTCCCGCTCGCTCTTGGGCGGCATGCATGGCCGATCGAATCTGGGAGGATCAAAGATGCCGCTCGCGATGAACCGTGAGGTCTTCATTACCTGTGCAGTGACCGGCTCCGGCGGCACGCAGGACCGCAGCCCGCATGTGCCGCGTTCGCCCAAGCAGATCGCCGATTCGGCGATCGACGCCGCCAAGGCGGGCGCCGCCATCGTGCACTGCCATGTGCGAGATCCCGAGACCGGCAAGCCCAGGCGCGACGTGCATCTCTATCGCGAGGTGACCGAGCGCATCCGCGAGGCGAATGTCGACGTGGTTCTGAACCTCACCGCCGGAATGGGCGGCGACATGGTGTTCGGCTCGCCGGAGGCGCCGCTGCCGCTGAACGAGAAAGGCACCGACATGGGCGGCGCCACCAACCGAATGGAACATGTGCGCCAGTGCCTGCCGGAGATCTGCACGCTGGATTGCGGCACGATGAACTTCGCCGAGGCCGACTATGTGATGACCAACACGCCCGGCATGCTGCGCGCCATGGGCGGCATGATGACGGCGCTGGGTGTCAAGCCCGAGATCGAGGCCTTCGACACCGGGCATCTGTGGTTCGCCAAGCAGCTGGTCGAGGAAAAGGTGCTCAACGCGGACGCGCTGGTGCAGCTCTGCATGGGCGTGCCATGGGGCGCGCCTGACGACCTCAACACCTTCATGGCGATGGTCAACAACGTGCCGTCTACCTGGAACTGGTCGGCCTTCGCCATCGGCCGCAACCAGATGGCCTATGCCGCGGCGGCGGTGATCGCCGGCGGCAATGTCCGCGTCGGGCTGGAAGACAATCTGTGGCTCGACAAGGGTGTTTTAGCCACCAATGCGCAACTGGTCGAACGCGCGGCGAGCATCGTGACCAATCTCGGAGCCAGGATCCTGGGGCCGGAGGAAGTGCGCAAGAAGCTCAACCTCACCAAGCGGGCGCCGATAGCCGCGTAGTTTGGAGGGGTCAATATGGCTACCGTCAAATTCACCGCGATGAAGGACGGCGACAGGCAAGACTACGAGTTCCTGACTGCCCATGAGATCGACTACGCCGCCAAGACCGGCGAGCGCCTGCTCGATGCGCTGGTGCAACTCGACGAGGGTCTTTCGGGCTACAAGATCACCCGGCTCGGCCATTCGCTGCAGGCGGCGACGCGTGCCTGGCGCGACGGCGCCGACACGGACTGGATTGCTTGCGCGCTGCTGCACGACATCGGCGACATCTACGCGCCCTACAATCATGACGAATATGCTGCGACGATCCTGAAGCCGTTCGTGCGCGAGCAATGCACCTGGGTGGTGGAAAAGCACGGCGACTTCCAGCGCCTCTATTACGCGCACCATCTTGGCGGCAACCGGCATGCGCGCGAGCGCTTTGCCGGCCACGCCTATTTCGACGATTGCGACCAGTTCTGCGAGCGCTGGGACCAGTCGAGCTTCGACCCCGACTACGAGACGCTGCCGATCGACTTCTTCCGGCCCTACGTGCTCGAAGTCTTCGCCCGCAAGGCATACGACCCGGCGGTGATCCGCGCCGGCGAGCGCGTGGCCCTCACCGATCCAGAAACAGCCAAGACAAGAACCGGAGCCTGACCATGAGCATCATCAACAAGGCGGCCGCCATCGGCGGCGGTGTCATCGGCGCCGGCTGGGTGGCGCGGCTGCTCTTGAACGGCATCGACGTCTCGATCTTCGATCCCGATCCGGAGGCTTCGCGCAAGGTCAGCGAAGTGATGAAGGGCGCGCGCCGCGCCTATAAGCAGATGCTGCCCGGCGGCCTGCCCAAGGAAGGCAAGCTCACCTTCGCCAAGACCATCGCCGAAGCGGTGGCCGATGTCGATTTCATCCAGGAGAGCGTGCCGGAGCGGCTCGAACTCAAGCACAAGGTGCTGGCCGAGATCGACGCGCATGCGCCGGCCAACGCCATCGTCGGCTCGTCGACCTCCGGTATCAAGCCGACCGACATGCAGGTGGCCATGAAGAAGCACCCGGAGCGGCTGGTCGTCGGCCATCCGTTCAACCCGGTCTATCTGTTGCCGCTGGTCGAGATCGTCGGCGGCCAGCAGACCTTCCCGGAAGCGATCGAGGTCGCCAAGGAGCTCTACGCCTCGATCGGCATGAAGCCTGTGGTGGTGCGCAAGGAGATCGAGGCCTTTGTCGGCGATCGCCTGCTTGAAGCCGCCTGGCGCGAAGCGCTGTGGCTGGTCAAGGACGGCATCTGCACCGTCGAGGAACTCGACGACATCATGCGCTATTCCTTCGGCCTGCGCTGGGCGCAGATGGGCATGTTCCAGGTCTATCGCGTCGCCGGCGGCGAGGCCGGCATGCGCCACTTCATGGCGCAGTTCGGGCCCTGCCTGAAATGGCCGTGGACCAAGCTGATGGACGTGCCGGAGTTCAACGACGAGCTGGTCGAGCTGATCGCCACACAGTCGGACGAGCAGGCACACGGCCTGTCGATCCGCGAGCTGGAGAAGATCCGCGACGACAATCTGGTGGCGATCATGGAAGCGCTGTCGAAGCAGAACAAGGGCAAGGGCTGGGGCGCCGGCGCGCTGCACAAGGACTATACCAGGCAACTCGCCAAGCTGGCGGCGAAGCCGGCCGCCAAGGCCGCCGACAAGGCCAAGGCAGCCAAGCCGGAGAAGAAGGCAGCGAAGCCGGCAAAGGCTGAAAAACCCGCCAAGGCCGAGAAGGCAAAAAAGAGCAAGAAGAAAGGCTGAAGCGATGGATTTCGGGCTTTCGGAAGAGCAAAAACTCATCGTCGAGACGACGCGCGCTTTCGTCGAGAACGAGCTTTACCCGCATGAGCGCGAGGTGGAGCGCACTGGCGAGCTGCGCCGCGAGCTGATCGACGAGCTGAAGGCCAAGGCGATCGAGGCCGGGCTCTATGCCGCCAACATGCCGGCCGATGTCGGCGGCGCAGGCCTCGATACGGTGAGCTGGCTGCTCTACGAGAAGGAGCTTGGCCGCGCCAACTACGCGCTGCACTGGACCTGCGTGGCGCGTCCGTCCAACATCCTGCTTGCCGGCACGCCGGAGCAGCGCGAAAAATACCTCTTCCCCTGCATCCGCGGCGAGAAATGGGACTGCCTGGCGATGACGGAGCCGGGTGCTGGCTCCGACCTGCGCGGCATGAAGGCGACCGCCGTGCAGGACGGTTCGGACTGGGTGCTCAACGGCACCAAGCATTTCATCAGCCATGCCGATCTTGCCGATTTCGCGATTTGTTTCATGGCCTCGGGCGAAGAAGAGACCTCGCGCGGCAAACGCAAGGAGATCACCGCCTTTTTCGTCGACAAGGGCACCAGGGGTTTTTCGGTGCGCGACGGCTATCGCAACGTCTCGCATCGCGGCTACACCAACTCGATCCTGGAATTCGATGACTGCCGACTCCCGGCAAGCCAGGTGCTTGGCGAAGTCCATAAGGGCTTCGACGTCGCGAACTCGTGGCTCGGCGCCACCCGTCTTCAGGTCGGAGCCACCTGCCTCGGTCGCGCCGAGCGCGCGCTGTCGCATGCCATCGAATATGCAGCGCAACGCCAGCAGTTCGGCCAGCAGATCGGCAAGTTCCAGGGCGTCTCGTTCAAGCTCGCCGACATGGCGACGGAGCTGAAGGCCGCCGATTTGATGGTGTTCGAAGCCGGCTGGAAGTACGATCAGGGCACCGTCACCGATCAGGACATGGCGATGGCCAAGCTGAAGGCCACCGAGATGCTGGCATTCGTTGCCGACGAAGCCATCCAGATCCATGGCGGCATGGGGCTGATGGACGACCTGCCGCTGGAGCGCATCTGGCGCGACGCGCGCGTCGAGCGCATCTGGGAAGGCACGTCGGAGATTCAGCGACATATTATTTCGCGGGCGCTGCTGCGTCCGTTCGGAGCTTAGAGCATGATGAGCCAAAGCCGGGATCCGGCTTTGGACAAGATCGTGCTCAAACGAAAAGATGGCCATGCATAAACTCGAACGTCTCCTGCGCCCGAAAACGATCGCCGTGTTCGGCGGGGCGCAGGCCGCCACCGTCGTGGCGCAATCGATCAAGATGGGCTTTGCCGGCGAAATCTGGCCGGTGCATCCGACCAAGGACGAGGTTGCCGGCCGCAAGGCCTACCGCTCCGTCGCCGATCTTCCGGGCGCGCCGGACGCCGCCTTTGTCGGCGTCAACCGGCATCTCACCATCGAGGTGGTCAAGGCGCTGGCCGAGCGCGGCGCCGGCGGCGCCGTCTGCTTTGCCGCCGGCTTCCTGGAGACCGAGGCCTATGACGAGGACGGCGAGCGGCTGCAGGCCGAACTCGTCACTGCCGCAGGCCAGATGCCGATCATCGGCCCGAACTGCTACGGCCTGATCAACTACGCCGACGGCGCCTTGTTATGGCCCGACCAGCATGGCGGCATCCGGTTGGCCGAAGGCGGCACGGGAGTCGCCATCATCACCCAGTCGTCCAACATCGCCATCAACATGACGATGCAGAAGCGCGGCCTGCCGATCGCCTTCCTGATGACGGCCGGCAACCAGGCGCAAACCGGCCTGTCCGAAATGGCGCTCGGCCTGATCGAGGATGAGCGCGTCACCTCGCTTGGAATGCATATCGAGGCTTTCGACTCGGTAGCCGGCTTCGAGAGGCTCGCGGCCCGGGCGCGCGAGCTGAAAAAGCCGATCATCGCCATGAAGGTCGGGCGGTCCGAACAGGCCCGACAGGCAACTGTGTCGCACACCGCCTCGCTGGCCGGATCGGACGCCGCGTCCGGCGCGTTCCTGAAGCGGCTTGGTATCGCGCGCGTCGATTCCATTCCGGCCTTCATCGAGGCGCTGAAGCTGCTGCATATCACCGGACCGTTGCCCGGCTACAAGTTGTCGTCGATGAGCTGCTCGGGCGGCGAAGCTTCCGTGATGGCAGACAGCGCCGAAGGGCGCTGGGTGCATTTCCCGACGCTTACCGATCGGCATCGCGCGCATGTCAAATCGACGCTCGGACCGCTGGTCGCGGTCGCCAATCCGCTCGACTACCATACCTTCATCTGGAACAACGAGCCGGCGATGACCGCCACCTTCACCGCCATGGTGTCGGGCGGCTTCGACCTCAACATGCTGGTGCTCGACTTTCCGCGCCCCGACCGCTGCTCAGACGTCGACTGGTGGGCGACGCTGCGCGCCTTCGAGGCGGCGCTGAAGACCAACAAGGCGCAAGGCGCGATCGTGTCCTCTCTGCCGGAAAACCTGCCGGAGGAATACACCGCCGGGCTGATGGCGCGCGGCATGGTGCCGTTGTTCGGCATCTCGGAGGCCATGGACGCCGCCCAGGCCGCCGCCTTCATCGGCTGGGCCTGGCGCGAGCCGCAGGCGCAGCCAGTCGACACCACGGCGGCGGGAGCGTCCGAGGCCAAACGCGTCACCCCGGACGAGGCCGAAGCCAAGGAAAGGCTGATCAAGGCCGGCCTGCCGGTGCCGAAGGGCGAGCGCGGCTCCACCGCTGTCGAGGCGGTGATCTCGTCCATGACGCTCGGCTTCCCAGTGGCGCTCAAGGCTCTCGGCGTCACGCACAAGTCGGAAGTCGGTGCTGTCAGGCTGAACCTCAAGGATGCCGAATCCGTAAGCGCCGCCGCGCATGACCTTTTGCCGCTCGGCACCGGGCTTTATGCCGAGCGCATGGTGCGCGACGGCGTCGCCGAGCTGATCGTCGGCTTCACCCGCGATCCGATGTTCGGCGTGGTGATGACGCTCGGCACCGGCGGCGTGCTGGTCGAGCTGTTGCGCGACAGCGTCACCCTGATGCTGCCGGCAACGCGCGACGACATCGAGGCGGCTTTGCGTGGATTGAAGCTCTACCCCCTGCTCGAAGGCTATCGCGGCCGGCCGAAGGCCGATGTCGCGGCCGCCATCGACGCCATCGCCGGCATTGCCGACTTCGTGCAGAAGAACGAAGTCGAGATCGAGGAACTCGACATCAACCCGCTGATCGTCTGCGCCCAGGGCAAGGGCGCCTGGATCGCGGATGCCCTGCTGGTGCTTGGAGAAAAGAAGAATGGCTGACGTGATCACCACCCGGCGCGAAGGCGCCATCCTCGAAGTCACGCTCGACCGGCCGAAGGCCAATGCCATCGACCTGAAGACGTCGCGGCTGATGGGTGAGACCTTCAAGGCGTTCCGTGACGATCCGGACTTACGTGTCGCCATCGTCAAGACGGCAGGCGACAAGTTCTTCAGCGCCGGCTGGGACCTGAAGGCGGCGGCGGCCGGCGACGCGGTCGACGGCGATTATGGCGTCGGCGGCTTTGCCGGGCTGCAGGAACTGCGCGACCTGAACAAGCCGGTGATCGCCTGCATCAACGGCATGGCGGTGGGCGGCGGCTTCGAGCTGGCGCTGTCCTGCGACCTGATCTACGCGTCGGACCATTCCTCCTTCGCGCTGCCCGAAATCCGCGCCGGCACGCTGGCCGACGCCGCGACCATCAAGCTGCCGAAGCGCATCCCCTACCATATCGCCATGGACCTTCTGTTCACCGGCCGCTGGATGGATGTCGCCGAGGCGCATCGCTGGGGCCTGGTCAACGAGGTGCTGCCCAAGGACAAGCTCGAAGAGCGCGTCTGGGAAATCGCCAGGCTTCTGGCCAGCGGCCCGCCGCTGGTCTTCGCCTCGATCAAGGAGACGGCGCGGGTGGCCGAAGCGCTGACTTTCCAGGACGCGATGAACAAGGTGACGCGCCGGCAGCTGCCGACCGTCGATAGCCTCTATGGTTCCGAGGACAACATGGAAGGGTTCCGGGCGTTTGCGGAGAAGCGCGACCCGGTGTGGAAGGGCAGATAGTTTAACAGCGATGGCGTTCCTTCACACCCCCCTCTGCCCTGCCGGGCATCTCCCCCGCAAGGGGGGAGATCGGATGTCGCGAAGGGTTTCGCCAATCGCCAACGTTGCAGGACTGGCGCCGTCGGCAAAACTGCCAATCTCCCCCCTTGCGGGGGAGATGCCCGGCAGGGCAGAGGGGGGTGCCTGGGCGCCATCCTCAAAAGTTGGCCGTCCTTCATGACCGACTACAAAACCCTGATCGACGCCGAGACCTGGGCCTTCATCGAGAAGACCAACTCCTACTATCCGCCGGACACGATCGACTACACGATCGCCCGGCAGCGCGCGATCTACGACCGGATGTGCCGGGAGTTCTTTGCCGGCTATCCGCAAGGTGTGACCGCCGAAACGACAACCATCACGTCCCCCAGCATCCCGCTCCGCATCTACCGCAATGCGGCCCCGGACAGCGCCGCGATGGTGCTCTACATCCATGGCGGCGGCTTCATCCTTGGCGGCTTGGACAGCCATGACGATGTCTGCGCCGAACTTTGCGTCCGCACCGGCTACGAGGTGGTCTCAGTCGACTATCGGCTGGCGCCCGAACATCTGCATCCGGCTGCTTTCGACGACGCCATGGACGCTTTCGAATGGGCGGCGAAGACCTACGATTGCCCCGTCGTGCTTTGCGGCGACAGCGCCGGCGGCAATCTCTGCGCGGCCGTCGCCCATGCGACGCGCGGCCATCGGAAGAAGCCGGCAGGCCAGACGCTGATCTATCCCGGCCTTGGCGGGGACCACTCGCGCGGCTCCTATCTGACACATGCCGAGGCGCCGATGCTGACCGTGCGCGACCTCGACTTCTACAAGCATATCCGCACCGGCGGCGTGGACCGGACCGGCGACATCACGCTCTACCCGCTCGCCGATGCCGACTTCGCCAATTTGCCGCCGACGGTGCTGATCACCGCCGAGTGCGATCCTCTGTCGTCCGACGGCGAAGCCTATCGTGACCGTATCGTCGCGGCCGGCGGACACGCCACCTGGTTCGAGGAGCCGGGGCTGGTGCACGGCTATCTCAGAGCCCGGCATATGGTCGGCCGGGCACGAACGAGCTTCACCCGCATCGTCGAGGCGGTTTCGGCGCTCGGCCGAGGCGACTGGATCTGGTAGCGCTCCTGGCAGCCGGGAGCGCTTTCCGCTCCGCTATCGCCACATGAACCTTTCCCTGCCTGACAGCGACTGATGGCCAGGCGCCGCAATGATGCGGCCCGGAAAGGGAAAGCCCCATGACCAGAAACCCAGAGACTCCGCGGTCTCCGGGAACAACGGGAGTCCAGCGCGATCACCGCCTTCGGGAAGGGGTCGACACGCTGGGCTTTCGGCTGATTCCGTTGACCCTGCCCAGGAGCAGGCGTATCGTCACGCAGAGGAAAGCAGACAATTCGATCAGGGAAGAACGTGCCGCAAAGCCGCGCCTTGCCCTGGTTGGCGCGGTAAGACCGGACGTTCCTTCCGGCGGCTTCGGGGGGAGTTCAATGTCTGGCGGTCGCGACTCGTTCGTGCCTTCCCATGGCGGCCGTTTGCGCCGCGCAATCGCCACAAGCAGCGGAATTCTTGCCCTGGCGCTGTACGCCGGCCTCTGGCTCGGCGGCGTGGCGAAGGCGCAGGAAACCCAGATCGTCTATCCCGGCTCGATGGCGGTGACGGGCTTCCCCGGGACCGTGATCCCCGGCTTTGACGAGGGCCTGCCGCCCGGCGTCGATCCGGTCGACGAGACCTTCATCGACACCAAGCGCGCCTCGTTGCGCATTTTCGACGTCTCGCATCTCGGCGGCCCGGCCTCGGGCCAGCTCGTCTTCACGCCACCGCCCTTCGAGGTGCCGGCCGGCCAGATCGGCGAGGTGTTCGGCCTCACCTATGACGACGGCGTGCGCGATGGCGTGCCATCGGGCATCCCCAACCTCTATGCCGCCGCGACTTCGCTGCATGGCCTCGAGATCGTCACGCCGGACGCCGACAGTGACGGGCGTCCGGAGCGGCAGCGCCGCGGCACCGCCGGTGCCGTCTTCATGGACGGCCAGTTCGGCACCGAAAATGGCGGCGGGCCGGGCACGATCTGGAAGATCGACGGCATCACCGGCGCCGTCTCGAAATTCGCCGACATCGACACCAACAGCGGGCCGGGCATCGGCAACCTTGCCTTCGACCCCATCCACCGTGAATTCTTCGCCTCCGACCTCGACACGGGCCTGATCCATCGCATCGACGCCAATGGGCATCTGATCGATACGTTCGACCATGGTGTCGCCGGGCGCCCGGCGCATGGGCTTGCCCCGGTCGCCGACGATGGCGCCGTCATGGACATCCAGGGCGCGGCCTTCGATACGGAAGATTCCGAGACCTGGGGCTACACCCAGGACGAACGCCGGGTCTGGGCGGTCTCCTATCACGGCGGCCGGCTCTATTATTCGGTCGGCGAAAAGTCCGAGATCTGGTCGGTCGGCATTGCGCGCGACGGCACATTCGCCGGCGATCCGCGCTGGGAACTGACGGTCAGGGCCGACAAGGATTATGCCGTCACCGACATTGCCTTCGACAACAAGGGCTTCATGTATCTCGCCCAGCGCGGCCCGGTCGAAAACCGCTACGATTACAGTCGCTTCGCCGATTCCGGCAAAGGCGAGCTGATCCGCTACTGGCGCGAGGATCCGGATGATCCGGCTACCGAATCCGTTTGGGTCGAAGTGCCGCAGGAATATGCTGTCGGCTTCCCGCAAGGCAACCGCCAGTCGGCCGGCGGCGTCGACCTGCAATATGGCTATGACGCCGAGGGCAATCTCGACACCAGCGTGTGCACAGACACCGTCGTGAACACCGGCGACAAGATGCGCGACAACCCGGAGATTGCCGAGCGGCTTGCCGCCGGCGGGCCGCTTGCCGTGCATGGCGTGCAGCTGACACCGAGCGCACTGGTCAAGCCGGCCAACGTGCCGCCTTTCGGCTCCTGGTTCGTCGATTTCGACGGCTATTTCGAAGACCCCGAGGTCGAAGGCCATGTCGGCGACATAAGGGTCTGGCGTCCGTGCGAGGGGCGCGCCGGCTATTATGAGGAAATCCCCGGCGGCTATCTGCCTCCGTTCTATCCGCCGGACTTCCCACCGCCCGGCAATTTGCCGCCCTGCGTGGACGTCGAGGACGTGCACTATTACTGCACGCCGCGCGGACTCCAGGCCGATCTCTATCTCCATGACCATGCCGGCTTCGGCGGCGATTCGATCAAGGCGCAGTCCAGGACGCCCGGCGTCGGGGTGACAACCCCCATGTCGCATGTTCCGGGCAAGCCCTACACGATCGACATCACCGGCCACTATCCTGGCGACACCGTCAATGTCGGGCTCTGCTTCTACCGCAAGTCCGACCAGGACAAGGGCGGCTACTACCCTTGCTGCAAGATGACGCTGCCGCTCAGAACGCCGGCCGTCAGTTGCGAACGTTGAGGGAGGGACAGATGAGCAATCTCGCCCTTTGCCGCCTCGCTTCGCGCGACACGAAAACCCTCATGGAGACGATCATGAAACCCCTGTCATTTGCCAGGCGCGGCGCGCGCTGGCTGATGGCGGCCGGTATCGCGGTCGCCATGATGCCGGCACTGCCGGCGCTTGCGGAAGACACCGCGCCGGCCAAGCTTACGGAAGTTGCCGGACCGGAGCCCAGGCTCGACCTGGACAACCCCCGCGTCGTCAACCCCGAACCCGGCCGCATCGTGCCCTTCTTCACCAAGACGGGTGGCCAGCGCGGCTGCGACTATGTCTATTACACGCTGACCTTCGGCCTGCGTGGCAACGAGCAGTCCTTCGGCAATCCTGCCTTCGCCAAGGCGCTGAAGAACGCCAGGATCGAGTTCAAGGACCAGCTTCCGCATGGCCTCAAGATCGTCAGCGTGCATGTCACCGGTGACGGCACGGATGGCTCCGGCGGCCCGCTGCCGGCGGCCACGATCAGCAGCTCGGCCAATCCCGACGATACGGCGACGGTCTCCGATTTCCGGATCTCGGCTTCCGATCTCGACGGATCGGGTGCGCCGAACGAGCGCACCATCACCTTCCAGATCCTGGCCAAGATCGACCAGGCGGCGTTTCCCGCGCCGGCCAATGTCGACAACCAGGGTCTGATCAAGGTGACGGCCGGGACCGGCACGGGTACCATCATTCCCTCGCAGGACCCGAGCAAGCCGGATGACGGCAACATCCTCACCGGCGAAAAGACGACGGTGCGCATCGACGTCACCAAATGCAACCCGCCGCCTCCACCTCCCGGCAAGGAATGCTTCAAGGTCGAGCGCGGCACCGTCGACTGCGTGCCCGGCGGCGGCGCGTTCATCTACCACATGCCGGTCGGTCCCGAGATGGGCGGCAAGTGGGTGCAGGTGTCGACGACGACCCCCGGCATCACCATCGTCCCCGACATGCAGAAGGTGCCGGTCGGCGGCGGCGTGCTGAACTGGAAGATCGTCGGCGCCTCGCCCGGCGAGGCCATCCACCTCATCGTCACCGGCATCGAAACCTATGCCGGACCGAAGGAAGGCTGGGGGCTTTGCTGCACGCAGGTGATCGATATCGTCATTCCGCGCGACCTCAAATGCCCGCCGAGGGACAAGGAACCGGATCTCAAGGTCGAGAAGCATGCCGACGTGCCGCGTTGTACGATGGCCGGCGGCTGCGACTTCACCATCACCGTGACCAATGTCGGCGACGCGCCGTATAACGGCAAGATCGTGCTCGACGAGGTGACGTTGCCTGCCGGCTCGGTGCTGACCTCCGGACCGAATGCGCCATGGGTCTGCGTGCCCGGCACAACGCCGATGACCTGCACCTATCCGGTGACGACGCTCAACCCTGGCGCCTCCGTCGACCTCAAGCTCGGCTTCAAGCCGGCCGGCGGCTGGCAGGGCGGCGTGCTGCGCAACTGCGCCGCCTATGACTACCAGGCCAGCGGCAAGCCGCTGTTCGGCAGCCAGCAGAACGACCGTGGCTGCGCCTCGATCCCGATCTGCCGCCGCGGCGATCGCGATCCGCAGTGCAACCCACCGGTCGAGAAGAAGGTCGACCTGATCCTGAAGAAGCGCGCGCGCATCCCGGTCTGCACGCCGGACGGCGTCTGCACCTTCGTGATCGATATCATCAACAACGGCACCAACACCTATAACGGGCCGCTGACGGTGATCGACAACTACCCCGGTGGCGCGCCGACTTCCTCGACCTTCGGGCCGAGCCCGCCATGGACCTGCGGACCGAACGGCCCCGGCCAGTTCCGCTGCGACAATGCCGGCATCTCGCTGCCTCCGGGCGCCTCGACGCCGATCGTCGTCAAGGCGGTTATGCCGGCGAATTACCGGCCGGATACGGTCGAGAACTGCGCCGAGGTGAAAGGCATTCCGGGCGAGGTCGACCTTGCCAACAACAAGGCCTGCGCGACCGAACGCATCCGCCATCCGAATGGCGGCCAGCCCGGCCTGCGCATCACCAAGACGTGCGACGGCTCGCTCGCCGGTGCCGCATCGGTATCCTGCCGCATCACCGTCACCAGTGCCGGCACAGCCGCCCCCACCGGTCCGGTGCGGGTGAGCGATGCCGCCGCGCTGGTGTCGGGCGGAGCGCCGGTCCAGATCCAGAGCGTCACTCCTGACGGTGCGGACTGGAATTGCGGTCCGGTGCCCGCCAACTCGCTGTCCTGCCAGATCCCGGGCGCCGTGATGACGCCTGGAGCCAGCCGGCACTTCGACGTGACGGTGAGCGGCAATGGCGCGTTCGAGAACTGCGCGCGCGGCTCCTACGGGCCGGCTCCGGGCGACGACATCGTCTACCCGATCGGCCAGGCCTGCGCGAAGGGCGGCGGCGGCTCGACCATCCGTGTCGAGAAGACCGGCGATGCCCAGTGCCAGCCCGGCCAACCCTGCTCGTTCGAGATCACCATCACGAACGATGGCGAGAGCCCCTTCTCCGGTCCGGTCCGCATCGGCGATGCGATCGGCGTGGAAGGGCTGGGCCGGCTGGAAGGCGTTGAGATCACCTCGATCGACCCGCCCTTCGGCTGCTCGCCCGAACCGACGACACTGCCCGCATCCTGCATCGCCAACCTGACGCTGGGCGCCGGCGAAAGCCACACCCACCACGTTACCGTGATCCTTCCCGAGGATGGGCGCCTTGCCAATCTGCAGGGTACGGTCAACGGGCAGAACTGCGTTGGCGTGCTTTCTCCGAATACGCCGGTTCAGGGCGGCGGCGAGCTGCTGTCGCGCGACGCGACCAACATCCAGGGCAATCGCGGCAAGGCCTATGCGTGCCATCCCTTCACCATCAGGCATGAGGTGAAGAACCAGTGCTCGGATGGGCTGGTGCTCAACTCGGCTGGCCGCTGCGCCTGCCCGGACGGCACCACCTTCCGCAATGGCCAGTGCTCGGGCGGCGGCACCAAGCTCTTGCCGCTGCCGGTGCCGCCGCGCTGCGTCCTGTTGCAAGGCCAGATCCGGACAGCGGACGGACGCTGCGTCTGCCCGCGTGGGTCGGAGCTGGAAAACGGCAAATGCGTGCAGGGCGGACAGCCGCAGGAGCCGCAGTGCACGCTGCGTCCCGGCCAGTACCGGGACCAGGACGGCAACTGCGTGTGCCGCCGTGGCGAGCTGGTGGACGGCGTGTGCCAGGTCATCCCGGCGAAATGCACGGTGCGCGGCGCCGTGCCGACCTCGGACGGAAACGGCTGCACCTGCCCGGACAACACGCATCTCGACCGGGTAGCCAGGGCCTGCGTGCCCGACAGGCAGCCGCCCGCTCAGTGCCGCATCCCGGGCCAGTTCCGCAATGGCGACGGCGATTGCGTCTGCCCGCGCGGCATGGAGGTGCGAGACGGCGCCTGCCGGCCGGTCGTGTCGAGGCAATGCCCGATCCGCGGCCAGGTGCGCGACGCCAACGGCAACTGCGCCTGCCCGGACGGGCTGGAAGTGCGGGGCAAGGCCTGCCAGCGGCCGAAACCAAGCCAAGCGCAGTGCACCATCCGCGGCCAGGTCCACAACAAGCGAGGCGACTGCGTCTGCCCGCGTGGAACCGAAATCCGCGATGGCGCCTGCCGCAAGCCGCAACAGGAGTGCGCGCCGGGCTCGCGCTTCATCGACGGACAGTGCCAGCCGATCTTGATCAAGCGGCGCTGCCCGGCAGGCACGACCGGACTGTTCCCCGACTGCACGCCGATCCGCAGGCGGCCGGGCATCGAGATCAACCCCGGCATGCTGCTCAACCCGAACGTGCTGCAGCAACTGGTGCCGCAGCGCCAGCCGCGGCGCGTGCTGCAGGATCCGGCAGGCGCCAACATCCAGAACTTCAAGCCGTAATCTTCATGCGGATGGAGACGAGAACCCGCCGGAGCAATCCGGCGGGCTTTTCTTGTCCCCCGCTTCCCCTTTCCAGCATCTTCCTCTTGCTTGGCCGCATTTCTGCGGCGCCGGGTGATTCCACTTGGCCGCAAAATGCTCTAGGCAGTCCTGACATTTGCGTTCGGACAAACGAGACGAGGCCGCAGCATGAGCAAGAAGACCCTGATTGCGCCGTCGGTGCTGGCGTCGGATTTTTCGAAGCTGGGCGATGAGGTCGAGGCTGTCGCGGCGGCCGGCGCGGACTGGATCCATCTCGACGTGATGGACGGCCATTTCGTGCCCAACATCACCTTCGGCCCGCCGGTGATCAAGGCGATCCGCAACCGCACCAAGGCCTTCTTCGACTGCCATCTGATGATTGCGCCGGCCGATCCTTACCTGGCAGCCTTCGCCGAGGCCGGCTGCGACGGCATGACGGTGCACGCCGAGGCCGGGCCGCATCTCGACCGCTCGCTGCAGACCATCAAGAGCCTCGGCAAGAAGGCCGGCGTCTCTCTCAATCCGGCGACGCCGGAAACGGCGATCGAATACGTGCTCGACCGGCTCGACCTGATCCTGATCATGACCGTCAATCCGGGTTTCGGCGGGCAGGCATTCATCCCGGCGATCGTCGACAAGGTGAAACGGGTGAAGGCGCTGATCGGCAGCCGGCCGATCCATATCGAGATCGATGGCGGCGTCTCGGCCGAAACGGCGCCGCTGGTGACCGCGGCCGGCGCCAATGTGCTGGTGGCAGGCGCCGCCGTCTTCAAGGGCGGCAGCGTCGAGGCCTATAGGGCAAATATCGAAGCAATTCGCAAGGCTGCCGACGAGGCCGCCAGTTAAACGTATAAACGCCCCGCCTCTCGCGGGAGTTGCAGAACCGCGGCAGCCGTTGAACGACTGTTCAATATATAAGCGGTGCACGAGTATCAGCTTTTTTATCGAGATTCTACTTCATCCAAGCAATAGACCGCCGGCCTTGTCTTAAAGTCGAATATCGTCACCTTCCGCTTTGAGACGCCATCGCCCGGCTGTATGATACATGTACGAAAATTGCTTCGCCGAGGGGCCCTGACAAAGCAGGGGCAAGCAACAGGAGTTCGTTTGACATACGGAACTGTCGATCCGGGCGAAGGCAAGGGCGCCAAGAGCACGCTGGCCAGCTCGGTCTACCAACAGCTCCGCGATGATCTTTTGCGCGGGGCGCTGGCGGCCGAGAGCAAGCTACGCGTCGAATGGGTCGTCTCGCGCTACGGCGCGGGCGCGTCGCCGGTGCGCGAGGCGCTCAACCGTTTGGCCGCCGAGGGCCTGCTCGGGCGGCATGATCAGCGCGGCTTCTTCCTTATGCCCGTCAGCGCCACGGAACTGGAGGAGCTGACGCGGACGCGCTGCTGGCTGGAGGAACGGGCGCTGCGTGAATCCATTGCTCACCGCACGGCCGAATGGGAAGAGCAGCTGGTGCTGGCACTGCACCGCCTGGCGCGCGCCGAGCGCCGACAGCCGGAAGATCCCTCAACCAACAATCCAGAGTGGGAGAAGCTGCACCGGGCCTTCCACCGGGCGCTGATCGCGGCGTGCCGGTCGCATTGGCTGGTCGGCTTCTGCGATCAGCTTTCCGATCAGGCCTCGCGCTACCGCCTGATCTCGCAAAACACGCCGGGCACGGGACGCGACGATCTTGGCGAGCACCGCATAATTGCCGAGCGCACGCTGGATGGCGACGCCGACGGCGCGGTCGAAGCGCTTCTCAATCACTATCGCCTCACCGCGGCGATGTGCATGGAGCGCTTCGCCCAAGGCTACGACCCGAGGGCCGGCGTCAGCAAGGCGCGCCGCAGATAGCGGCGGAAAACCGTCACGGTTTTTGCTCCGGCCGCCAAATCTGGTATTCGCTCAGCCGAGCGCAACCCATGTGCCATTCGGTTTCGGCGTGCGCCAAGAGCGTTTCACCGTTTCGCGGAAACGGCGAACCGCTCTATCTCCTTGTTTTTACGCAATTCCGGATGGAAGGTTACGGCGAAGGCGCCGAACCGCACACACTTTTCCTGGAATTGCTCTAGAGGACGTTTCATGACCAACCATCTCTTCGGCGCTTTCCGTTCCCGCATGCCGGCGCCCGGCCGATTGCTGATGGAGACGGATGACGGCCGTTCGATCACCTATGGCGAGATGCTGGCGAAGTCGGCGCAACTGGCGCATGCGCTGGCGCAGGCCGGCGTCGAGCCCGGCGACCGCGTCGCGGTCCAGGTCGAGAAGAGCCCGGAGGCGGCGCTGCTCTATCTCGCCTCGTTACGCGCCGGCGCCGTCTTCCTGCCGCTCAACACCGCCTATACACTGCCGGAACTCGACTATTTCTTCCGTGACGCCGAGCCGAAACTGATCGTGGGCGATCCGGACCGTCTTTCGGGCGTCGAACCGCTTGCCGCGTCGATCGGCGCGACGACGCTGACGCTCGGCCGAGACGGGCAGGGAACGCTGGCCGGCCAGGCTTCGCGGCAGGCCACGGATTTCAGCGATGTCGCGCGCGGACCGGACGATCTTGCCGCCATCCTCTACACCTCCGGCACGACCGGCCGTTCCAAGGGCGCGATGCTCAGCCATGAGAACCTCGCCTCGAATGCCCGCGTGCTGGTCGAGCAGTGGCGCTTCAGTGCCGATGACGTGCTGATCCACGCGCTGCCGATCTTCCACACGCACGGCCTGTTCGTCGCCACCAACGTCGTCCTGATGGCCGGCGCGACAATGCTGTTCGAGCAGAAATTCGATCCCGGGCGCATCCTGTCGCTGATGCCGCGCGCGACGGCCTTGATGGGCGTGCCGACCTTCTATGTGCGGCTGTTGCAGCAGGATGGCCTGACACGCGAGGCAACGAAGACGATTCGGGTCTTCATCGCCGGCTCGGCGCCGCTCCTGGCCGAGACGCACAAGGCCTGGCGCGACCGGACCGGCCACGCCATTCTCGAGCGCTACGGCATGACCGAGACCAACATGAACACGTCCAACCCCTATGACGGCGAGCGGCGCGCCGGCACGGTCGGCTACCCCTTGCCCGGCGTCTCGCTGCGCATCACAGATCCCGAGAACGGTAAGCCGCTCCCGCAGGGCGAGATCGGCATGATCGAGGTCAACGGCCCCAACGTCTTTGCCGGTTACTGGCGCATGCCCGAGAAGACCAGGGCCGAGTTCCGCGACGACGGCTTCTTCATCACCGGCGACCTCGGCCTGGTCGACGCCGACGGCTATGTCCACATCGTCGGGCGCGGCAAGGACCTGATCATTTCGGGCGGCTACAACGTCTATCCGAAGGAGATCGAGAGCGAGATCGACGCGCTCGACGGCGTCAGCGAATGCGCGGTGATCGGCATCGCCCATCCGGATTTCGGCGAAGGCGTCACCGCGGTCGTGGTGCGCAAGCCGGGGTCCGCGATCAACGCTGCCGACATTGCCGCCGCCATTGCCGGGCGGCTGGCGAAGTACAAGCATCCGAAGCAGGTGATCTTCGTCGACGAACTGCCGCGCAACACGATGGGCAAGGTGCAGAAGAACGTGCTGCGCGAGACGTATAAGGATATCTATGCCGCGAAATAGGGCCGGCTAACAATTACCGAGTGGCGAGCCTCGGACATTGGCCGAGACACCCGTTGCTTCGTCATCCTATGGCGGAGCAAGGAGCGAAGCGACGCGCGCAGACCATAGGATCCATGCCGTGACGCTAAAGCGCTGCTAACGTTGCAGAATTCTGCACCGTTGCACTTTACGTCACAGGTCACGGAATGGATCCTCGGGTCAAGCCCGAGGATGACGACGCGGGGGATGCTCCGGTCAATCGCGAACGTTTACGTCGCTTTCCTAATTGACGGTGGGATCGAGCGGCCTACGCGCCAAAAACCTTCTCACCGCCGATCCAGACGTTCCTGACATCCAGGTCCTCCGACAGGCCGACAATGTCGGCGGCGGTGCCGTTGGCGAAACGGCCGAGCCGGTGCGCCTGACCGATCGCCTCGGCGGGATAGAGCGAGGCCATGCGCAAGGCCTCGTCGAGATCGAGCCCGACGACGCGATGGACGAAGCGAATGGCGGAAATCATGTCGAGGTCGGCTCCGGCCAGCGTGCCGTCGGCAAGCCTGAGACTGCCGTCCTTGCGGTAGATGGTGCGGCCGTTCAGCGTGAAGGACGTCATGTCGGTCCCGATCGTCGCCATGGCGTCGGTCACGAGCACGATCTTGCCCGGTCCCTGCTTGCCGCGCAGCGCAAGGATCATCGTTGCCGGATGGACATGGATGCCGTCGGCGATGATGCCGGCGTACAAGCCACCGGTGTCGATCGCAGCACCCGCCAGACCCGGCTCGCGGTTGCCGATCTGGCTCATGGCGTTGAACAGATGCGTAACCACGGTGGCGCCGGCGTCGGCGAAGGCGCTGGCGGTCGAATAACCGGTGTCGCTATGGCCGAGGCTCACGATAACGCCGGCCCTGGCCAGCGCCGTGACACGAGCCGGTTCGACCGATTCCGGGGCGATCGTGGTGAGCAGCACCGGCAGGTCCTGATGCGCGGCGATGAGCGCGGCCTCATCGGCGTCGGTCATCGGCCGGATCAGCGCAGGGTCATGCGCGCCCTTGCGGGCCATGGAAAGATGCGGTCCTTCCAGGTGCAGGCCAAGGAAGCCCGGCACCTTTTCCCGGGCCGCCCCGGCGCCGGCGGCGATGGCGGCGGCGGTGATCGCCGGCGTATCGGTGATCAGCGTCACCAGCAGCGCCGTGGTGCCGAAGGGCGCATGCGCCCGGCAGATGGTTTCGATCGAACCGACATCGGGATGGTCGTTGAGCATGACGCCGCCGCCGCCATTGACCTGGATGTCGACGAAGCCGGGCACCAGCAGGCCACCGCCGGTCTCGATCGCCCAAACGCCGGACGGAATGGCGCCGGCGGGCAAGATAGCCTCGACCACGTCGCCGTTGACGACAAGGGCGGCATTGTCATGCCAGTCGGCGCCGTCGAAGATGCGGGCGCCGACGAGTGCGAAACGGTCGCTCATACGGTTTCCGTCACCTTGCGCAGGTTGCGCGGCGTATCGGGGTCGAGCCCGCGATGGCGCGCGAAGGCCTCGACAAAGCCGTAGAAGGACACGATCAGCGGCAGCGGATCGGTCAGCGGGTGGCCGGTGGCGACATGCGGCAGAAGCCTCGCGGCCTTCGCCTTGTCGGACGTGATGAAGGCGGCGGCACCCTTGGCCGTCAAGCCGTCAGCCGCTTCGGCGACCGAGGGTTCGGACGCATCGCGCGCGGCGAGCGCCAGAACCGGGAAACCCGGCCCGACCAACGCCAGCGGTCCATGCATGACCTCGGCGGCGCTATAAGCCTCGGCATGCATGGCGCAGGTTTCCTTGAATTTCAGCGCCGCCTCGCTGGCGATCGCGAAGGATGGGCCGCGGCCGAGGATGAACAGCGATTGCGGGTTCTCCAAAGCGCCGGCGAGCGCCATCCAGTCGCAGGCGATCGCTTTCTCGAAATGGCCGGGCAGGCCGGCGAGCGCCCGAAGCAATGGCTGGTCGTCGGTCGCGTGCGCCATCAGCGCCAGGCCGGCGACGGCCGAATTGACGAAGGTCTTGGTAGCCGCGACGCTGCGTTCGGGCCCTGCCAGAATGTCGATGGCGTAGTCGGAGGCGCGCGCCAGCGGCGAGTCGGCCGTGTTGGTGATGGCAACGGTAAGCGCCCCTCCGGCCCTTGCCGTTTCGGCCATGGCGACGATGTCGGGACTTTTGCCCGACTGCGAGACCGCCAGGCAGGCGGAGCCGCGCAGCCTGAGCTTCGCACCATAAATGGAAGCGATCGACGGCCCTACCGAAGCGACGGCGAGACCTGCCGTCAGCTCGACGGCATACTTCATGAAAGTCGCGGCATGGTCGGACGAGCCGCGCGCCACGGTGACGACGAAATGCGGGTCGCGCTCGCGCAGGCCGCGGCCCGCCTCGGTCAGCGCCGAAGCCGAGCCGTCGAGCATGCGGGCGGTGGCTTCAGGGATCTCATTGATCTCGCGCCGCATATGGGTGGTGTTTGCCATCATGGCCGAATCTCCTCTCCCGGCACGGTCAGCCGGAGTTCCGCGACGAAATCATAGGCGTCGCCCCTGTAGACCGAGCGGGTGAACTCGATCACCTTGCCGCTCGCCAGATAGGAAATGCGCTCGATCTGCAGACCGGCAACCCCCGAGGGCACTTCCAGGAGGCGCGCATCGGCATCGCCAAGATTGGTGGCGGAGATGCGCTGCACGGCGCGTACCGGGCGATTGCCGGTCGTTCCCAGCGCCGCGTAAAGCGAGGAGCCGATCGCTTCGGGATCCGGCAGCACGCTCGCCGAAATCGCGGCGCGCTCGATCGCCAGCGGCGTGTCGTTGGCGATACGCAGGCGCGCGACGCGCGCCACCAGTTCGGCCGAGGACAGGCCCAGCACCATCATCTCGTCCGGCGACGGCGCGTAGAGCCCGCGGTCGAGCCAGACTGAGCGGACGGTCATGCCGCGGCGGGCCATGTCCTCGGTGAAGGAGGTGAGCCTCGACAGCGATTGCTCGACGCGCTCCATGCGCGGCGCGACGAAGGTGCCCGAGCCATGACGCTGGACGAGGATGCCGCCCTTGACCAGGTCCTGCACCGCCTTGCGCACGGTGACGCGCGAGATATCGGCCTTGCTGGCGATGTCGCGCTCGGAAGGCAGCGCATCGCCGGGGCCGATCAGGCCGCGATTGACCGCCTCCTCGATGCTGCGCCTGAGCTGCAGGTAGAGTGGCGCGCCGCTCTGCGAGGATTGTTTCAGCATGGCGAAGATCTGGTCGGCGGCGCTCATCGGGCGGCCTCCGGACCCCTGGCGAAGACGCGCACAGCCATCTGCACGGCGCCGCCAAGCGCATCGTCGAGCGGGGCTTTCAGCAGCGCCTGATAGCGTGCGGACAGGCGCGGCGCGTAGAGCGGCGCCAGCCCGCCGAGCAGGCAGAGCGGCGCATCGTCGGTAAGATCGAGCGCGCCGAGCGAAGCCTCGACATCGGCCACCGCCTTGCCGAGGATCCAGTTGGCGACGAGGTCGCCCTTTTCGGCATGCTCGAAGACTTTTGGCGCGAAGCCGCCGAAGTCGCCCGGCTTGGCGTTGGTGGTGAACTCGACCACGTCTTCCGGATTGTTGCGGAAGACGGCAAGCATCGCGTCCGTCAAGGGCGAGCCAGGACGGATGCCGTCATAGGCGAGCAGCATCTGCTCGAGCAGGTCGCGGCCGATGCGGGCGCCGCTGCCCTGGTCGCCGACCTGGAAACCCCAGCCTCCGATGGCGCGCGACTTAGCCTGCTTACGCGCCATATAGGCGGTGCCGGTGCCGAGAATGGCCATGGCGCCGTCACTAGGCCCGATCGCGCCCTCAAGCGCGATCTCGGCATCGGTTTCGACACGGCTCTTGCTGAAGGGCAGGATTGCCTCGAGCTGCTGGCGATAGGTGCCGACATTGGCGCCGGCGAGGCCGAGAATGGCCGGCGTCTGCGGAATCAGCTCCGGATCCGCGCCTGCGGCAAGGAAAGCCTGCCTGGCCGCCTCGACGATGTTGGCGCGGGCACCGGTGAGGTCGGTGCGGATGTTGGCGGCGCCGCTCTTGGCACGGCCGACGACAGCGCCGTCGACGGTCGCAAGGGCCGCCCTGCAGCTGGTGCCGCCGCCATCGATCCCAAGCACGAATTTCACACGATTTCTCCTCGGACCCGGATAATACCAATAAAATACCAATAGCCAAGAGTTAATTTCGGTTTCAAAAAAGATTAAGCCGTATTTTATTGAAAATCCACGGCAATTTGCCGGCAATCGAATTCCGCCGTCCGAAAAGTGTTAATGCGTGTGGACAAGTGGTATTTTTTTGGTATTGTTCCCTCAGTTGGAGGAAAATGGATGGCCGAGACGCGCACGGAAGCGCTCCACCAGAATGCCGAGGGGCTGGATGTCCGGGCCCCTGAAGTCGTACTGGCGTTCCTGGCCAATGCCCAGATCGAGGCCAGCAAGGCCGTGCACGGGGCCATTCCGGCGATCGCCGCCGCCGCCGAACTCATCGCCAAGCAACTGAGGAGCGGCGGCAAGCTCGCCTATGCGGCGGCAGGCAGCTCCGGCCTTATGGCACTGGCCGATGCGCTGGAATTGCCCGGCACTTTCGGTATTGCGCGCGACCGCATCGCCATCCTGATCGCCGGCGGCGACGATGCCTTCCGCACCCTGGCCGGCGGGCCGGAGGACGACACCGAGGAAGCGTCGGCGGCCGTTGCCGCGGCCGATATCGGCAAGGGCGACTGCCTGATCGCCATCTCCGCCAGCGGCTCGACCCCCTATGCGGTGCAGGCGCTCCAGGACGCGCGGCGCCGCGGCGCGGCTACCATCGCGATCGCCAACAACCGGGGCGCCGCGCTCTTCAGCCAAGCCGATGTCGCCATCCTGCTCGAAACGCCACCTGAGCTGATCGCCGGCTCGACGCGCATGGGCGCGGGCACCGCGCAAAAGATCGCGCTCAACATGCTTTCGACGCTTACCGCCATCCATCTCGGCCATGTCCATGACGGCTACATGGTCAACCTCACCGCCGACAACATCAAGCTGCGCGACCGCGCCGTGCGCATGGTCGCCGCCATCAGCGGCCGCAGCCGCGACGACGCCACCCGCCTGCTCGAGGAGAGCGGTGGCGTCGTCAAAACCGCCATTCTGCTCGCCGCAGGCGCCGCCAACGCCGACGCGGCCGAGAAGATACTGGAAGGAACCGGCCAGAAGCTCAGGCCGGCGCTTTCCGCGATCGAGGGGAGCAAGGGGCGCTGAGCCTCTGTTCTCATCAAAACCGAACCTGAAAAAGGTCAACAGGGAGACTGAAGATGAAGACCAAACTACTGACGGCCCTTCTGCTCGGCACAAGCATCCTCGGCACCACCGGGATGGCGCTGGCCGACGACGTAACGCTCAACATCGAAAGCTGGCGCGGCGACGACCTGACCATCTGGAAGGACAAGCTGATCCCGGCCTTCGAAGCCAAGAACCCCGGCATCAAGGTAGTGTTCGCGCCTTCGGCCCCGACCGAGTATGACGCAGCGCTTGGCGCCAAGCTCGCCGCCGGCTCGGCCGGCGACCTGATCACCTGCCGCCCCTTCGACAAGTCGCTCGAGCTGTTCAAGAAGGGCAACCTCGCCGACCTCTCCTCGCTGCCGGGCATGGAGAACTTCTCGCCGGTCGCCAAGTCCGCCTGGCAGACCGACGACGGCAAGTCGAGCTTCTGCGTGCCGATGGCCTCGGTCATCCACGGCTTCATCTACAACAAGGATGCCTTCGACAAGCTCGGCCTCAAGGTGCCGACAACCCGCGACGAGTTCTTCGCCGTGCTCGACAAGATCAAGGCCGACGGCACCTATATCCCGATGGCGATGGGCACCAAGGACCTGTGGGAAGCCGCGACCATGGGCTACCAGAACATCGGCCCGAACTACTGGAAGGGCGAGGAAGGCCGCGCAGCCCTGATCAAGGGCCAGCAGAAGCTGACCGACAAGGACTGGGTCGCGCCGTATGAGGAACTGGCCAAGTGGAAGCCGTATCTCGGCGACGGCTTCGAGGCGCAGACCTATCCGGACAGCCAGAACCTGTTCACGCTCGGCCGCGCCGCCATCTACCCGGCCGGCTCGTGGGAAATCGGCCTGTTCAACACCCAGGCGCAATTCAAGATGGGCGCCTTCCCGCCGCCGGTCGAGAAGGCCGGAGACACCTGCTACATCTCCGACCATACCGATATCGGCATGGGCCTGAACGCGGCATCCAAGCACGCGGATGCGGCCAAGAAGTTCCTGTCCTGGGTCGCCTCGCCGGATTTCGCCACCATCTACGCCAACGCGCTGCCGGGCTTCTTCAGCCTGAACTCCTCGCCGGTGAAGATGGCAGACCCGCTGGCGCAGGAATTCGTCTCCTGGCGCGGCAAGTGCAAGTCGACGATCCGCTCGACCTACCAGATCCTGTCGCGCGGCACGCCGAACCTCGAAAACGAGACCTGGGTTGAATCGGCCAATGTGATCAACGGCACCGACACCCCGGAAGCCGCGGCCAAGAAGCTGCAGACCGGCCTCGACAGCTGGTACAAGCCGGCGAAGTAAGAGCGATTGCGATGCCGGCCGGGCGCGAGCCCCGGCCGGCGTTCAAACAGTTCCAGATAGCGATTGTCGGCGCCGCCTCCCGGTCTTACCCTCGATCTCGCGGGGAAGACGGAGCCGATCTGTCGCTGGCCTTTCTTTCCCCTGAAGGGGACGATCAGGCCGTGCATCGAGGCATCAGCTAGCATCAACCGACCTGGAACCCAGAGACGGCGGGGAACCGAACTCATGGCTACCGAACTCATGGCTGCAGAAACGCGACCGAAAAGATCGATACGCTGGCATATCGGCGTATTCCTGGCACCGGCGGTGCTGGTCTACACCGCATTCATGATCCTGCCGCTGTTCGGCACGCTGCAGCTCTCGCTGTTCCGCAACATCGAGCAGTCCCAGGTGTTTGTGGGCTTCAGCAATTTCCGCACGCTGTTCGGCGATCCGAACTGGTCGGTGAATTTCTGGAATGCGCTGAGGAACAATGTCTGGTTCTTCATCATCCACATGCTGGTGCAGAACCCGATCGGCATCCTCCTGGCGGCGCTGCTTTCCAGCCCCCGGCTGCGCTTCACCGCGTTCTACCGCACGGCGATCTTCGTGCCGACGATCCTGTCCTTCGTCATCGTCGGCTTTGCCTGGAAGCTGATCCTGTCGCCGATCTGGGGCGTGGCGCCGCATCTGATGGATCTCGTCGGCTTGAAGAGCTTTTTCACGCCGTGGCTCGGCAAGGAGCAATATGCGCTCACCGCGCTCAGCCTGGTCTCGGTCTGGCAGTTCGTCGGCATCCCGATGATGCTGATCTACGCGGCTCTGCTGTCGATTCCCGACGAGGTGATCGAGGCGGCCGAATGCGACGGCGTGACCGGCATGGCGCAGTTCTGGAAGATCAAGCTGCCGCTGATCCTGCCCTCGATCGGCATCATCTCGATCCTGACTTTCGTCGGCAATTTCAATGCCTTCGACCTGATCTACACCGCGCAGGGGGCGCTCGCCGGGCCGAACTATTCGACCGACATCCTCGGCACCTTCCTCTACCGTGCCTTCTTCGGCTTCCAGCTGCAGGTCGGCGATCCCAACATGGGCGCTACCATCGCGACGATCATGTTCCTGATCATCCTCGCCGGCGTCTGCGTCTACCTGTTCCTCGTGCAGACGCGCCTGCGTCGCTACCAGTTTTGAGGCGCGCCATGAGCCTAGCCACCCGCTCCTTGCCCCGCACCATTGGCGCGCATGCGATCCTTCTGACCTACACCATGATCGCGCTGTTTCCGGTGATCCTGGTGGTGATGAACTCGTTCAAGTCGCGCGCCGGCATCTTCGGCGCGCCGCTGACGCCGCCGACACCGAAGACCTTCGACCTGATCGGCTACACCACCGTGTTCGGCCAGGGCGATTTCATCCACTATTTCCAGAACAGCCTTGTCGTGACCGTCGCCTCGCTGTTCTTCGTGCTGCTGTTCGGCGCCATGGCCGCCTTCGCCCTGTCGGAATACCGCTTCCGCGGCAACACGATGATGGGGCTTTACCTCGCGCTCGGCATCATGATCCCGATCCGCCTCGGCACCGTCGCCATCCTGCAGCTGATGGTGGCGAGCGGGCTGGTCAACACGCTGACGGCGCTGATCCTGGTCTACACCGCGCAAGGCCTGCCGCTGGCGATCTTCATCCTGTCGGAATTCATGAAGCAGGTTTCCAACGATCTGAAGAATGCGGGGCGCATCGACGGGCTGTCGGAATACACGATCTTCTTCCGCCTGGTGCTGCCGCTGGTGCGTCCGTCGATGGCGACGGTCGCCGTCTTCACCATGATCCCGATCTGGAACGATCTGTGGTTCCCGCTGATCCTGGCGCCTTCGGAAGAAACCAAGACGGTGACGCTCGGCGCGCAGCTCTTCCTCGGCCAGTTCGTCACCAATTGGAACGCCATCCTGGCGGCACTCTCGCTGGCGATTCTGCCGGTGCTGATCCTCTATGTCATCTTCTCGCGGCAGCTGATCCGCGGCATCACGTCGGGAGCGGTGAAGTGAGTTCAGAAAAACCCCTTCGTGTTGTCGTCGCCGGCCTCGGCAATATGGGCCGCAGCCATGCGCTGGCCTACCATACCAATCCGGGCTTCGAAATCGCCGCGCTCGTCAACCGCTCCGACGTGCCTTTGCCGGACGGGCTTGCCGGCTACGGTATCAGACGCTCGTTCGAGGACGCGCTGCGCGACGAGAAACCGGATGTCGCCGCGATCGCCACCTATTCCGACAGCCATGCCGATTATGCGGTGCGGGCGTTCGAGGCCGGTTGCCATGTGTTCGTCGAAAAACCGCTGGCAACGACGGTGGCCGACGCGCAGCGCGTCGTCGACGCCGCCAAGGCCAACGGCAGAAAGCTGGTGATCGGCTATATATTGCGCCACCACCCGTCCTGGGTGCGGCTGATCGCCGAGGCACGCAAACTCGGTGGTCCTTATGTCTTCCGCATGAACCTCAACCAGCAGTCTTCCGGCCACACCTGGGGGACGCACAAGCAGCTGATGCAGACGACCTCGCCGATCGTCGACTGCGGCGTGCATTATCTGGACGTGATGCTGCAGATCACCGACGCCAGGCCGGTCGAGGTGCGCGGCATGGGCGTGCGGCTGACCGACGAAGTCGCTCCCTCGATGTATAATTACGGCCATCTGCAGGTGCTGTTCGAGGACGGTTCGGTCGGCTGGTACGAGGCCGGCTGGGGGCCGATGATCTCGGAAACGGCCTTCTTCGTGAAGGACGTGATGTCGCCCAAGGGCTGCGTGTCGATCGTGATGAAGGAGGGGGTGAAGTCCGACGACATCGATACCCACACCAAGACCTCGACCATCCGCCTGCATAGTGCTGTAACCGGGCCGGACGGCAGGTTCGCCAAAGAGGACCAGATGCTGTCGATGGAGGGCGAGCCGGGCCATCAGGAGCTCTGCGACCTCGAACAGGCCTTCCTGCTCAAGGCCATCCGCGAAAATATCGACCTCACCCGCCACATGGACGATGCCGTGAAGTCGCTCGCCGTCTGCCTCGCCGCCGACGAGAGCGTGCGCACAGGCGCCCCCGTGAAACTCTAGAACAAGGACGAAGCCGTGGGCTCGCTGAAGATCGAGAATGTGAAAAAGGCTTTCGGGCCGGTCGAGGTGCTGAAGGGCATCGACCTCGAGGTGACGGATGGCGAATTCGTCGTTTTCGTCGGCCCGTCCGGTTGCGGGAAATCGACACTGCTGCGCGTCATTGCCGGGCTGGAGGACTCGACCTCAGGCCGCGTGCTGATCGACGGCACCGACGTTTCGGTAACGCCGCCCGCAAAACGCGGCATCGCCATGGTGTTCCAGACCTACGCGCTCTACCCGCATCTGACGGTGAAGAACAACATGGCGCTTGGCTTGAAGCAGGCCGGCACGCCGGCGGCCGAGATCGAGCGCCGGATCAAGATCGCTTCCGCCATGCTCTCGCTCGAGCCCTATCTCGAGCGCCGGCCGGCGGAACTGTCAGGCGGCCAGCGCCAGCGCGTCGCCATCGGCCGCGCCGTGGTGCGCGAGCCAAAACTGTTCCTGTTCGACGAACCGCTCTCCAACCTCGACGCGGCATTGCGTGTAAACACAAGGCTGGAGATCGCGCAGCTGCACCGGCGGCTGAAGGCGACGATGATCTACGTCACCCACGACCAGGTCGAGGCGATGACGCTGGCCGACAAGATCGTGGTGCTCAATGCCGGCCGCATCGAGCAGATCGGCAGCCCGATGGAGCTCTACAATTCGCCGGCCAATGAATTCGTCGCCGGCTTCATCGGCTCGCCGAAGATGAATTTCATCGACGGCGCGAAGGTGGGCGAGACGGCCAAGACCATTGGCGTGCGGCCGGAGCATCTCACCGTCGACACGAAGTCCGGCGCCTGGAAGGGCATGGTGGTGCATGCCGAGCATCTCGGCGCCGACACCAATCTCTATCTAGACTGCGAGAAGGCCGGGCTGATCACCGTGCGCATCTTCGGCGTCTACAACGCCGAACCGGGCTCGACGCTGTATGCGACGCCGGATGCGGCGAAGACGTACCGGTTCGGAGCGGATGGGAAGGTGGTGAAGTAGGTGGCGCGCCCTCTCCTTCTCCCCTTGTGGGAGAAGGTGGCCGCGAAGCGGCCGGATGAGGGGTGTTGGAAGGATATCGTCGCGGCAGAATTAAGTGCGTTCGGGATCCTTCAATCTTCAAGGTCGCACTCCGCTGGAGCACCCCTCATCCGTCTCGGCGCTGCGCGCCGATCCACCTTCTCCCACAAGGGGAGAAGGGAAAGTCTGCGCTCTACTCGTCCGCCTTGAACGTCTGCTTCTGCTGGCCCAGTCCCTCGATGCCGAGCTCGACGACGTCGCCGGCCTTCAGGAACACCGGCGGCTTCATGCCCAGCCCGACGCCGGGCGGGGTGCCGGTGGAGATGATGTCGCCGGGATGCAGCGACATGAACTGGCTGAGATAGGACACCAGATACTTCACGCCATAGACCATGGTCTTGGTCGAACCGTTCTGCATGGTCTTGCCGTTGACGGTCAGCCACATCTTCAGGTTCTGAGGATCGGCGACCTCGTCCTTGGTCACAAGCCACGGGCCGGTCGGGCCGAACGTGTCGCAGGACTTGCCCTTGGTCCACTGGCCCTGGCGCTCGGCCTGGAAGGCGCGCTCGGAAACGTCATGCGCGACGCAGTAGCCGGCAACATAATCCAGCGCGTCGTCCTCGCTGACATATTTCGCCGTCTTGCCGATGACGACGCCTAGTTCGACCTCCCAGTCGGTCTTGACCGAGCCGCGCGGGATCAGCACGTCGTCATCCGGCCCGACGATCGCCGAGCTTGCCTTCATGAAGATGATCGGTTCCGGCGGCACGGTGGCGCCGGTCTCGGCGGCGTGATCGGAATAGTTGAGGCCGATGCAGATGAATTTGCCGGTGCCGGCGACGCAGGCGCCCATGCGTGGGCTACCGGAAACCGCCGGCAGCGACATCGGATCGAGCTTGGACAGCATCTCCAGCGAGGCCGGATGAAGCGTCGTTCCGGCTATATCGGCGACATGAGCGGAAAGGTCGCGGATCGTCCCATCCGCATCGAGCAGGCCGGGCTTTTCGCTGCCAGCTTCGCCATAGCGCAACAACTTCATCTTCTTCTCCACCTTGCGGCCCAGCGGCCGTTTTCACAAATTCCCGTCAAAGCCAGCGGACCGTAGTCGTCGACCCCATCGGCGGCAAGCGCGCCATTTGTTCGAGCCGGCTAACCAGGAAGATTTTTCAGACGCTTCGATCCACCAAACGCGGGGATCGGCTTCTGTCTTCCCGTTCGCCGCTATTCCTTTCAAGCACCCGTCAGATCGACCAGCCGCCGTCGATGTTGTAGGCCTGCCCCGAGGTATAAGTGGCGCCTGCCAGATAGACGGCGAGGTCGGCGATCTCTTCCGGCGTGCCCAGCCTTCCCATGGGCTGGCGGGCGATGAAGGCGGCGCGGGCGGCCTCATAGTCGCCCTGCGCATGCATGCGGTCCTGTAGCGACGGGCTCTCGACGGTGCCGGGGCAGATGGCGTTGCAGCGGATGCCCTTGGCGACATAATCGGCGGCGACCGCCTTGGTCAGGCCGACGACGGCCGCCTTGGTCAGGCCGTAGGCGAAGCGGTTCGGCACGCCCTTTTGCGAGCTCGCCAGCGAGGCCATGTTGATGATCGAGCCGCCGCCGCGCTCCAGCATGCCGGGCAGCACGGCGCGGATGGTGCGGATCATCGAACGGACGTTGAGGTTCAACGCAAAATCGAGGTCCTCGTCCTTCATTTCCAGGATCGAGCCTGCATGGACGAAGCCGGCGCAGTTGAACAGAACATCTACCCGGCCGATCTCGGTGAAGGCAGAAGCGACGGCTGCCTCGTTCAGCACATCGAGCTTGCGGGTTTTTACGCCTGACGTCCTGGCGAGCTCGGCAAGGAGCGGCTCGTTGATGTCGGTGGCATGGACGGTGGCGCCCGCCTTGGCAAAGGCAAGCGCGCTCGCACGTCCAATCCCTTGCGCCGCCGCGGTGACGACCACGACCTTGCCTGCCAGATCCGTCATGCTTTCCTCCTGGTGCCGCAAGCGTTCTACCGGCAGCCAAACTAGGCGCAATGTGCCAGGCGAGCTTGTCGCCTGATTTGCCGAAGATAAATTGTTTTTTCTGGTTAAAGAACACGTGACGAGGCGTCAAGCCTGGAACAGACATCGCTTCGGGTTTCGGATTTGCCCATCGCCTCTTTCCGAGTGCAGGCGCTGCCCCTCACCTGCCTGCCGGCATCCTCTCCCCGTATAGTGACGGGGAGAGGGGCGCTGCCACCACCGGTTTCGCCAATCACCAACGTCGAAAAAGGGCGCGGTCGTTGCGGCCAGCTCCCTTCTCCCCGTCACTATACGGGGAGAAGTGCCCGGCAGGGCGATGAGGGGCGGCGCCGACTTAGGAAATTGGCCATCCCACCACAAGCTCGAAACTGGCGTTGGTTTGAAGCGACTACCCTTAAGCCGGCAAGGCTGCGGCAAAAGCGAACATCGTGCTTCGCAAGTTTAGTCGCCGTAGGGCACCCAGACGTTCTTGACCTCGATGGCGCGGCGTAGGAAGGCCTCGCCGGCGGCCTCGCTCGACGCCCAGTCGAGACTGCGGCCATTGCCGGTCCAGACGCGCTTGAGGTTGCCGATGGAATCGGCCTCCGCCTTGGCGCAGGTCTCGGCATCGCCGAACACCCAGAGCCCGTCGACGTCGTCATGCTTGGCCAGCACGCCGCAAAGCTCCGCGCTGCGGCCAGTGACGATGTTGATAGCGCCAGCCGGAATATCGGAATATTCGATCACCTGATAGAGGTCGGTGGCTAAAAGCGGGTGCCGTTCGGACGGGACGGCGACCACCGTGTTGCCCATGGCGAGCGCCGGCGCGACCAGCGAGACGAAGTTGAGCAGCGGCTGGTTGTCCGGCGCGACGATGCCGACGACGCCGACCGGCTCATGCAGTGCCAGCGTGACGACACGGGCCGGCGGCTGGTGGACGCGACCCTCGAACTTGTCGGCGAGACCGGCATAAAGGAACAGCCGCTCGATGGAGAGGTCGACCTCCTGCCGCGCGGCCTTGGCGGCGACGCCGGTGAGCTGGACAAGGCGAGACGCGAATTCCTCGGCGCGGCCGGACAGGTTCTCGGCGAAGTAATAGAGCACCTGGCTGCGATTGAAGGCCGTCGCATCCGGCCAGGCCTTGCAGGCGCGGGCAGCAGAAACCGCGTCGCGGATGTCCTTGCGGTTGCCGAGGCCGACTTCGCCGGCGAGCTTGCCCTTGGCGGTGGCGACGCCAAGCGAGTAGCTGCCGTCCGGGCGCACCTGCTTGCCGCCGATAAACAGTTTTGCCGTGCGGTCGATTGCCGAGCCGTCGGCCTGTTCGACCGGCTGGGCCGAGCCGGCCGAGGCCGGCTTGATCACCGGGCCGGCCGGCAGCTTGGCGGCAAGATATTCGAACATGCCTTCGCGGCCGCCCTCGCGGCCGAAGCCGCTTTCGCGATAGCCGCCGAAGCCGCAGGCGGCGTCGAACATGTTGGTGCCGTTGACCCAGACAACGCCGGCCTTCAGTTGCGGCGCCACGTGCAGAGCCAGATTGACGTTCTCGCTCCACACCGAGGCCGCCAGCCCGTAGCGCGTGTTGTTGGCGAGCTCGATGGCTTCCTCCGTGTTGCGGAAAGTCATCGTCGCCAGCACCGGGCCGAAAACCTCTTCCTGCGCCAATATATTAGCCGGCGAAACACCTGTCGCGAGCGTCGGCAGGTGATAGTAGCCGGAAGACGGCAGAGCGGAATCCGGCTGCCAGCAGACGGCGCCCTGCTTCGCGCCTTCGGCGATCAGGCCCTTGACTCGATCGAGCTGGGTGCGGTCGACGAGCGGGCCGATATCGGTGTTCTTGTCGAGCGGGCTGCCGACGCGCAGCCGGCTCATCCTGACCTTGACCTTGGCGATCAAAGCCTCGGCGATGCCTTCCTGCACCAAAAGGCGCGAGCCGGCGCAGCAGACCTGGCCCTGGTTGAACCAGATGCCGTCGACCAGACCCTCGACGGCGCTGTCGAGATCGGCATCCTCGAAGACTATAAAGGCCGACTTGCCGCCGAGCTCCAGCGAAAGTTTCTTGCCCGATCCGGCGGTTGCCTTGCGGATGATCTTGCCGACCTCGGAAGAGCCGGTGAAGGCGATCTTCCGGACGCCGGGATGGTTGACGATCGCGGCACCCGCTTCCGGCCCGCCCTGGACGATGTTGACGACGCCTTTCGGCACGCCTGCCCGCTCGCAGATCTCGGCAAACAGGATGGCCGTCAGCGGCGTGAATTCGGCCGGCTTCAGCATCACCGTGCAGCCGGCGGCTAAAGCCGGCGCGATTTTCCAGGCCAGCATCAGCAGCGGAAAATTCCACGGGATGACCTGGCCGACGACGCCGACCGGCTTGTGATCGGGAAAATCCTTCTCGAGCGTCTGCGCCCAGCCGGCATGGTGGATGAAATGGCGGATCGCCAGCGGCACATCGATGTCGCGGCTCTCGCGGATCGGCTTGCCGTTGTCGATCGATTCCAACACCGCGAACAGGCGCTGATGCCGCTGCATCGCGCGGCCGATGGCGTAGAGCACCTTCGCGCGCGCATAGCCCGAACTGGCGCTCCACTTCGGCAGCGCTTTGGCAGCCGCCGTAACGGCGGCGTCTATGTCGGCAGCGCCGGCTTCCGATATCTTGGCCAGAAGCTTGCCGGAGGACGGTTCGCTGGTCTCAAAAGTCTTGCCACTGGCTGCCGCTTTCCAGGCGCCGTCGATGAACAGCGCTTTCGCGAAATCGCGGCCCGCGAGCCAGGCATCGGCCTCGTTGCGGGCTTCCGGCGCCGGGCCGTATTCCATGGCGTGATAGCGTTCGAGGATGTTCATGGGGCGCCTCCTTTACCCTCCCCCTTGTGGGGAGGGTCGATCGGCGAAGCCGAACGGGTTGGGGGTAAATGGCTAATGGTTTCGTTCATAGGACCGGCCGTTCTGTTCTTTCGACCCCCACCCCGCCGCTTCGCGGCGACCCCCCACAAGGGGGAGGGTGGGAGCTACGCCATCGCGTGGCGATGGTTGGCCGAGTAATGGCCGGTCAAATGATGCTCGAGCTGGCGTTCGATGTCGGTGAGCAGGCTCGACGCGCCGAAGCGGAACAGGGCCGGCTCGAGCCAGGGCCGGCCGAGCTCTTCCTTCATCAGCACCAGCCAGTCCAGCGAGACCTTGGCGGTGGAAATGCCGCCGGCCGGCTTGAAGCCGATCAGGTAGCCGGTCTCCTCGAAATAGGCGCGGATAGCGCGCACCATGGCAAGGCCGACGGGCAGCGTGGCGTTGACGCTTTCCTTGCCGGTCGAAGTCTTTATGAAATCGGCACCCGCCATCATGGCCACCATCGAGGCGAGCATGACGTTGCGCAAAGTGGCGAGATCGCCGGTGCCGAGGATCACCTTGAGATGGGCATCGCCGCAGGCGGCGCGCATGGCGACGATCTCGTTGAACAGCTCGCGCCATTTGGCGCCGTAGACCAGGCCGCGCGGAATGACGACGTCGATCTCGTCGGCACCGTCCTTTACCGAAGCCTCGATCTCCTGCAGTCGGGTCGAGAGCGGCGCCAGCCCATGCGGGAAGGCGGTGGAGACGGCAGCGACGTGGATGCCGGTGCCGCGCACGGCATCGACCGCGGTGGCGACAAAGGGATGGTAGACGCAGACCGCCGCCGGGCGGATGGTCTCGCCTGATATGCCGAGACCCTCGACGATATCGCGGCGCAGCGGGTTGATCGCCTTGGCGCAGAGCCGGCGCACACGCTCGTCGGTATCGTTGGAGTTCAGCGTGGTCAGGTCCATGCAGGCGATGGCGCGCAGCAGCCAGGCGGCCTGGTTGTCGGCCTTGATCGAGCGCCGCTTGGTCAGCGTGGCGACGCGGCGCTCGAGCGCCGAGCGGTTGACGCTGCGCACCGATTCCAGGAAACCGAGATCGAGCTTCATGCCGGGGTTGCGGGCAATGCCGTGTTCCAGCGGCATCGGTGTGTTGGCCGCGGCGCGCGCCGGCAGCGGCATGACCTTGGACGCGCCGGTCCCTGTGCCGGCCTCGCGGATCGTGCTCATCTCCTGCCCTTTCATTCAGCGACCTCAGCCGAAGATAACCCGCGAAGTTGTCCTTCACGAGTCCTTCGGCGGGTCATAGCTGAAAAAGGCGGCCAAAGCAGCCGATTTTTGACTGCATGGTCAAAACAGCTGCGGCAGGACGGCGAAGCTGCCCTCAGCCGACGAAGGCGCGCTCGACCACGAAGGTCGCCGGATGGCTGAGCGAACCTTCCTGGAAGCCGAGGCTTTCGGCGAGTTCCTTGACGTCTTTCAGCATATGCATCGAGCCGCAGATCATGATGCGGTCGGTCTCGGGATTGAGCCTGTCGATGCCGAGGTCGGAATAGAACTTGCCCGAGCCGATCAGAGCGGTGATGCGGCCCATGCGCGCCGATTCCTCGCGGGTCGTCGAATTGTAGAGCGTGACGCGGCCGCCGGTCAGCTCGCCGATCAGCGGATCGCTCTCCAGCGCCGCAACCAGCTCCTGGCCATAGGTAAGCTCGGCATTGTCGCGGCAGGTGTGGGTGAGGATGACCTCGTCGAACTTCTCGTAGGTGTCGGGATCGCGCAGCAGGCTGGCGAAGGGCGCGATGCCGGTGCCGGTCGAGATCATGACCACGCGCTTGGCGGGCGTCAGAGCGTCGAGCACCAGCGTGCCGGTCGACTTCTGGCGCATGATGACGGTGTCGCCGACCTCAATCTTCTGCAGCTCGGAGGTCAGAGGGCCATCCGGCACCTTGATCGAGAAGAATTCGAGCTCGTCGTCCCAGGCGGGGCTCGCGACCGAATAGGCGCGGAAGATCGGCTTCTCTGCATTGGGAAGGCCGATCATGACGAACTCGCCGGAGCGGAAGCGCAGCGACTGCGGGCGGGTGATGCGGAAGGAGAACAGCCGGTCGGTATAATGCTTCACCGACACCACGGTCTCGGCATAGACATTGGCCGGGATCGGGAACTGCAGCGGCTTTGCGCCGGCAATTTTCAACGCGGATGTCGTGTTCATCAAACCCAACTTTCCAGCCCGGACGGAACCCGCTAGGGCCAAACTCTCTCCTGCGCGCCCGAACGGTCAGGTTCCGGCGTGCTCCCTGCACACTGCCAAGCGGTAAGCTCTTGTGTCCCGAATTTATTAGTATACAAATGATCTTCAGGTCAAGATGGCAGCGTAAAACGCCTTTCCAAACCAAGGCATATCCGTAGTCCTGGCATTTCGGGTTTCGGCAATGAATGAGAAATTTTCGGCGTCGGCGGGCAGCGTCGTTGCCGGCATCGATGTCGGCGGGACCTTCACCGATCTGCTCCTGATCGACGGCAAGGCGGGCGGCAAGGTCCATATCGCCAAGACGCCGACGACGGTGGAAAACCAAGCCTTCGGCGTGGTCGCCGCGCTCGGCGCCACCGGCTTCCCGGTCGACGGCATCGACCTCATCGTGCACGGCACGACGACCACCACCAACGCCGTGCTGGAGCGGCGGCTGGCGCGAACCGGCATGATCACGACGCGCGGCTTTCGCGACGTGATCGAGCTCGGACGGCGCACGAGGCCGCAGGCCTACGGAATGACAGGCACCTTCGTGCCGGTCATTCCGCGCGATCTGCGGCTCGAAGTGTCGGAGCGGGTCGAGGCTTCCGGCGCCGTTCGTGTCGAGCTCGACGAAGCCGAGATGCGCGATGCGTCGAAGAAGCTGCTCGATGCCGGCTGCGAGTCGCTGGTCATCCATTTCCTGCATTCCTATGCCAACCCCGCGCATGAGCGGCGCGCCGCCGAAATCGCGGCGGAGCTCTGGCCGAACGGCCATATCACCACCGGACATGCGCTGCTTTCGGAAGCGCGCGAGTTCGAGCGCGGCGTGACGGCGGCGGTCAATGCCTCGGTGCAGCCAATCCTCGAGCGCTATGTCGAGCGGCTGCGCAAGGAGCTTGCCACCAAGGGCTACGCCCGCGACTTCCTGATCATGAACGGCAATGGCGGCATGATCTCGGCCCGTTTCGTCACGCTGGAATCGGCAAAGACCGTGATGTCCGGCCCGGCTTCCGGTGTGATCGCGGCCGCCTATACCGGAAAGCGCGCCGGCTTCGGCAACCTCGTCACCTACGACATGGGGGGCACCTCGACCGACGTGGCGCTGATCCGCAACGCCGAACCCGCCGTTTCCAACGAGATCGAGATCGAATATGCGATGCCGATCCATGTGCCGATGGTGGCGGTGCACACCGTCGGCGCCGGCGGCGGCTCGATCGCGCGTGTCGACGCGGCCGGGCTGATCCAGATCGGCCCGGAAAGTGCGGGCGCCAATCCCGGCCCGATCTGCTACGGGCGCGGCGGCACGGAACCGACCATCACCGACGCCAATCTGGTGCTCGGCAGGCTGGCGCCGAAGAAGCTGCTGGCGGTCGACAATCCGGTTACCGTCGAGCGCGTCACCGGCATTTTCGAGGAAAAGATCGGCAAGCGCAGCGGCCTTTCCGGCGTCGAGGCCGCGGGTGCCATCTTGAGGCTCGGCAACATGAAGATGGCGGGCGCCATCCGCATGGTGTCGGTCTCGCGCGGCCATGATCCGCGCGATTTCGCGCTGTTCGCCTTCGGCGGCGCGGGGCCGTTGCATGCGACGGCGCTGGCCCGCGAACTCGGCCTGCCCAGGGTGCTGGTACCGGCGCGTCCCGGTATCACCAACGCGCTCGGCTGCGTCGTCGCGGACCTCCGCCACGACTTCGTCAACACAATCAACTTGCCGGTTGCAAACCTCGACGAAGCGAAGCTTCGCGAGGTGTTGGAACGGCACCGGAACGAAGGCGAGGCGCTGATCGCCAAGGAAGCCGTCAAGCCCGACGCGATCCGCGTCACCCATTCCGCCGACATGCAGTTCGTCGGCCAGACGCACATCATCAATGTGCCGCTGCCGTCGTCCTCGGTTTCACGAGAAACACTGCAGGAACTGTTCGAAAAGGCCTATTTCGCGCGCTTCAAGGTCGAGCTGCCGGAAATCCGCGCCAATCTCGTCAATCTCAACACCTCCGTCACCGGCGTGCGGCCACAGATCGACCTGTCGCGGCTGATCGACCCGGCGGGCCGCGCGGCAACGATCGAGGAGGCGCGGCGCGAGATCCGGCCGGTCTGGTATCACGGCACCTGGCACGACACGCCGGTCTATGCCCGCGAAAAGCTGCCGCTCGATGCCGTGATCGAGGGACCGGCGATCCTCGAACAGATGGACGCCACCACAGTGCTCGAACCCGGCGACCATGCGCGTTCGGACGCGGACGGCAACATTATCATCGACATCGGCGAGGCCTGACAATGCCAGCGTTCGGGGCAAAGCTCGACACGATCACGCTTTCGGTGCTGCAGGCGGCGCTGCAGCAGGTTTGCGACGAGATGGACCTGACGTTTTCGCGCGCGGCCTTCTCGCCGGTCATCGCCGAGGCCAACGACCGCTCGGACGGCATCTATTCGGCCGTAGACGGCTCGCTGATCGCGCAAGGCAGCCAGGGCCTGCCGGTGTTCGTCGGCGTCATGCAGTATTCGACCAAGACCGTGATCGAGATGATCGCCGACGGTCGTTGCCTCGCCCCGGAGCCGGGTGACATCTACATCGTCAACGACCCCTATCTCGGCGGCACGCATCTGATGGATGTGCGCTTCGTCATGCCGGCCTACCGCGACGGCAAGATCTTCTGCTGGCTCTCCAACACCGGCCACTGGCCGGATATAGGCGGCTCGGTGCCTGGCGGCTTCTCGGCCTCGGCCACCGCCGTCGAGCAGGAAGGCCTGCGGCTGCCGCCGGTGAAGCTGTTCAAGAAGGGCGTGCTCGATCCGGAGATCTACGCCATCATCTGTTCGAACATCCGCGTCGCCGACCAGCGCATCGGCGACATCCGCGCGCAGGCGGCGGCACTCTTGATCGGCCAGGACAGGCTCAATGAAATACTGGATCGTTACGGCGACGAAACCGTCGTCGAGGCGATCGCGGAACTGCGCCGACGCGCCGCCGAGCAGATGCGCGCCTCGATCGCCGTGATTCCAGATGGCGTCTACCGCTCGCAGGCCTTCGTCGATTCCGACGGCGTGGTGAACGAGCCGCTGACCATCAATCTCGCTGTCGAGAAGCAGGGCGAGACGCTCACCTTCGATTTCGCCGGCTCCTCGAAACCCTGTGCGGGGCCGATGAACAGCGTGCTGGCGACGACATTGTCGTCCGTCTATCTCGCCATGCGCCATATTTTTCCGGAGGTGCCGATCAGCGCCGGCGCCTTCGAACCGCTGCACGTCAAGCGGCCTGAAGGCACATTCCTCGACGCCAAGTATCCGCGCCCGGTTTCGGGCTGCGCGGCGGAGGTCTCGCAGCGCATCGCCGAAGCGGTGTTCGCCGCCATGGTGCAGGCACTGCCGGAGAAGGTGACGGCGGCGCCCGCCGGCTCCAGCGGCAATTTCGCGCTCGGCGGCAACGACCCGGCGCGCGGCCGCGACTATGTCATGTACCAGATCTCCGGCGGCGGCTACGGCGGCAATGCCGGCCATGACGGACTGAGCAATGGCTGCTCGACCATCGGCATTTCGAAATCGCCGCCGGTCGAGATCATGGAACAGGCTTTTCCGGTGCTCTACCGGCACTATGCGCTGCGCGAAGGCTCAGGCGGCGCCGGCAAGCATCGCGGCGGCTTCGGGCTTGCCTATGAGGTCGAGATATTGCGAGGTGAAGCCCGCGCGTCCTTCGTCATGGATCACGGCCGCTTCGGGCCGCAGGGCGCGCTCGGCGGCAAGGATGGCGCGCCGAACAGCGTGACCGTGTTCCGGAACGGCGAAGCGCATGTGCCGCCGCATCTTTCGAAAGAGCAGGACATCGCGCTCAAGGCCGGCGACCGCGTGCGCGTCGGCACGCCCGGGGGCGGCGGCTATGGCGATCCGCGCGAACGTGACGTGAGGCTGGTCGCCGAGGATGTCCGGCTCGGTTACTATACGGCCGAACAGGCCAGGGAGATGTTCGGGGTGGGCCTGTCGGCGGGCGGGCCGCAACCCAATCCAAGCGCCTAGGTCGAGTTCCCGCCAACCCCCCTCTGCCCTGCCGGGCATCCCCCCGCAAGGGGGAGATCAGCCGTCTTCAACGCTTTCGCCAATCGCCAGCGTTGGAGGAAAGGCGCGGGTACGAAGCTGCTAATCCTCCCCCCTTGCGGGGGAGATGGCCGGCAGGCCAGAGGGGGGTGCTGTCCCTCCAGCGCCTAAAGATGTCACCCTGTCGAAAGCACCTTTCAGGCCAGCTTCGCCAGCAACCGCAGGAAAGTCGCGGCCTCCTTTGCCGTCAGCGGCGCGAGGGTCTCTTCGGTGATGGTGCGGGCGAGCGGGATCAGCCGCTCGATCGCCTCGCGGCCTTCCGGCGTCAGATTGACCAGCAGCCGCCTTTTGTCGACTTCGTGCTTGGAGACTTCGACGAGACCCCGGGCCTTCAGCCGGTCGATGACGCCCTTCACGGTGGCGGCATCCATGGCGATCAGCGTGCCGAGCTGGTTCTGCGAGGTTTCGCCGATGTCGTAAAGCTTGGCCAAAGCGGCGAATTGCGGCGGCGTCAGGTCGCCGATATGCGAGGCGAAAAGCGAGACATGGCGCTGATGCGCCTTGCGCAGGATGAAGCCGACCTGGTCCTGCAGATGGTAGTTGTTCTCGTCGCCGTCCTCGGCCTCGACCAGCCGCAGCAGATTGTCCTCGCCGCTCATCTCAGGCCGTCCCATGCCTTGATGTCCGCGGCCGCGAGGCCGCCCATGCGGTCGTGGACGCGCGGGCCGCAGGCCATGGCGAGGCAGAACAGGATTTCGTCGGGACGCGGGCCGTCGCTCACGCCTACCTCCATGGCGTCGAAATGGCTGCGCACATAGGCGGCGTTGATGTGGCCGAGCGGCACATCGAGTCGCGAGCCGAAGGCGCCGACCTTCTTGGCCGACGGCACGATGGCCCTGGCGTCGCCGAGGCGCTCGCGCATGGCGTAGCCGCCCGGCACATGCCACAGCGCGCCGTGCTCCAGCTCGCCGGCGGAGCCGACGATGGCGCCCTTGCCGTAGCCGTCGATCTTCTTCACATCGCAGCCGAGCGCCGCGATCAGCCTGTCGGAGAGCAGAAGCCCGAGCGGTTTCAGGTCTTCCATCGCGCCCTGCAAATCCTCGACATAGCGGCCGGCAAAGGGGTTCTTGACCACGGCAAGCGCCGCCGCGCGAAGGCGCGGTTCCTTCGCCGCGGGGCCGCCGTCGTGGAATATCTCTTCGGTCAGGACCGCGACCTTTCGGATCGGAAAGTCAGGCATGGGCAGTTTCCTTCGCTTGATGCTTGTTGGGCGCGGCCAGCGCCACGGAGCCACAGATGCGGGTTTGACCGCCAAGAAACAGCGCCGATGCGGCGATCAGGCCGCGCCGGCGAAAATCTTCTGCGACGGCAAGTCCGTTGTCCAGCGCCCGCGCCACTTCGCCCGCCGCAAGCGCGCCGACGCCTTGTGTCACCGGCATCTCGCCGAGATCGCTGTCGGGCGCCAGATCGCGCGCCGAAACGCGTGCGATGGCAGGATGACCGGGCAGGTCGACGGCGTTGGCGATAAGCGTCGCCGCCGCGTCGGCCTCGGCGCCGGTCGGCGCCAGAACGGTGACGGCATCGGCGATCCCCAAAGAGAACGACCGGCCGCGCCAGCCGCTGGTGGCAATGCCACGCACGCCGTCCTCGGCGCGAATGGTGACGCGGTTGGCCATGCCATGCCCAGTGCCTGCAATGGCCGATGTCATCGACTGGCCTTTGCAGAGATGGAGGGCGCTATCGCCGCCATTGTTGACATAGGCGCGGTCGAGCCGGCGGCCGGCGACCAGTGAGCTAAGAATTTCGTCGGCTACCGAACCGGCAACGGCGGCCATCGGGGTGATAAAGCACTCCGCCAACGGCATGACGGCTGCCTCCATGCGGCGCGCCGTCGAGCCGGCGAAGGCGCGCGGCGCCAGGAAGAACGCAGGCAGGCGCAATTCGGGAAGCTCTTTGACCAGCTCGATCAGGATCGTCTGAAAACGAGCAACCGCCTGCGCGTAAGCGGCGCGGCATTCATCCGCGGAACCAAACGCCTCGACGATGAGGTCGATCGGCCCATGGTTGAGATGAAGCCTTTTGCCGTCGGCCAGCCAGTGCGCCTGCGGGCCGTTCATCAGCCGGCTCCGTTAGCCGCGCCGCGCCGAAGCTGAGCCAGCGGCGGCCAGGGATTGTTGACCGGCGCGCCTGTGCTGCTGCGCGGGTTGAGATATTCGCCGCCCTTGGCGAGAATGTCCTCGACGCTACGGATCTCGCTTTCGTAGCCGCCCAGCCGGACATAGTCGTCGCGGCGCAGCGTGAACTCGATCGGCGCCACCAGGGCCGGCGTCGGCACGTAGCCGAAGGCGCCTTCCGGCACCCGGGTGACGTCGACCATCAGCGTGATGCCGCCACCCGGCCAGACATAGACCGGCGCGCCGCCGACCGTGACATAGGTCCTCAGGCCCTGCACCGAGCGGGTGAGATTGACCGGGTTCTCGGTGACGCCGGCGCGCAGCGAGCCGCCGGCGCCGCCGATGAAGAGAACCGTGCACAGCGCCGGCTCGCAATTGTCCTCGATCAGGCCGACGGATTTCTGCAGCCGATCCGGAAACGGCTTTTGGACCGGTTTCAGCTGGTCGTCGAGCTCGTAATAGGCGAACTGCTCGCCGGTGGTCGAAACCATCAGCAGCGACAGGCCGGGACGAGCGCCCTTCTTGGCGTTCCAGTCGCCGAGGATCGACAGTGGGTCGTCGATGCTGGTACCGCCCCAGCCGAGGCCCGGCTCCGATACCTTGAAATAGCGGCCGGGCGTCGAGCGGCGGCCGATGATTTTTATCCCCGTATCCTCCCAGCCCAGCACCTTGCCGGCCTGATGCTCGGAGACGACGCCGGTGATGTGGTCGTCGACTACCACCACCTCGTCGACAAGGCCGCGCCATTGCGTGGCGAACATGCCGATGGTGGCCGAACCGCAGCCGACGCGCATGCGGTGTTCGGCCTTGCCGTCGATGACCGGCGCCTTGCCGGCCTCGACGATGACCGTCGCGCCGCCGTCGATGGTGAGCTCGACAGGCTTCCTGTTGCACAGGTTGAGCAGCGCATCGCAGGTGGCGCGTCCTTCGGCCTTCGAGCCGCCGGTCAGGTGATGGACACCACCGAGCGACAGCATCTGCGAGCCGTACTCACCGGTCGTCACATGGCCGACCGCCTCGCCTTGCGAGCGCACGATCGCCGTCTCGTCGCCGATGTGGCGGTCGGTGTCGATCTTCACCTTGACGCCGCAATAGGAGAAGATGCCCTCGGTGACGACGGTGACGAGGTCGACGCCCTCGACTTCCTGGCTGACGATGAAGGGCGCCGGCTTATAGTCGGGATAGGTCGTGCCGGCGCCTATAGCCGTAACGAAGCGACGGCCGGTGTTGACCAGCTCGCCATTCCAGGCTTCGCCCTCGGCGACGAAGGGCACGACGGCGCCGCCGGTCTCGGCCGAATGGTCGAGAATGGTCAGCGGGTCCATGCGCACGATGCGGCCGCCGACATTGCCATAGCGGTCGCAGGCGCCGGTGCGACCGCCGGCGATGTAGCACATGACCGGACAGGCATCGCAGCGGATCTTTTCCGCCACCTGCTTCTCGCCGGGATCGTGGGTCTCGAAACGTTCGGCAAGCTCGCTCATCGGCGCGCCTCCTTCTCGCGGATCGCCGCCAGGATGCGGCTCGGCGTCGCCGGCACCTTGGTGACCAGAACGCCGATGGCATGGCGGATGGCGTTGAGGATCGCCGGCGCCGTCGGGATCAGCACATGCTCGCCCAGGCCCTTGGCGCCGAAGGGTCCTTCCGGGTCCGGAACCTCGACCAGTATGTGCTCGATGGGCGGCACGTCGCCGATGGTCGGGATGAGATAGTCGTGCAAATTCTCGGTGCGGCCGGGGATATATTCTTCCATCAACGCCATGCCGATGCCTTGCGCGATGCCGCCCTCGATCTGGCCTTCAACCAGCACCGGGTTGATCGCCTTGCCGACATCATGCGCGGCGGTGATCTTGATGAGCTTCACGGTGCCCAACTTGAGATCGACCTGGAGCTCGGCGATCTGCGCACCATAGCCGTAGACCGCGTAAGGCTTGCCCTGGCCCTTGGCGTCGAGCGGCAGCGTCGGCGGGTCATAGGTTTCCTCCGCGACGAAGACCAAGCCGTCGGCATCGGCCTTCAGCGCCGACAGATCGATGCGCCGCGCGGCATCGCCTTCCTGGATGGAAATGCCGGCGCCATCGAGCGCGATCACCGCCCGGCCGGAGACATTGGCGAAGCGCAGGATCTTTTCGCGCAGCGCGCGGCCAGCCTTCTCGGCCGCCTTGCCTGTCACAAAGGTCTGGCGCGAGGCGGATGTTTTGCCGGCGTCGGGGGTGATGGCGGTATCGGCGCTCTTCAGCCGAAACTTCTCCAGCGGCAAGCCGAGCGCGTCGGCGCAGATCTGGGTGATGACGGTGTTGGAGCCCTGGCCGATATCGACCGCGCCCTGATGCAAGATGACCTCGCCGGAGGCCGAAATGCCGACCTTGATGGTCGAGGGATTGGGCAGCGAAGTGTTGCCGCAACCATACCAGCAGGAGGCGACGCCTACGCCGCGCTTGCTCGTCGTATGCCTCGCGTTAAAGGCTTCCGCTTCTGCGAGCGCGCGCGTCCAATGCGGCTCAAGCTCTTCCAGGCATTCGCCGATGCCGACGCCCGTCTCCAGGCGCTGGCCCGTGACTGTTTCGCAGCCGTCGCGCAGGCAGTTCTTCAGCCGGAAATCGAGCCTATCCATGCCGAGCTTTGCGGCGAGCTCGTCATAGAGCGTTTCCTGCATGATGGTGGCCTGCGGCACGCCGAAGCCGCGGAAGGCGCCGGCGATCGGGCCGTTGGTGTGGATGGCATAGCCGGTCGCGCGGTAGTTCGGCGTCAGATAGGGGCCGGATGCATGCACCGGGACGCGATTGGCGACCGTCGGCCCCCAGCTCGCATAGGCGCCGGTGTTGAAATCGCCCTCGAAGACCATGCCGGTGACGCGGCCTTCGGCATCGGCGCCGATGGTCGCCTTCATCTCGGCGGGATGGCGCTTGGTGGTCGACATCATCGATTCATTACGCGTGTAGGCAAGCGCCGCCGGCCGTCCGGTCTTCATCGCCACAAGGCCGATCAGCGGCTGCAGCGAGACGTCGAGTTTCGAGCCGAAACCGCCGCCGGTGGCGGTCGGCACGATGCGGACTTTCTCGACCGGCAGGCCGAGCACCTTCGCTGTCTCGTCGCGGTCCATATAGGGCGCCTGGGTGCAGGCGACGACGACCAGCGTGTCGTCATCCATGTAGGCGTAGCCGGCTTCCGGCTCGATATAGGCATGCTCGACAAAGGAGGTCTCGATCGCGCCGGACGCTGTGACGGCGGCACCTGCAAGCGCACCATCGGGATCGCCGCGCTCGACATAGCCGGAGGTAAGCAGGTTCGCTGGGCGGTGCTGGTGGATCAGCGCCGCGCCGTCGGCCTTGGCATCGCGCGGCTGCAGCACGTGCGGCAGCTCCGTCCAGGCGACCGGGAAATCCGTCAGGTCGAGATCGAGGATCGCCTCGCGCTCGCCGGCCACCAGCGCCACCGCCTCGCCGCGCAGGCGGGCGAAGCCTTCGGCCAGCGCCGGCTGGTCGGCAAAGGGGCCGATGACACCAAAACAGTTCTTGCCGGGAATATCGGCGGCGGTGAAGACACCGGCGATGCCGAAATGCGCCTTCGCCCACGCCTCGATATCGCCGAAGCTGAAACGCGCATGATAATGGGGCGAGCGGATCACGAGCACCGCCAGGGCATCGGCCGGAAAGGAATCGCCGCCGAATTTTTCGTCGCCGGTGACTTTCGGCACGCCGTCGAGCCGGATCGGCGAAGCGCCGACGGCACGGCCGACTTCGGGAAAGCGAAGATCGACGCCGTTCATATGCTGCGAAGCCTGCATCACCGCCGCGACGATCTTCCTGTAGCCGGTGCAGCGGCAAAGCACGCCGCCCAGCGCATCCTGCGTCTCGGCCTCGCTCGGCGTGGGGTTGCGTTCCAGCAGCGCGGTGGCCGCGACCAGCAGGCCGGGCGTGCAGATGCCGCATTGCGCGGCGCCATGTTCGAGGAACGAGGCTTGCAGGGCGGACAGCCGGCCATTGGCAAGGCCTTCGACAGTGGTGACGGAAGCACCTGCCACGGAGGCCGCCGGCATCAGGCAGGCGCAGACCGGATTGCCGTCGACCAGCACGGTGCAGGCGCCGCAATCGCCGGCATCGCAGCCGACCTTGGTGCCGGTCAGCCGCAACTCGTCGCGCAAAACCTGCGACAGCCGCCGCACCGGCGGCACCGACACGCTGACAGCTGCGCCGTTGACCTCGAAGGCAATGTCGGCGCGTTCCATACCGGATTGGGCCATGCCGGATTGCGTCATACCGGACTGGGCAATGCTCATGCCGCCACCTTGCCTTCGTCAGGGCCGATAGCGGCGCGCACCGCGCGGACGACGATCTCGCGCGCCGCATCCCGCCGGTACTCGGCGCTGCCACGCACGTCGGCGATCGGCGACAATTCATCGATCGGCGCGGACAGCACCGCGTCCACAAGCCCCCGGGTGACCGGCCGGCCGCGCAGCGCCGCCTCGACGCCGGCGAGCCGGCGGGCGACCGCCGAGCAGGAACCGACCGCGATCGCCGCATCGGCGACCAAGCCGTCTTCGATAACAATGCGAGCCGCCGCCATCGCAATCGAGATGACGAGATAGCGCCGCGCGCCGAGCTTGACGAAGGCCGAGGCGCCGACCGCGGAAGACCTCGGCACGCGTATGGCGGTGACCATCTCGCCCGGCCGCAGCGCGGTGCGGCGATTGCCGAGGATGAACGCATCAAGCGGCAGATGGCGAGTGGCTTTGGCCGACCGCAGTTCGACATCGGCATCGAGCCCCAGCAGCGCCGGCACGCCATCCGCGGCGGGCGAGGCGTTGCAGAGATTGCCGGCAACCGATGCGACATTCTGGATCTGGACCGAGCCGACTTCGCGCGCGGCGGCCTTCAGCGCATCGAATGCGGCCGGCAGCGGATGGCGGACAATATCGGTCCAGGTGGTGCGGGCGCCGATCAGCCAATGCTCGTCCGTCTCTTCGAGGTCGCGCAGCGCGGCGAGACCGTTGATGTCGAGGATGTTGTCGCGGAAAGGTTTGGCGCCCTGCGCGGGATAGAAATCCGTGCCACCGGCAAGAATGCGCCAGCGGTCCTCGCCAAGCAACGCTAGCGCCTCGTCGACCGTGGTGGGTTTCGCGTAACGGATCACGCTTTGCCTTCCAGACAGTTGGGCCTTCCAGACAAATTGGACCTTCCCGAAAAGGGGCCTTCCCCTGGCCCTCCGAAGTGCCTGCTTCGGGTCTTCCTGCCGGTATTCGGACCGGTCAAATTCATTCGTATGCAAATGATATCAGGCCGGCGGCAATTGTCAAAGCCAGAGTTTGTCCTGCACGGCAGGCCGGACCGACCGCAACGCGATTGTTACGCCTTCGGAGGTTGACGCCGCCGGCCATCTGGTCAAGGTTCTGCGTCCGGTCGCGAGAGCGGCATTTTTACTGGGACCCAAGTCGAAACGAGAGGGAACCGCATGGCCGAAGAAGCGCTCATCGTCATCGACCTGCAGAACGATTTTTGCCCCGGCGGCGCGCTGGCGGTTGCCGGCGGCGACGAAATCGTGCCGCTGGTCAACGACCTGATCCGACGGTCCGAGCATGTGATCCTGACGCAGGACTGGCACCCCGCCGGACATTCGAGCTTTGCCTCCAGCCATCCGGGCAAGCAGGCCTTCGAAACCATAGAGATGCCTTACGGGCCACAGACGTTGTGGCCGGATCATTGCATCCAGGGCAGCCTGGGTTCCGATTTCCATTCCGGGCTCGCCTGGACCAAAGCCGAGCTGGTGATCCGCAAGGGGTTCCGTACCGCGATCGATAGCTATTCCGCCTTCTTCGAGAACGATCACACGACGCAAACCGGTCTCGCCGGTTATCTGAAGGAACGCGGCATCGGCACGATCACCCTGGTCGGCCTCGCCACCGATTTCTGCGTCGCCTTCTCGGCGCTCGACGCGGTGAAGCAGGGGTTCAGGACGACCGTGCGGCTCGATGCCTGCCGAGGCATCGACCTCAACGGCTCTGTCGAGGCGATGCTGAAGCGCATGCACGAAGCCGGCGTGACGCTCGAAGACCATTCGGCGGACTGACCGGACTGTGGGGAAGGCGAAGATTCCTTTCGCGTGGGGAGACCCCCTCGCCCGGATTGCCAACTTGCAGCGCCGGGATGCGGGCTCCCCCTTCTCCCCTTGTGGGAGAAGGTGTCGCCGAAGGCGACGGATGAGGTGTGCTCCAGGGAATGCCAGCGTCTCACTCCTCTGGAACACCCCTCATCCGTCTCGGCGCTGCGCGCCGATCCACCTTCTCCCACAGGGGGAGAAGGGAGGGCGCGGAGCGGCCAAATGAGGGGGCTTTTCTCATTCGCCGCACTTACCATAGCGGCGCTGTTTCCAGCCCAGGCGCTAGCCGCCGAGCTCCACGAGCTGCCGGGAGCGGCGATGTCGCTGTGGTGGGCGTTGCCCTTTGCCGGCTTGCTGCTGTCCATCGCGACCGGGCCGTTGCTCTTCCACCACGTCTGGGAACACCACTACGGCAAGATCGCCGCTGCCTGGGCGGTGCTGGTTGTGATTCCGCTGGCGGTCGCCTTCGGGCTTCCAACAGCAGGCGAAGCGGTGCTGCACACGCTGCTCACCGAATACATGTCCTTCATCATCCTCCTGTTCGCGCTCTACACGATCTCGGGCGGCATCCTGCTTGCCGGCAACATCCACGGCACGCCGCTGGTCAATGCCGGCCTGTTGCTCATCGGCGCGGTGCTTGCCTCGATCATCGGCACGACCGGCGCCTCGATGATCCTGATCCGGCCGATCCTGCGCGCCAACGACAACCGGCCATTCAACGCCCATGTGGTGATCTTCTTTATCTTCCTGGTCTCCAACATCGGCGGCTCGCTGACGCCGCTCGGCGACCCGCCGCTGTTCGTCGGTTTCCTGCGCGGTGTCGATTTCTTCTGGACCACCACCAATCTCTGGCGCGAGACGCTGTTTACCGGCGGGCTGGTGCTTATGGTCTTCCTGGTGCTCGACATCGTGCTGCATCGCCGCGAAGCTGGCGCACCGAAGATCAAGGATCCGACGCCGGACACCAAGGTGCGGCTGCGCGGACTGGCCAACCTGCCGCTGCTTGCAGGCGTGATCGGCGCGATCCTGCTGTCGGCGAGCTGGAAGCCGGGCATCGGCGTTTCCGTGCTGGGAGTAGGCCTCGAACTGCAGAACCTGGTGCGCGACGCCATCATCGTGGCGCTGGCCTTTCTGTCGCTTCGCGTGTCGTACAAGAGCCACAGACACGCAAACGGCTTCACCTGGGGGCCGATCGCCGAGGTGGCGAAATTGTTTGCCGGCATCTTCATATGCATCGTGCCGGTCATCGCCATCCTGAGGGCCGGCCACGAGGGCGCGCTGGCGCCGCTGGTGGCATTGGTCACGTCGTCCGACGGCCAGCCCAACGACCTCGCCTTTTTCTGGTTGACCGGGGCGCTGTCATCCTTCCTCGACAACGCGCCGACTTATCTGGTGTTCTTCGAGCTTGCGGGCGGCGATGCAAGGCATCTGATGACGGAGGCCGCCTCGACGCTCGCCGCGATCTCGGCCGGCGCGGTGTTCATGGGCGCCAACACCTATATCGGCAACGCGCCCAACTTCATGGTCTATGCCATCGCCCGCCATCGCGGCGTGAAGATGCCCGGCTTCTTCGGCTACATGGCGTGGTCGGGTGCGGTGCTGATTCCGACATTTTTGATCGCCGGGTTTTTGTTATTTCGATGAGCTGAGCTACTCAATTTCCACCGTCTGCGCCGCCCCTCATCTGGCTGCCGCCATCTTCTCCCCGTGAACGGGGAGAAGGGAGCTGGCACCGCCGATTTCGCCAATCACCGACGTCGCGGAGTGGGCGCCAAGGTCGCGGCAAGCTTCTTTCGCCCCGTTCACGGGGAGAAATGCCCGGCAGGGCAATGAGGGGCAGCGCGACGTTCGGAAAATCTTGGCATGGGCACCGATTTCAGCGCTTTATCCCACGCCCACATACCGCCGCACCGCCGACGGATCGGCGCGCAGTGCTTCGACATGGACCGTTTCGCGGTTGCGGCCATTCTCGATGAATGAGACGCGGTCGGCGACCGAGAGCACGGCGTCGACGCGCTGCTCGACCAGGATCGTCGAGACGCCGAGCTCGCGCAGCTTCGTCACCGTCTCGCGGATTTTCGCGATCATCGACGGCATCAGCCCTTCGGTCGGCTCGTCGAGCAACAGCACCTGCGGCTCCAGGCACAACGCTCGCGCCATGGCTAACATCTGCTGCTCGCCGCCGGACAGCGTGCCCGAACGTTGCCTCAGCCGCTCGCGCAGCAGCGGGAAGAGATCGAGCACGCTCTCGCGGGTTTGCTTGCCCTTGCCGCGCGCCATCAGGCCGATCTCGATGTTTTCCGCCACGCTCATGTCGGCGAACAGCCGCCTGCCCTGCGGCACATAGGCGACGCCGGCCTTCGGCACGTCATGCGCAACGAACCCGGTCAGTTCCTTGCCGTTCAATTTGATCGAACCGGCCGCTGCCGGCACCAGGCCCATGATCGCCTTCAGCGTCGTCGTCTTGCCGGCGCCGTTGCGGCCGAACAGGCAAAGCACCTCGCCCTTGTTGAGGACGAGATCGAGGCCGTAGAGCACCTGGACCTCGCCATAGAAGCAGTCGAGCCCGGAAATGGTGAGCAGGCCGCCATCGGTTCTGACCGGATCAGCCATGGGTCGCTCCGAGATAGGCATCCTGGACTTCAGGATTGGCGCGGATCTGGTCCGGCGTGCCCTCGGCGAGGATCTTTCCCGCATTGAAGACGGTGATGCGGTCGGCGAGGTGCATGACGACCGGCATGTTGTGCTCGATCAAAAGCACCGTCGCGTCCTTGGCGATCTCGCGCACCAGGGTGATGAAGTTGTCGATCTCGCTGTCGGCCAGGCCTTGCGTCGGCTCGTCGAGGATCAGCAGGCGCGGCTTCAGCGCCAGGCCCATCGCCACTTCCAGCAGGCGCTGGTGGCCGTAGGACAATTGCCCGGCCGGCGTGCCGGCGCGGTCGGCAAGGCCGGTGCGCTCCAGCGCCGCCATGACGCCGCTCCTGACCTGCCCCTTCGAGCGGCCGTCCGTCAGCGTGCGCTGCACCGGCAGCGCGACATTGTCGAAGGCCGTGAGGTTGGCGAAGACGCTGGTGATCTGGAACGTATAGGCGACCCCGAGGCGAGCCCGCTTGTAAGCCGGCATGGTGGTGATGTCGGCGCCGTCGAAGACGACCATGCCGGAGGACGGCCGGATGCGACCCGAGAGCAGGCTGACGAAGGTGGTCTTGCCGGCGCCGTTGGGGCCGATGATGGCGCGGATCTCGCCCGGCATCAGCGCGAAGTCGACGCCGTCGACGGCGCGCAGTCCGCCGAAATTTCGCGACAGGCCGCGGGTGGTCAGCAGCGGCATCACGGCAGCCGCCCCAGCCAGCGCTCACGGATCGAACCCAGAATGCCTTTCGGGAAGAACAGCACCAAAAGGATCAACGCCACGCCGACGATCAGCAGATAGGCGGAGGTGAAGCCGCTGGTGATGTCGGTGACATAATACATGAACAGCGTGCCGATGAGCGGCCCAAGCGTGGTCGCAGCACCGCCGAGCAGCACCCAGAGCAGCGGCAGGATCGAGTACTGCACGCCAGCGAAGCTCGATCCGACATAGCCGAACAGCAGGGCATAAGCCGCACCAGACGCGGCGCAGATGGCGCCGGAGGCAACGACGGCGGCAAGCTTGTTGGCGACCGTGTCGTAGCCCAGCATCCTGGTGCGTTCCTCGTTCTCGCGGATGGCAACCAGCACGCGGCCGAAGCGGGAGCGGACGACGGCAAGCGTGATGAGCAGCACGACCGAGAACAGCACCAGCGCGCTCATGTAGCGCACCGTCGGATTGGTCAGCTCGAGCGAAACGCCACCAAAATCGAGCGTGCGCGATGCCTGCTGGATGACCACGCCCTGGTCGCCGCCGGTCCAGGCGGCGAAATAGAGGATGAGCAGGTAGAAAACCTGGGCGAACATCATGGTGACGATCATGAACGCCACACCCGAGGTGCGCAGCGCCAGCAGGCCGATGACCAAAGCGAGCAGCGCGCCGCAGGCGACCCCGGCAACGAACGCTTCGGGCACGCCCCAGCCGAGGTGATAGACGGTCAGCCCCGCGCCATAGAGGCCGGCCGAGAAGAACATGGCGTGGCCGAGGCTGAGCAGGCCGACATAGCCGAAGAGCAGATTGTAGCCCATGGCGAAGACGGCGAGCGCCATGATGCGGGCGAACAGGCCCTGGTGATAGTCCGGCAGGATGAAGTTCAGCGCGAACAAAAGCGCGATGACGCCGATATGCAGCGCATAGGTCTTTGCCGGCGAAGCATCCCTCATCGCGGTGTGGTCCCGAACAATCCTTGCGGCCGGAACACCAGCACCATGGCAACGACCAGCGTGGCGATGATCTTGGCCAAGGTCGGCGAGAAGAACATCGAGATGATGCCGTCGGAGAGGCCGATCAGGACGGCGGCGACCACGGTGCCGCGCAGCGAGCCGAGACCGCCGATGATGACGACGATGAAGGACAAGAGCAGCGGGTCCTGCCCCATCAGATAATGCGCCTGGCTGATCGGCACGATCAGCACCGCGGCGATTGCCGCCAGCATGGCGCCGACGGCGAAGACCCCGGCATAGACACGCTCGACCGGGATGCCGAAGGCCTGCGCCGTCTCGCGGTCATATTGCGTGGCGCGCATGATGAGCCCAATCCTGGTGCGAGTCAGCACCAGCCAGGTGATGACCAGCAGAACGGCGGAGGCAGCGACGACCGAGAGCTTGTAGCCGGAATAGCCGAACCACGGCAGGAGGATGCGGTAGTTGAAGGGCGGCTCCACGGGGCGCGCTTCCGGACCGTAGAAGGTCAGCGCCAGTTGCTGAATGATATAGAGCATGCCGATGGTGGCGACGATGGTGCTTTCGGGATTGTAGTTCAGCCGGCGCAGCACCAGCCACTCAGCGAGAAACGCGACCAGCCCGACCAGCAACGGCGCAATCACCAGTGCCGCCACGAAGCCGATGGCCGGATGGCCCGAAATCGCCGTCGAGATCGCCCAGGCAAGAACCGCGCCCAGCATGAAGAACTCGCCATGGGCGACGTTGACGACGCGCATGACGCCAAACACCAGCGACAGGCCAAGTGCCGTCAGTGCCAGCACGGCGGAGGTGACGAGGCCTTCGAGGGCGGCGAGGAGGAGATGGGGGCCGAAATGCATGGATTACACGCCGATGGATGCGCGAGGCACCCCCCTCTGCCCTGCCGGGCATCTCCCCCGCAAGGGGGGAGATTGGCAGTTTCTGCGACGGCGCCCACTTGTCGACCGTGGAGATTGGCGAAACCCAAGGCGACATCTGATCTCCCCCCTTGCGGGGGAGATGTCCGGCAGGACAGAGGGGGGTGCCTGGGCGCTCACGCTCGGTGAAACGGCACCGGTCACAGCGCGTGCGTCGTGTAATCCCCCTCAGCCTCGTAGAGGCCGTCTTCGATCTTGGTCTTGTGGACGACCTTGAGCTTGCCGCCTTCGACCTTCGAGATGTTCTGGATACCGAAGCACTGGTGGATCTTGCCGTTGAAGGTCTTGGCCCCCTGCGGATGCTCCGGCCCTTCGGCGAATTCCTTCAGCGCCTCGGTGGCCTCGACCAGCTTGGCGCGGTCTTCGGGTCCCTTGTAGCCGGCATCCTCCATCGCCTTCTTCACGACATAGAGCGTTTCCCAGCAGCCGAACATGTGCGAGGCGGTTGAAACGTCCTTGGGGTCGCCGACGGCGGCGCCGTTGTCATCGATGCCGACGGCGGCGCGGTAGGCCTTCTGCGCGGCGGAATCGTCAGGCTGCGCATAGCGCGGCGAGCCTTCCCAGAAGTGGCTGCCGTCAAGGAATTCAAGGCCGGGGCTGTTGATGTCGGTGGCCTCGAGCGAATCCATGAAGCCGAAGAGCTGCGGCCGTTGCGTACCATAGAACTCGCCGAGCTCCTTGACGAAGGTGAGCACGGCCGGGCCGACCATGACGTGGTAGATCACCTCGGTCTCGGCCGGGATCTGCGGGAAGTACTTGGTGAAAGAGCTTTCCGTCGGCGGGATGGCGATCTGGGCTATGACGTCGGCGCCTTGCGCCTTCAAGGCCGGCGGCAGGTAGTCGCGGTGGTCGTAGCCGAAGGCGAAGTCGGGGAATATCTGCGTCACCTTCTTGCCGGCGTTCTGCGCGATCCACGGCGCCATCGACTGGATCTGGCTCTTCACGTCGGTGATGCCGGGCTGGAAGACGTAGCGGTTGAGTTTGGTCGAGGCGACGTGGTGGCCTTCGCTGACCACGAAATAGGGAATCTTGTTCTCGCCGGCGGCGGGCGCCGAGCCGATCACGACATGCGAGAACAAAGTGCCGAAGACGATGTCGGTCTTGTGCTGCTTGGCGAACTTGGCGACAACCTCGGCGCCACGGGCGGGGTCGGTGCCGTCATCCTCGATCACCAACTCGACCTTGCGGCCGCCAATGCCGCCGGCGTCGTTGATCGCCTTGACGGCGGCGGCGCTCGTCTTCTCGTACCAGCGGCCATAGGCGGCGCCGATGCCGGTGCGGTGCGACTGGAAGCCGATTTTGATCGGCGCCGAGCTCTGCGCCTGGCTGTAGCGGACGAAGCCGGGCGCGAGCGCCAGGCCGGCACCGGCGGCCATCCCCTTCAGCGCCGTGCGGCGCGAAAGCGTCGTCTTGGAGAGGTCGAAAAATCCGTTCTTGTCAGCCATGTCCGTTCCCCTGTTTTTCAAGTTTTGACCAGCGATAAGGCGGCTAATCCATCCTCGCTCGGAGAATGGAAAAATTGCATGTGTACAAACTAAATCACCAAAGCCACGACGTGGCAAGCGAGCTTCCACTCGAGCGCCGCGCGTCGTCTCGGGACGCGCAAAGGACGCTGGAGCACTTTGATTTTGCGCATGATCCTTTCCGAAAATCGAACCCGATTTTCGGGGTCATGTGCGCGTCACGACGCGGCCCTTGTCTCATCCCGCCGTCGGCGTGGCAAGCAACCAAAGGCCGAAGATCGTATAGGCGATCATCAACAGGGTGAGCGGGAACTGGCCGAGCGCGGCGCGCGACGGCTGCGGGTGCAGACGCCAGGCAAGGCAATGCGCGACGAGAACCGCCAGCACATGGCCGGCGATGATGACGCCGGCCTGGACATTCCATAGCCACCAGGCCGACTGGGCACCGGCGACAACACCGGCTTCCACGATCATGTTGGCGGTGCCGAACAGGTTCCATCCCTGCGCGAAAGGATCCGACAGGGCGACCAGCGCATACTGGCCGTCGACCAGCAGCACGGTGAGGTAATGCGCGATGTGGTAGGCAAGCGCGATCGGCACGATCGACCAAACCAGCAGGCCGGCGGCCTTGCAAAACAGATGCCGCTCGCCGGCAAGGCGCTGGCCGAGAAGGACGGCAAGCGCGAACACCGCCGCCAGCAAAACGAAAGTCAGCACGAGGCCGAAGCTGCCGATGCCGATCAGCGCGGTGCGGCCTGGGTATTCCAGCGGATTGACGCCGAACAGGCCGAGCCAGAAGAAGGTTTTCGACAGGCCGTCGAACGATACTGAAGACAGGGCCAAGAGGAGAAGGGCTGTACCGCTCAGCGGCAGCGGCTCGGCCGCCAGCAGCTTGGCGCCGGGCCAGCAGAGCGAGAGGCGGGCCTCCCGGCGCTCAAGGGGCGCGAAGCGGGCGACCATGGAGAAGAAGACCGACAGGAATTCGCCGCGCTTACTCCAGTCGTTATAGCCGAAGATGAGCATCGCAATGAAGCTGACCAGCCAGTAGAGGCCGGCAGCATATGCCAAACGCGCCGGGTCGTCGGGCGCCGGATCGATCAGCTCGAACCAGGCGAAGGCGAAGAACAGCACGAAGGCCGGCCAGAAGCCGAGCCATGACGGCAGGCGTGGCGGGTGCCTGCGGTCGCTGCGTCGGCTGAAGAGCCGGCTTGCAATGCGCCAAGGTCCGTACCACGGGCTGAGCCATGACCAGAGGTCGCCGAACACGCCCTGCAACAGCGTGAATCCGGCCCAGAGCAGTGTCCAGATCACCAGCGGCAGCGGGTTGGAAAGCGGGTCGCGGCTGCCGAAGACGCCGGCGGCGACGAGAAGCGCAAAGCCGGCAAAGGAAAGCAGGCTGACGATGATGCGCGGACTGTCGGTGAGGGTGAGCAAGGGCAGGCGCCGGCGCCAGAAGCGATCGAGGGCGGCAGGCGGCAGCAGTGCCAGGACAAGGAAGCTGATGGCCACGGCAAAAGCGCCGCCGACGAGGTAGTAGCCGGTGGGGAGGAGAAGAACGTGGCCACGATCGGAGGCGTGGGCGAAAGCGGGGGTGGGGAGGAACGAGGCAAGTGTAGCGGCCAATGCGATTACCTGGAGGAGATCAACTCCAGCGTCGCGATCCTTCACACCCCCCTCTGTCCTGCCGGACATCTCCCCCGCAAGGGGGGAGATCGGATGTCGCCTTGGCTTTCGCCACTTTTCGATGTCGCAGAAAGATGCGGGGTGCCCGAAGCTGCCAATCTCCCCCCTTGCGGGGGAGATGTCCGGCAGGACAGAGGGGGGTGGGCGGGAACTCAACGTTTCAGAGTTATGGGCGTCGGGGGGTGATCCAGGCATGGACATCACCGGCCACCCCTCACACCTTCACCAACTGCTCCACCCGCCCCTTCTCGCCGAAAATCCTCAGATACCGTTTGATCTCCTTCCCGTCCCCCGTCGCCTTGGCCGGGTTGTCCGAGAGCTTTACCGCCGGCCGCCCATTGGCTTCGGTGACCTTGCAGACCAGCGAGATGGCGTCGAGGCTGTCGGTTTCGGTCGGGGCGCAGCCTTCGAAGTCGTTGGTGAGGTTGGTGCCCCAGCCGAAGGACATGCGCACCTTGCCGCGGAAATGCCTGTAGGTCTCTTCGATGGTCTCGACCTCCAGACCGTCGGAGAAGATGAGCAGCTTCTGCTTGGGGTCCTTGCCCTTCTTGCGCCACCAGTCGATGATTTTTTCGCCGCCCTCGATCGGCGGCGCGCTGTCGGGGCGGAAGCCGGTCCAGTCGGCGACCCAGTCCGGCGCGTCGCGCAGGAAGGAGTCCGTGCCGAAGGCGTCGGGCAGCACGATCAAGAGATTGCCGCCATAGTAGCGCTGCCAGTCCTGCAGCACCTTGTAGGGCGCCTGGCGCAACTCCTCCTCGGAATTGGCAAGGGCTGCAAACACCATCGGCAGTTCATGCGCGTTGGTGCCGAGCGCTTCGAGGTCGTTGTCCATGGCCAGGAGTACATTGGAGGTGCCGGTGAAGGCGTCGCCGATGCCTTCCTTCAGCGCCTCGACGCACCAGCGCTGCCACAGGAACGAGTGGCGGCGTCTCGTGCCGAAATCGGAAATGCGGATGCCCGGCAGCGCCTTCAGCCGCTCTGTCTTGGCCCACATCTTGGCCTTGGCGCGCGCATAGAGCACGTCGAGCGCAAAGGGGCCGTAGGAGCGCATGGCCGCGCGGGAGCGAAGCTCATTTATGATGGCGAGCGCAGGGATTTCCCAGAGCGTGGTGTACATCCACGGCCCGGCGAAGGAGAGCTCATATTGGCCATCGCGTTTGGAGAGCTCGTAGTCGGGCAGCCTGAAACCTTCCAGCCAGGCTAAAAATTCCGGTTCGAAGATCTGTTTGCGGCCATAGAAATTGTTGCCGCCCAGCCAGATCATCTCCTTCTTGGAAAAACGCAAGGTGCGGGCATGGTCGAGCTGCTCGCGCAATTCGCCCTCGTCGATATCGTCGGCGAGACGCACCGAGGTCGTGCGGTTGATCAGCGTGAAGGTGGCGTCGACCTTGGGATACATGCCCCAGATCATCTGCAGCATCAAAAGCTTGTAGAAGTCGGTGTCCAGCAGACTGCGGACGATCGGGTCGAGCTTCCAGGTATGGTTATAGACGCGCCGCGCTATATCGGTTTTTGCCATGCTTGCTCATCCATAAAGCGCAACGCACGGAAACGCCGGCGCCACGCTTCAAGTCCTCGTTTGAGCAATTCCGGAGGGACGACCGTCGCGCAGTTTTCCCGGAATTGCTTTAGCCAACTGCCTCTTAGCACTGTATTTTCGAACGCGCTTCCTGCTTTGCAAGCTGGCCCGACAAAAAGCAGCTATGCGAGTCCAGCCATCAGGACGCCGCCCTGGAGCATTTCACCGTTTCACGGAAGGCGAAATGCTCCATCTTTCTTTGTTTTGACGCAATTCCGGACGGAGACTACGGCGAAGCCGCCGAGCCTAAAGCGCGTCGCGCTGAACCAGGTTCAGGCGACGCGCTTTACGTCTTTGTATTGATGCATGTCGTTGTCCCAGAACCGCTGCGCACTTCTGGGCGACATGCATTAACCGTTTCACACTTTTCCTGGAATTGCCCTGGCTCCGATAACCTTGAGGGCGGGGCGTTTCCTGCGACTGGGTATGCGGCCAGCCACCGGCGCGTCGGCGCGGCCCTCGTCCTGTTCCTTCTCGGCGAACAGCCAATCGATGAAGAGCTGGACGATCGGCGCCGAGCGCATTTCGTTGCGGCAGACGACGTAGAAATCATCGACCGCCGGCACCGACAATGTGAAGGGCGCGACGAGCATGCCCCTGGCGAGCAGAGCGCGAGCGGTGACGGAATCGCCGAGTGCCACGCCATGGCCGTGCACGGCGGCCTCCGTCGCCATGCGCGCGTCGCCCAGATGATGGCGGCGGCCGCGCTCCAGATCGAGCGCGTCGGCGGCGGCCAGCCAGGTGTGCCATTCGCGGCCGTCGTCACCATGCAGGAAGACGTGATCGGCAAGGTCGCGGACGCTGCGGATCGGCCGGTTGTTGATCAATGTCGGGCTGACCACCGGAAAAAGTTCCAGCCCGGACCATTTGCGCATCCAGCAATCGGTCCAGCTGCCGTCGCCGTAATGCACGCAGACATCGATCTGCGGGGCGCGAATGTCGCGGGCGTCGTTGGACGGGATGAGCGTGAGCTGGATATCAGGATATTGCGCGGTGAAGGAGCCGAGCCGCGGCGTCATCCACAACAAGAGCAGCGCCGGCACGCAGGACACCGACAGCGCGCCGGCGCTTGCCGGCCGCGTCATGCGCTGGGTGGCGGCGGCGATGCCGTCGAAGGCGGCGGAAACCGCCGGCAGGAACTCGGCGCCATGCGGCGTCAGCTTCACACGCTGACCGGTGCGCTCGAAGAGTTTTACGCCGAGCGACTGCTCGAGCGCCTTGATCTGGTGGCTGACGGCGCCATGCGTGACATTGAGCTCGCCCGCCGCCTTGGTCAGCGAGGCGTGCCGCGCCGTGGCCTCGAAGGCGCGCAACGGGTTCAGCGGCGGCAGGCGCTTGGCCATGGAGGGCTCCAATTTTGTGAGATTTTCTCACAGCAAAGACCCTAACAATATCAATTGATTTTTCAATGCGGCTGCCCGACACTTTTGCCCGGAACAGCTTCAGGAGACGTGGTATCCGCAGGCCAGCGGGGCAACGATCCAGCCGAAAGGCTGGCTTGGCAGCCACCTATGCGGGCAGCACCGCAAGCAGGCACAGAGGAGGACGGACATGGGTTACGATCGCGGCAAGCTCGAAGCGTTGCGCCGCAAGTATGGCGAGAGCCATGGCGGCGAGATGTTCGACCCGAAATTCCGCAAGGTCGCCGACAAGATCTTCAACAAGTCGGGCACGCGCCTCGCCCCCTATTCCGGCATCCCGACCTTCCTGGCCGCGCCCTACCGGGAAATTGCCGCCGACAATGCTGATTTCGGCGACCTGCAGGTGGCGATGATCGGCGTGCCGATGGATCTCGGCGTCACCAATCGTCCCGGCTCGCGCTTCGGGCCGCGCGCGCTGCGCGCCATCGAACGCATCGGCCCCTACAACCATGTGCTGGAATGCGCGCCGACGCATGAGCTGCGGGTCGCCGACATCGGCGACACGCCATTCCGCAGCCGCTACCGGCTGGAGATCAGCCATGAGGACATCGAAAAGCGCACCAACCAGATCGTCGATGCCGGCGTGCTGCCGCTCTCGGTCGGCGGCGACCATTCGATCAGCCATCCGATCCTCAAGGCGGTCGGCAGACAAGCTCCTGTCGGCATGATCCATATCGACGCGCACTGCGACACCAGCGGGCTGTTCGACATGACCAAGTTCCACCATGGCGGACCGTTCCGCAACGCTGTGCTGGACGGCGTGCTCGATCCGTCGCGCACGATCCAGATCGGCATTCGCGGCTCGGCCGAATATCTGTGGGAGTTCACCTATGAGTCCGGCATGACCGTCGTGCATGCCGAGGAGGTGACCGGGCTCGGCATCCCGGCCATCATCGAGAAGGCGCGGAAAATTGTCGGCGACGGCCCGACCTACATCTCCTTCGACGTCGACAGCATCGATCCGGCCTTCGCGCCGGGCACCGGCACGCCGGAAGTCGGCGGGCTGACGACGCGCGAGGTGCTCGAGCTGCTGCGCGGCTTCAAGGGCCTCAACGTCGTCGGCGGCGACGTCGTCGAGGTGGCGCCGCAATATGACGCCACCACCAACACCGCCCATGTCGGCGCCCAGGTGCTGTTCGAGATCCTCAGCCTGATGGTGTTCAGCCCGGCGATCAAGAAGGGCTGACGATAACTCTTTGTTTTCACGCAATTCCGGACGGAAGCTATGCCGAAGTCGCCAAGCCTAAACCGCGTCACACTTTTCCTGGAATTGCTCTAACCAATACGGCCGCCGCGCTGGAGCCGGCGGCCGGGTGCAACAACAAGCTTCCAGCAGGGGAACCACAATGACACTTCATGCCAAGTTCAAGTCATCCATTGCCGCGGCGATGATGCTCGCCACGGCGGGCTTCGCTCTCGCCACCCAGGCCGCGAAGGCCGACGCTGTCGACGACATCACCAAGGCCGGCGCCATCAATGTCGGCATCTTCTCCGATTTCCCGCCCTTCTCCTCGGCCAGCGCCGACATGAGCATCAAGGGCTACGACGTCGACGTGGCGCAGGCGATCGCCGATGCCTTGAAAGTGAAGCTCAACCTGGTCAGCGTCACCGGCCAGAACCGCATCCCTTATCTCACCGACAAGCGCGTCGATATCCTGATGAGCGTCGGCTACTCGAAGGAGCGCGCTCAGGTGATCGATTTCGCCGCCGCCTACGCGCCCTATTACATCGCCGTCATCGGCCCGGCCGCGCTTGCCGTCAAAGGCAAGGAAGACCTCGCCGACAAGTCGATCGCCGTCAATCGCGGCACGCTCGAGGATACTTCTCTGACCCAGGCGGCTCCGGCTTCCGCCGACATCCGCCGTTTCGACAACTACAATTCCGTCATCCAGGCCTTCATCTCCGGCCAGACGCAACTGATGGTCGTCGGCAACGATGTCGGCGCGCAGGTGCTGGCCAAGCAGGATGCACTGAAGCCGGAGCAGAAGTTCCAGCTGCTCACCTCGCCTTCGCATATCGGCCTCAACAAGAACGAGGACCGGCTGAAGAAGGCCGTCAACGACGCCGTCGCCAAGATGCTGGCCGACGGCAAGCTGGACGAGAGCTCGAAGGCCTGGTTGAAGACGCCGCTCAATCCCGACAACCTCAAGGATTGATCCCGAGCGGTTCGGCTCCATAAGAGGCCCGAACCGCTTCCACTTTCTTCGCGCTAGGCGCGGCCAACAAGGTCAATCGCCATGGGCTACAGCCTGGACTTCGGCTGGCTTGCGGGTGCCGTGGGTGCGATCGCGCGCGGTGCGGGGACGACGATCCTCCTGATCGCCGTCACCACGCTCGCGGGAACTTTTCTCAGCATCCTCGGCGCGGCGGGAAAGAGAAACGGCCCCAAGCCGGTTCGCCTGGCGATCGCGGCCTATGTCGAGGTGATGCGCAACACGCCCTTTCTGGTGCAGCTTTTCTTCATCTTCTTCGGGCTGCCCAGCCTCGGCGTCAGGCTAGACCCGATCCTGGCCGCGATGCTGGCGATGACGCTCAATATGGCCGCCTACACGATCGAGATCGTCGGCGCGGGGCTCGACGCCGTGCCGCGCGGGCAGACGGAAGCCGCGCTGGCGCTTGGGCTGAGGCCTCACCAGGTGTTCGTCAAGATCGTGCTGCCGCAGGCGCTGAAGGTGATCTATCCGGCGCTGACCAGCCAGATCGTGATCATGATGCTGGAATCGGCCGTGGTGTCGCAGATCGCGGTGCGCGAGCTGACCTACGAAGCCGATATGCTGCAGGCGCGCACCTTCCGCGCCTTCGAAACCTATCTGGTGGTGACCCTGGTCTATCTCGGCCTGTCGATGGGACTGCGCCGGCTGCTGGTCGGCGGCGGGCGCCGCATTCTTGGAGCCGGCGTGTCATGATCGAGTTCACCTTCTGGGACATATTGCGCAACCTCCTGCTCGCTGCCCGCTGGACGGTGCTTTTGTCGCTCGCAGCCTTCATCGGCGGGGCGCTGGTCGGGCTGGTTGTGCTGTTCTTCCGCATCGCCAAGAACAAATGGGGGAAGCGGGTCGCCTCGGGCTACATCGCGCTGTTCCAGGGCACGCCGCTTTTGATGCAGCTCTTCCTGATGTTCTTCGGCCTGCCGATGCTGGGGCTGCGGATCGAGCCTTGGACGGCGGCGATGCTTGGGCTCACCTTCTTCGCCAGCGCCTATCTGGCCGAGATCTGGCGCAGCGGCGTCGACGCGCTGCCGCGCGGCCAATGGGACGCCGGCGCCAGCCTCGGGCTGCACTATCTGCAGGAGTTGAGGCTGATCATCCTGCCGCAGGCCTTCGCGATCACCCGCGCGCCGACCGTCGGCTTCCTGGTGCAGCTCATCAAATCGACGGCGCTGACCTCGATCATCGGCTTCGAGGAACTGGTCAGGACCTCGAACGCGATCAACAACGCGACCTTCGAGCCGTTCAAGGTCTATGGGCTGGTGGCGCTGATCTTCTTCGTCATGTGCTTTCCGCTGACGCAATACGCGCGGCGCCTGGAGCAACGCGCGGGAGCGCACTAGAGCATGATGCCGAAAAGTGTGAAGCGGTTTTCGGGCGACATCATGTTCTATCTCTTTGATTTAGAGACGGATTCTGATTTCAGGCCGACTCGACCTGAATTCATCCGGCTCTAAGCCGGCAAAGATACAAGGCGTGCAGGCTGCCGATCGTGCCGACAGCCTGTCTTGTCAATGCCCGAGGGCCAGCGCCGGCGCGATGCGGCCGCGCCGCAGCCAGCGCGCCAGCAGCAGTGCCGCCACCACAGCCAGTCCCGAGGCCAGGCCGATCCAGATGCCGACGCCGTTCAGGCCAAAATGGAAGGCGAGCAACACGCCGAGCGGCAGGCCGACGCCCCAATAGCCGATCGCCGCGTAGATCATCGGCACTTTGGTGTCGTGCAGGCCGCGCAGCATGCCGGCGGCCACCGCCTGGGCGCCGTCAAAAATCTGGAAAAGTGCTGCAAACACCAGGAACGACACGGCTAACGTGATCACCCTGGCATTGGCCGGATCGGCGAGATCGATGAAGGCGCTGATCAGCGCATGCGGCCACAGGATCATCACCAGGCCCATCAGCGCCATGAACGAGACGCCGATGACGAAGGCGGTCCAGCCGGCGCGCGAGACGCCTTCCGGATTGCCGGCGCCATGCGCCAGGCCGACGCGCACGGTCACCGCCTGGTTGAGGCCGAGCGGCACCATGAAGGAGATCGAGGCGATCTGGATGGCGATAGCGTGCGCGGCCAGCGAATCGGCATCGATCAGGCCCATGAGCAGGGCCGCCGCGTTGAAGATCGTCACCTCGAAGGCGAGGATGCCGGCGATCGGCAGGCCGAGCCTGAGCAGGCCGCGAAAGCGCGGCCAGTCGGAGCGCCAGAAGCGGCCGAACAGACGATAGCGGCGGAACTTCTTCTCCTTGATCACCACCACCGCCAGGCCGATGAACATCAGCGTGCTGGAGAGCGTGGTGGCGAGGCCGGAGCCGGCAATGCCCATCGATTTGACGCCGAGATTGCCGAACATGAACACCCAGTTGAAGAAGGCGTTGCAGGCGACCGCGACGAACACGATGATCAGTGCCCAGCCCGGCCGCTCCAGGGCCGAGATGAAGGAGCGCAGCACGATGTAGCCGTAGAAGGGCAGCACCGCCCATTGCAGCGAACGCAGATAGATGCCTGCCTGATGCGCGAGCTCCGGCTTCTGGCCCATGGCCAGCAGCACCTGTTCACCATGCCAGAGGAATACCCAGATCGGGACCGAGATCAGGATCGCCAGCCACAGGCCCTGGCGCACGGTGCGGCGCAGGTCGCGCACCGAATGGCGGCGACAGCCAAGCTCGGTCGCCATCATCGGCGAGGTCGCAAGCATCAGGCCAAGGCCGAAGATCATCGGCATGAAATAGAGGTTGGAGCCGAGCGCGCCGGCGGCCAGCGTATCCGGCCCCAGGCGGCCCATCATCATGACGTCTGTCGCGGTCATGGCGGTCTGGCCGAGATTGGTGAGCACCATCGGCCAGGCGAGCGCCAACGTCGCCCTGATTTCCTGACGCCAAAGATTTTCCGGCGCGCGAGCGCCGGCTTCGATCGCAGACATTATTCCGCTCTTTCAGATCGCGGCGCATCGGGACCATGCCCGGAAGCCGCACTGCAAACGGCGGAAATGCGCCGTTTGCGTCGCCTTGTGAACGAAATGCGACATTTTGGCAAGAGAGGAGGGCTGGTTAGCGATTGATCCAGCCAATGCAAGCCACCGCGGCCCGTCGCGACGACTGCCAGGTCGCTACCAGGTGCGACCAGCTACAGCGACACAGGCCATTGGGCGACACGCGACTCCGACGCCGCCCCCGGCAAGGTTCAGGCCTCCGCCGACGAAAGCAGCGGTTTGCGGCCGCCGAGTATGTAGGCGGCCGACTCAAGGATGATGCCGTTCGTGTTGATGTCGGTGACCTCGATGCGCTTGCCGGTCCGTTCAGACACTCCAGCGGAAAAACCCATTCCCTTCATCTTGGCGCGCTCCCTGACATGGGCCACGAGCTTTTGCGCGTAGTCGCCCGGCCGGGCCGCGAGCCATAGATAGGCGCCTTTGGAATTGACCAGCCGCAGAGAGTCGGAAAGCTTCGCCGCCTTGTCGAGCGCGGAGGTCTTCAACGTGTCGACCGGGAAAGTGCCGCCATCATCGGTCAGCTGGTAACCCTGATAGGTGAAATACGGAGGCCCGGCCATAGCGGTCTCGGAAACGCAGGTCAGGATGCCGGTATCCCGGAAGCGCTTCATCTGAGCGGCGTAGAGGATGTCCGCGATGAGGCGCCCGTGTGGTGACCCGCCCAACTCGATTTCCTCGGTGACATGGGGCTCGGTCGCGATGCGGCCGCGCCGCTGGATTTCCGCCATGGCCGCGAGGGCGGCGTCCATATCGTTGCTCGGATCGGGAGTGGTGAACGCCGCCGATATCGCCTCGCCCCAGAGGCTGTATCCGCGGCCGGCATAGCCGGCATAGCTGTTGTACGGTGCCGACGAAATCTTGCCGGCGTCACTGACCACATGCAACTCGCCGTCTTTGAGGACGGGCCCGAACGACCAATGCCGCACCAGCTTGAACACCGGGAAAGCACCCGCCGTGTAGCTGTCCAGAATCTTGAGTGCAACCAGCAGGCGTCCAACGTCGGCACTGTCGAAGCCATCGCGCTCGCCGCCCTTCGAGCTAAGCCGCCGCTCGGTATTTGGGAGCTTCACCCCGGCAAAGCTGAAATCACCCTGACTCAGGAATGCGAGGATTCGATTGATCATCTTCTCGAATTCGGTCTGGTCGATGATGCGCATTCGCTGAGCGGAAACCGCCGCCAGGATGTGCGATCCGGTATCCCACATCGTTGTGAACGGATATCCGGTCTGCCTGCCGAATTCGACCCACGACGTGGCGGGCGCCATGCCGTTGAAGTTCTTTGCACCCCAATCGAAATAGGTCCAGGCCAGTTCGGCATCGGCTCTCAGCGCTTCCTCTTCCAGCCGATGCGGATCGGGTTTTCTCCAGTCCTTCACCGACACGTCGGCACGGGCTTGCCTGACACGATCCACCTTCGGCATCGCGGGGCAGACGGCTTTGTAATACTCCGCGAAATTGACCAGCGTCGTGCCCGGCTCGCCCGACATCCGAGCGATGGAGTCGAGTATCACTTTCTTTTTTTCGGGCGTTTTGGCGGTGTCCGGGTGAACGCAAAAGACCGCGTCATTGTCCGCTCCAAGGTAATCGAAAACCTGTTCCTCGGAGAAATAGGGAAGGTCGCCCGTCCAGGCGCTTTCGAACTTGATGGTGTTGGACACATGCAGGAGTCCGTGCCTGTCGAGCCCATTGAACCAGCGCAGGGTCCCCTTCTCGGCGGCGAATATCGGCGTCCCTGTGCCAGCCACGGCATTGAGCGTGTTGTCGTCGAAATCGTCGTTCGGGGGAATGTAAGTCAGCGGCAGCCTGCCGGTGGAGCGGTAGATTTCGCTCATGCAGTCCCTGATGAGGTCGACATCCTTTCCGAGCGAGTTTCCGAGCAGTTCGGAAGGCGTATGGTGCCAGCCATGCCCAGCGATATCGTATCGCTGGTCCGCGAGCATCGATTGCAGATAGTCCTTGCTGCTTTCGTCCGCCGACAGCAGGCCCGCCTTGGGAGCCGGGATGATGGCGTCGGTAACTGGATAGCCGGCTTCAATGAGACCGCGCACGAAGGCCATGTGGCTCGGATCGGTGTCGCTGTCGAGGCGCAGATCGTCTACCCTGACCACGATGTAGCGCCTGCCGGTACCGCGGCTCTGCGCATAGAGCTTTTGCGGGGTCAGTACACGCGCGGCGCCGGATGAGGTGGCTGCAAGCACTGCCATGGCAACGCCAGCCGCATAGTCGGCCGCATCTGCGTTGGACAAACCGGCGAGCGCGTCAAAGGGGATTTCAACGATAATCGGGTCGGTGTTGGCGGTAAGAGCCGTGATGTTCGGCGCAAGCGTGGCCGGCGCCGTCAGGGCGGCGACAGTCCCATTGCCCGGTGTGGCGGATGTCCGCGCCGAGGCAAAGGTGTTCACAAGACCGGTGTTGGTCGTCCAGTAACCGCCATCCGACGGCTGCAGGCCAACCTTGTCGTCGTGTTCTCCCGCGAGACGAATGACGGTGCGGATGCCGGCGGACCGCATCGATGCGGCGTCCTGGTAGGATTGCAGCGGCTGATTGGTGGTCAGCGTCAGCGCGGTGATGACGGCCTTGGACTTGTAACGGTCGAACGCGTTGATCATGTGCGAGAAGGCGGCCTGCATTTCGCCCGCCTGCCGGGCCTGAAGATAAGGATCGGGCAGCGCGATCGTCGTGGCATGGATTCCGAATTCGATGGCGTTCGGAACCAGTTCCACGGACTGCCTGATCCACTTGGCCAGCCCCGAGCTGTAGCTTGGAATGTCGCCGGGGTCGCCAGTCATTTTGATGGTCATGGCGATCGGCAGACCTGCGGACGAGAAGGCGTTTGCGACAGCTCCGAGCTTGCCTGTATCGGCACGGGCGCCGACGCCGCTGACGATCACGATCAGCGGATTGGGCAGGCGCGCCGCCGCCGTGGCGACACCGCGGCCGGCAACGGCCAGGAGCGGGATGGTGATGCCGCCGAGAAGAAGCGAGCGCCGGGTAATGTTCATGAGTGCCTCCTGCCGGCGGCGGGGATCGCGTACCGCGCCGGGCTCACCCAGCGGCCGTCGGATTTCGCGGAGAAGGATTTGGCAAGGGCGCGCAGGAAAAGCGCGGCATCGAGAAGCCGGATGGCGGGAAAGGCGATGCCGTAGAGCATCAGGCTCGGCCGCCGCTCGATGAGCGCAACGATAAAAGTGAGCGCATAGTCGACGGCGAGAAACAACGCGAGGAGAATGAGAGGCGAGACCGGCCGTATCGCCAATTGGCCTATCGACAATGCGGGGATTTCAAAGCCGGTCGTCAGATACGCCAGGGTGGCCAACGGCAAGGCGAGGGCGAAAATCGATATGACGAGCAATTCCGCCAGCAAGCCGCCGAGCGAAAGCCAGAAACGGCTTGGCCAGACCCCGTGCCGGCGCACCGTCTGCCAGAAGCCGAGATACCAGCGTTGCACCTGTTTGCGATAGTCGGAGAGGCTGAAAGGGTCTTCCGACGAACATCGCGCTCTCGGCGTATAGGCGACGCGTCCCAGCCGTTTGTGCTGCACCTCGAAGGTCATGTTGAAGTCTTCGATGACAAGGCCCGGGGCCGTGATGTCGATCTGGATCAGAGCCTGGGTGCGATACATGCTTGCAAAGCCAGGCGCGATATAGCTCACGCTGGTCCATTTCCAGGACTGGCCATACTGGAACGCCGTCTGCAGGATCCTGTAGAGGCGTGTCCGATAGGCGGCGAAGAGCATATCCAGCGTCGGCAGGCGCTGATCGCGCCAGCGCGACAGGACATGGCCCGCGACGACGCAGACACCCGGATCGTCAAACAGCGGAAGGGCGTAGTCGAAATAGTGCGGGTCGATTTCGGAGTCGGCGTCCTGGATCAGCACGGCCTTGAACCGCTTGCAAAGGCGATAGTGCTTGATAGCCCGGTCTATGGCCTTGGCCTTGCCCCCGTTGGGCTGGATATCAAGGGCCCTGCAGCCCAGGCTTCGGGCGATAGCCACCGTGGCGTCTCTCGACCCGTCGCTGGCAACATAGATCTGCCGGGCCGGGATAATCGCCTTGAGAGCGGCAATGCATTTGGGAAGCGCGATCTGCTCGTTGTGCGCCGGAATGACGACCGCTACATCGGCGACCTTGATGGCGCGAGCGCCCGCGGCGACCTTGCGGCTGCCGAGCTCGGCGATGAAGCGCAGCAGTCCGACCGTGCACCAGAACGCGATGTTGATGCCCAGCGACGCACTGAGCACCATCAAGGTCAGGTTGAGGACGGCCGTCGCGCTCATGGCGAGGCGGGCTGCGGCCGATCGCCCAAGACCGGCGCGCTGCGGTCCTTGCTGCGCGCGAAGCCGAAAGCCGCGCGAGCCGGCTTGATCTCCATCGAGGCAAGCAGATCCTGATAACTCTGGCGAATGCCTGCTTCCAACGGAATGTTCGGCCGCCAGCCAAGAGCCCGCAGCTTGGTCGTGTCCGGCCAGCGGCCGCGGTGATCTTCGATGAAATGGTCGCGAAAGGCAGCTTCCCCCGAGAGCCCGGTCGCCTTTTTCACCGCGGAAAAGAGATCGCGGACGGTGATCTGTTCGTCACCGCCGACATTGTAAACCTCGCCGCTGTTGCCCTTCTCGACGACGGTGAGAAGCCCGTTCACCAGATCATCGACGTGGAGAAAGGTTCGCGTCTGTGTTCCGTCGCCATAGATCGGCACGGGTTGGCCGGCGATGAGGCGCGTCAACATACGCGGGATGACACGCTGGTCCTTGGGCGACATGGCCGGACCATAGGTGTTGAAAATGCGCACGATGCGCACCTCGACGCCGTATTTGCCGCCCCAGAAGCGGGTTAGCGCCTCGCCGAAGCGCTTGCCTTCCTCGTAAGGACTGCGCGGGCCGACGGGATCGACCCGCCCGACGTAAGTTTCAACCTGCGGGAAAACGTCCGGATCGCCGTAAGCCTCGGCGGTGCTGGCAAACAGATATTTCGCCTTGCACCTGCGCGCTATCTTCAACAGGTTCAGCGTCCCGGCGGACGAGGCCATCAGCATCTGCTCGCCCAGCCGCTTGATGTTGGGAACGCCCGTGGGACAGGCCAGGTTATAGACATGGCTGTAACGGCGACGCTGCAATCGGCGGCAAATTGCCGGATCGGCGACATCCATCTTGATGAACCCGAAGTTCCGATGCCGCGACAACTGGTCGACATTCGCCTGGCGACCGGTGGAGAGATTGTCGACGACGTCGACATGCGCGCCCTGATCGAGAAGGCGACGGGCCAGATTGGTCCCGAGACACCCCGCGCCTCCCGCGATAAGGCATCTGACCTCGTTGCTGTTCATGCTCATAGAGCGACAATCCTCGCTTGCAAAAGAAGAGAGCCGCACCCCCTAATTGTGCGCCTTTCTCCATGAAACGAGGATTTCCCCAGGCAATGCAACTAATAGTTAATAATATGATAAACAACAGTGGTTAATTACGGCCTTGTAATCATTGCCTTTTTTGGGACTTGTTTTTTAACGTGATCTAAAATGAAACAAGTGCGTGCGAAGCCGGCACAAGCAGCACACTTGACAATCCAAAGAATTTTGACCCGGCGCGGACCGCTGTTCTTTGCCTTTGCGGCTCCGCGCATGGCTCAGACGCGCATGAAACCGCGTGGCACAAGAGTTGCATGGCGACCCGCGACAATGTGGGGTTATGACGCCGGCTACCAGAAGTCCTGTCCGTCAGAATTCACGGCATTGCAATGCGGCGCCCGTCCCGGGCCAGCGCCACCGATGGAGGCAACAATGACTTCGGCCGAGCAGGCTCGCGGCGCGACACTTCATTCAAGACTTGAATCACGAACGGCCACGATCGGCATCATCGGACTTGGCTATGTCGGGCTGCCGCTTGCCGCGGTTGCGGCGCGAGCCGGCTTCCGGGTGATCGGCTTCGATATCGACAACAGCAAGGTCGAGAGACTGAAAGCGGGCCGGTCCTATATCGGCGCCGTTACCGACGAGGCCTTGCAGGACATCAGCGCGAGCGGGTCTTTCCAGGCGACATCGGATTTCGCGGCCATCGAGGAATGCGATGTCATCTCCATATGCGTCCCCACGCCGCTGACAAAGCAGCGCGAGCCCGATCTTTCCTTCGTGGAAGGAACAACGCGCGCCATCGCGGCCCATCTGCGCAAGCACCAGCTTGTCGTGCTGGAATCGACCACATATCCCGGCACCACCGATGAGGTGATGAAGCCCATACTGGAAGCGACGGGCTACAAATCCGGCAGGGATTTCTTCCTCGGCTATTCGCCGGAACGCGAGGATCCGGGCAGCATAGGCTTTGAAACCGCTACCATTCCGAAGGTTGTCGCCGGCGACGGCCCAGTCGCTGCGAAACTGGTGGCGCTCTTCTACGGCGCGATCGTGGAGAAAGTGGTGCCTGTCTCAACCATCAAGGTGGCTGAGGTGGTGAAGCTGACGGAAAACATCTTCCGGGCCGTCAACATCGCTTTGGTCAATGAGCTCAAGGTCATCTATTCCGCGATGGGGATAGACATCTGGGAAGTCATCGAGGCGGCAAAGACGAAGCCCTTTGGCTACATGCCGTTCTATCCCGGTCCGGGGCTCGGCGGACATTGCATCCCGATCGACCCGTTCTACCTGACCTGGAAGTCGCGCGAGTTCGAGGTGTCGACGAAGTTCATCGAGCTTGCCGGCGAGATCAACGTCTCCATGCCGCACTATGTCATGTCCAAGCTGTCGGAAGCCCTCGACACGCAGCTTGGCCTGCCGTTGAGCCAGGCAGCGATCCTGATCGTCGGCGTTGCCTATAAGAAGAACGTGGCGGACGTGCGTGAAAGTCCGGCGCTCAAGCTGATCGAGCTGCTCGAAACACGCGCGGCGGACATTGCCTATCACGACCCTCATGTCGCGCGGATACCGAAGACGCGCAAACACCCGACTCTGGCCGGCAAGGATTGCATCCGCCTCAACCGCGACTCCATCGCGGCCTATGATGCGGTCGTCATCGTCACCGATCACGATGGGGTGGACTACGGGCTGCTGGCAAATCATTCGCGCCTGATCATCGACACGCGAAACGCCATGCAGCGCAACGGCATCGTCTGCGACCGGGTGGTAAAAGCCTGACGGAAACCGGAAATTTCTCACCTACGGCATGGCGCATCCGCAATGATCCGGGCCACGGCAGTGCCGAGCGACGAGTGCCCTGTAGTCCGGGTCGGTGTTTCCGGAGAAGGCGCAGCCAATCTCAAGACCACGGCTGCGCCCCAGTTCCTTGAGCCGAACGCCCAAGTCCGCCACGTTACCCAATCGCGTCGAGCGCCTGCCGCTGGCGATGCATTTCGAGGAAGATGCGGTAGTCGCGGTCGAAGCGGGCGCCGGCGGCCTTGTTGGGCGCGCGCGTCCTGCCGCCCTGCTGCATGGCGACACAGGCCGCGTTGAGATCGCCATAGAGTCCGGCGGCGGTCGCCGCCACCATGCCGGTGCCGAGCAGCACCGCCTCGTCGGCCAGCGGCTCGACCACCGTGCAGCCGGTGGCGTCGGCATAAAGCTCCATCAAAAGCGGGTTCTTGGTGTGACCGCCGGTGACATGCAGCGTGTCGATCAGATAACCGTTCTCGTTCAGCGCCTCCAGCACATGGCGCACGCCAAGCGCGATGCCGACGGCAGTGCGCCAGTAGAGCTTGCACAGGCTGTCGAAGGAGGAATCGAGCGTCAGGCCGCTGATGACGCCGACCGCGTGCGGGTCGGCGAGCGGCGAACGGTTGCCGTGAAAGTCCGGCAGCACATGCAGCCTTGCGGCCAGCGCATCGCCGTCCTCGGCGCGCAGCTCGGCGACGCGGCTGGCGATCTTCATATGCATGGCCGCGTCCGGCTCACCGCCGGCGCCGTGCCAGCGGATGATGTGGTCGAGCAGCGCGCCGGTGGCCGACTGGCCGCCTTCCGCCAGCCACAGCGTCGGCAGTGCCGCGCCGTAATAGGGGCCCCAGACGCCGGCAAAGGGCTGCGGGTCGGGCGACATCGCCATGACGCAGGACGACGTGCCGGCGATCAGCGCCAGATGCCGGCTGATGTTTTGCTCATCGCCGGCAAAGCCGCCGAGCACGCCGAGCGCGCCCGCGTAGGCGTCGATGACGCCGGCGCCAACCCGGCACTTCTCGGTCAGCCCAAGTTCCGCCGCCGATTGCGCCGTCAATGCGCCGATGTCAGCGCCGACGGAGCTGGCTTTCTCCGGCAGATTGCCGTGCTCGAACAGGTCGCCGAGGCCGACAAGCTCGAAGAAATCGCGCCGCCAGCTTTTTTCCTCATGCGCGAGATAGGTCCATTTGGCGGTGAGCGTGCATTGCGAGCGGGCAAGCGAGCCGCTTGCCTTCCAGGTCAGGAAATCGGCGAGGTCGAATAGGTAGCCGGCTTCATTCCAGGTCTTCGGCAAATGACGCTTCAGCCACATCAGCTTCGGCGTCGCCATCTCAGGCGACATCACGCCGCCGATATAATCGAGAACGGCATGACCGCTCGTCGTGCATTCATCGGCCTCGGCGATGGCGCGGTGATCGAGCCAGACGACGGTGTCCCAGCGCTTCTCGCCGGTGACCGAGACGCTGAGCTGGCCACCCTGCCTGTCGCGAACGACCAGCGAGCAGGTGGCATCGAAAGAGATGCCGGCGATTTCGCCTGCGGCGACGCCGGATTTCTGGAGAGCGACCCGCACGGCCTTGCACACCGCCGACCAGACATCTTCCGAATCGTGCTCGGCATGATCGGGCTTGGGCTGATGCATGGCGATCGGATGGTCGGCGCGGCCGAGCAGGTTGCCCCGCGAGTCGAGAATGCCCGCGCGAGCGCTTCCGGTGCCGACATCGACCGCGCAAACAAAGCTTTTCGTCAAGATGCTTTTACTCTCGCTCCCAGGCCTGCAATCAGATCGGGCAATTGCAGCATGTCAGCGAATATAGAGTCCGGCTCCGTCGACGCAAGCCGCGCCTTGAGGGCGGGGTTGGACGCATGCGAGCCACCGGTGAATGCAAGGACGCGCATGCCCGCCGCTCGAGCCGCGGCAATGCCGGCGGGACTGTCCTCGATCACCAGGCAGTTGCGCGGATGCGCCCGCATGCTGGCGGCAGCATGGAGGAAAAGGTCGGGAGCCGGCTTGCCGCTTTTGACCATTGTGGCGCTGAAGAGATGCGGCTCCAGAAGCGAGAGCAGGCCGGTGACGTCGAGCGCGTAGCGGATGCGTTCCAGCGTGCCTGACGAGGCGACGCAGCAAGGCGGCCCGAGCTTCGGCAGCACCTCCTTGACGCCGGCGATCGGCTTCAGTTCCTCGCGGAATTTGCGCATCAGGTCGACGCGCATGGCCGTCAGATGCTGGTCGCTGATTTCCAGTCCGAAGTCGCGGCCGAGGATTTCACGGACGCTTTTCATGCTTTTGCCGAGGAAGTGCTCGTAGGCGGCGTCTTCGCTGACCGCGCCGCCGGCGCGCTCGATCATGCCAAGCAGCGCCGAAACCGAAAGCGCCTCGCTGTCGACCAGGACGCCGTCACAGTCGAAGATGACCAGTTCGGGCGTCATCGAGGCATGCTTCCAGTGGGTCTTAGATCAGGATAACGCTTCGTTGAATCGTCATCCTGAGCCAACTCTTTGTTGGAGCGTGATCTATTCCGAAAACCGGTTCCCACTTTTCGGGATCACGCTCTAGAGCTTTCCGGCGAGATAGCGCGTCAGGGTTTCGCGCGCGCCGTTCGCCCACAGGACCTTCAAGGCATGGGCGAAGGCCTCGGCGAAGACGGGCGAGCGGCCGACATCGCCATAGATGTCCTCCATCGCCAGCCAGGCCTTCGGATCGCCCTTCGCCGCTTTCGCGGTCGCCTGCATGCGGTCCCAGCTCGGGTCGTTCGGCTCGATGACGGCGCCGCTGTCGGTGGTGCCGAAGCAGTAGCGGCACCACAAGGCCGATTCCAGCGCGAGACCAGCGACGCCCTTGCCCGCCTTGAGCCGGTCGGCGATCGTCGGGATGATGAATTTCGGCTGACGATTGGAGCCGTCGAGGCAAAGCCTGCGGATGGTGTCGCCGATCTTCGGATTGGAGAAGCGGCCCTCGATGAGCTGGTAATAGTCCTCCAGATCGGTGTCCGGCACGGGCGGCACGGTCGGGATGATCTCGTCATGCTCGAGCTTGGCGAGGAAGGCCCGCACCAGTGGCTCCTGCATGCCTTCATGGACGAAATGGATGTCCATCAGCCCGGCTGGATAGGCGATGGTGGCGTGGCCGCCATTGAGGATGCGGATCTTCATCAGCTCGTAAGGCGAGACATCCTTGACGAACTGGACGCCGACCTTCTCCAGCGCCGGGCGGCCGGCGGTGAAATGATCCTCCAGCACCCATTGCTTGAACGGCTCGCAAAACACCGGCCAATTGTCCTCCAACCCGAAATCGTCGGCGAGGATCTTGCGCTCGCGGTCGGTGGTGGCCGGCGTGATGCGGTCGACCATGCCATTCGGGAAGGCGACCTTGTCCTCTACCCATTTGGCAAGGTCCTCGTCGATCAGCCGTGCCAGGCCTATGACGCCGTCGGACGTGACATGGCCGTTATGGGGGATGTTGTCGCAGGACATGATTGTGAACGGCACGATGCCGTCGGCGCGCCTGCGCAGCAGCCCGGCGAGGATGATGCCGAAAACCGTTTTGGGCGCTGCGCCTGCTTGAGCGTCGGCAACGATGTCGGGATGGGCCGGGTTGAATTTGCCGGAGGCCGGGTCGATGAAATAGCCGCCCTCGGTGATGGTCAGCGAAACGATCTTGATCGCCGGGTCGGCAAGCTGGTCGATGATCGCGGCAGTATCGCCGGGCGTCAGGAAATCGATCATGGCGCCGGTGACGCGGGCGCTCATATGACCCTGGTCCTGCTCGACCACGGTGGTCAGCCAGTCCTGTTCCTCGAGCTTGGCGCGGCCGACCTTCTCACCCTCGAACACGCCGGCGCCGATCAGCGCCCAGTCATGGCCCTCGCCGGTGCCGAAGAGGTCGTCGAGATAGACCGCCTGGTGCGAGCGGTGGAAGTTGCCGACGCCGAAATGGACAATGCCCGCCTTCAGGGTGGAGCGGTCGTATTTCGGACCGGCGACCTTGGCCGGCAGCCTGGCGAGGTTCGAGGAAGAGAGTTTTACGGTCATCGCATTTTACCCTTTGGCCGATCGGCGGCCCGACTGTTTCCGCCTTCTTCGGGTGGGCGAGGATGAGGGGCAACACCTGGTGTTCCAGCATGCTGCCCCTCACCTGCCCCGCGGCGTCTTCTCCGGAGGAAAGAAGAGAAGCGCCTCCCCCCTCAACTCATCCCCGTCAACTCATCCATTGGCCGCCATCGACGTTGTAGGTCTGGGCGACGATGTATTCGGCCTCGTCGCTGGCGAGGAAGACCGCCATGCCGGCGAGATCCTCGGGCTTGCCCATGCGGCCGTAGGGAACGCCCTCGCCGACAAGCCGCTTCTTCTCGCCTTTCGGCCGGTTCTCATATTTGGCGAACAGCGCGTCGACCTGATCCCACATGTCGCTGTCGACGACGCCCGGCGCGATGCCGTTGACGTTGATACGGTGCTTGATGAGATCGAGCCCGGCCGATTGGGTGAGCGAGATGACGGCGGCCTTGGTGGCGCAGTAAACGGCGACCAGCGGCTCACCGCGGCGGCCGGCCTGGCTCGCCATGTTGATGATCCTGCCGCCCTTGCCTGCGGCGATCATCGAGCGGGCGGCCGCCTGCAGCATGAAGAGCGTGCCGGCGACATTGACCGCGAACAGCTTTTCATAGCTCGCCTTGGTTATCTCGACGATCGGCGCCAGGTCGAACAGGGCGGCGTTGTTGATCAGGATGTCGAGGCCGCCGGTCCTGGCCTCGACCGCCTTCACCGCCGCATCGATCGAAGCCAGGTCGGTGACGTCGAGTTGGACAGCGTAAGCTCCTGGGCCGATCGCTTTCGCCGTCGCTTGCGCCGCTTCCAGGTCGATATCGGCAATCGCCACCGTCGCACCTTCGCGCGCATAGGCTTCGGCGAAGGCCCTGCCGATGCCGCGCGCCGATCCGGTGATCAGCGCCGATTTGCCCTTCAACCTCACTGCGCCAGCGCCTTGCCGTCGGCGCTGAAGCGATGCAGCTTGGCCTTGTCGGGCGTCAGATAGACGGTGTCGCCATGCCTCACCGCAACCTCGCCGTCGGCCCGGACATTGACGGTGCCGATGCCGTCCGCCTGGACGTGCAGGAAGGTGTCGGAACCGAGATGCTCGGCAACGCCGACCGTCGCCTTCCAATCACCTGACGTGGTCGAGATGTTGAGATGCTCGGGCCGGATGCCGATGGTCTTGGCGCCATACTTTTCCGCCGGCGCGCCCTCTATCATGTTCATCTTGGGCGAGCCGATGAAGCCGGCGACGAAGAGGTTCTTCGGCGTCTTGTAAAGCTCCATCGGCGAGCCGACCTGCTCGATATTGCCGGCGTTGAGCACGACGATCTTGTCGGCCATGGTCATGGCTTCGACCTGGTCGTGGGTGACGTAGATCATCGTCGTCTTCAGCTGATGGTGCAGCTCGCTGATCTCCAGGCGCATCGTGCCGCGAAGTGCGGCGTCAAGGTTGGAGAGCGGCTCGTCGAACAGGAAAGCCGAGGGCTGGCGCACGATGGCGCGGCCGATGGCGACGCGTTGGCGCTGGCCGCCGGAGAGCTGGCCGGGGCGACGCTCGAGATAGTTGGTGAGGTTCAGCACGCGGGCGGCGTCCTTGACCTTCTTGTCGATGGTCGCCTGGTCCTCGCCGGCCATCTTCAACGGGAAGGCGATGTTCTTGGCGACCGTCATATGCGGGTAGAGCGCGTAGGACTGGAACACCATGGCCAGCTTGCGCTTGGCCGGAGCCTCCTGAGTGACGTCGCGGCCGTCGATGGTGATGGTGCCTCCGCTGACGTCCTCAAGCCCGGCGATGAGGCGCAGCAGCGTTGACTTGCCGCAGCCGGACGGACCGACGAACACGACGAACTCGCCGTCCTCGATATTGAGGTCGATGTCGGGAATGATCGTCGTCGACCCGAAGGACTTGGAGACGTTCTTGAGCGTGATGTTTCCCATGGTTTTCCTCCCCGGGGGATTTCTTCGTCGTCCGCCGCTTGGCAGTGCTCTTACTTCACGGCGCCGTCCCTATTTCACAGCACCAAAGGTGAGGCCGCGCACCAGCTGCTTCTGGCTGAACCAGCCCATGATCAGGATCGGCGCGATCGCCAGCGTCGAGGCCGCCGAGAGCTTGGCCCAGAACAGGCCTTGCGGGCTGGAGAAGGAGCTGATGAAGGCGGTGAGCGGTGCGGCATTGGTGGTGGTGAGCCGGATCGTCCAGAACGCCTCGTTCCAGGCCAGGATGATGTTCAAGAGCATCGTCGAGGCGATGCCGGGAACGGCCATCGGCGTCAGCACATAGATGATCTCGTTCCACAGCGAGGCGCCGTCCATGCGCGCCGCTTCCAGGATCTCGCCCGGAATCTCGCGGAAATAGGTGTAGAGCATCCACACCACGATCGGCAGGTTGATCAGCATCAGCATGACGGTGAGGCCGATGCGGCTGTCGAGCAGGCCGGTGTCGCGGAAGATCAGGTAGATCGGAAACAGCACCGCGACGGCCGGCATCATCTTGGTGGAGAGCATCCACATCAGGATGTCCTTGGTGCGCTTGGTCGGCGAGAAAGCCATCGACCATGCCGCCGGGACAGCGACCAGGAGAGCCAGGACGGTGGAGCCGACCGACAGGATCACCGAGTTCAGGAAGAACTTGAAATAGCCGCTCTGCGCCTGCACCTCGGCGTAGCTTTCCATGGTGCCCGACGGGATCAGGGCAAAGCCCTGGATCGCCTCCTGCTCCGACTTGAACGAGGTAATGATCGTATAAAGGATCGGAAAGAAGATCAGCAGGGCGACGATCCAGGCCGCGGCCGTGGCGATGGTCTTGTGCTGGGTGGTGACTGCGCGTGCCATCTTGTCCTCCCTATTTGTCGAGGTTCTTGCCGACGGCGCGCATGGCGAAGAAGGCAACGATGTTGGCGAGAATGACGGCGATCACGCCACCGGCGGACGCCTGACCGATTTTGAACTCCAGCAGCGCCTTCTGGTAGACGAGGAAAGGCAGGTTGGTGGAGGCATAGCCCGGGCCGCCATTCGTGGTGACCAGTATCTCGGCATAGATCGAGAGCAGGAAGATCGTCTGGATCAGGATGACGACGGTGATGGCGCGCGACATATGCGGCAGCGTCAGATAGATGAAACGGCTGATGAAGCCGGCGCCGTCCATCTCGGCCGCCTCTTTCTGCTCGCCGTCGAGCGACTGCAGCGACGTCAACAGGATCAGCGTCGCGAAAGGCAGCCATTGCCAGGCGACGATGATGATGACTGCCGTCAGCGGATGCTGCCCGAACCAGTCGACCGGTTGGACGCCGAAGAAGCGCGCAATGTCGGCGAAGACGCCGTATTGCGGGTGCATGATCATGTTCTTCCAGACGAGTGCGGCAACCGGCGGCATGACGAAGAACGGCGAAATGACCAGGATGCGCACGATGCCCTGGCCCCAGATCGGCTGGTCGAGCAGCAGCGCAAGAAGAATGCCGCCTATGATGGTGATCAGGAGGACCGCCACGACGATGGTCAGGGTGTTGAGAATGGCGGCGAAGAACGCCGGATTGTCGTAGAACAGCTTGTAGTTGGACAGCCCGACGAAGCCGTCGCGGATCGGGTTCAGCGGATTGTATTGCAGGAACGAGAACCAGAGCGTGAAAGCCAGCGGCACGATCATCCAGATGAACAGCAGGATCACCGATGGCGCCATCATGAAACGGGCAAGCGAACGGGTTTGTTGAGTAGCCATGGCGGTCACCCTCCCAAAGTCAGCCGGATTTTCAGAGTTGTGCCAGAGTTTTCCCGATTTTGAAGGGTGGCCGCCCGAACTGGGTTTCGGGCGGCCACCTGCCGGTCATGGTAGGCGACCGGCATTCGGCACCGGGAGGAGCCTTACTTGATGTAGCCGCCCTCGGTCATCGCCGCGGTGGCCGCGTCCTGAGCCTGCTTCAGCGCATCGTCGACGCTCGACTGGCCGGCGAGCGCCGCCGAGAAGAGCTGGCCGATGGTGGTGCCGAGGCCCTGGAATTCAGGAATGGCGACGAACTGCACACCGACATAGGGCACCGGCTTGACGGTCGGATGCGTCGGGTCGGCGGCGTTGATGGAGTCCAGCGTCATCTTCGCGAAAGGCGCTGCCTTCTGATACTCCGCATTGGCGTAGAGCGAGGAGCGCGTGCCCGGAGGAACGTTGGCCCAACCTTCCTTCGCAGCGACCAGCTCGGCATAGTGCTTGCTGGTTGCCCAGGAGACGAATTTCTCGGCGGCATCGGCCTTCTTAGTGCCGGCCGGGACCGCGAGCGACCATGCCCACAGCCAGTTGCCGCGCTTGCCGAGACCGTTGTCGGGCGCCAGCGCGTAGCCGACCTTGTCGGCGACCTGCGAGGCCTTCGGATCGGAAACGAAGGACGCCGCGACGGTGGCGTCGATCCACATGCCGCACTTGCCCTGCTGGAACAGCGCCAGGTTCTCGTTGAAGCCGTTGGACGAAGCGCCTTCCGGACCGTCGGCCTTCATCAGGTCGACATAGAACTGCAGCGTCTTCTTCCATTCCGGCTGGTCGAATTGCGGCTTCCAGTTCTCGTCGAACCAGCGGGCGCCGAAGGAATTCGACATGGCGGTGAGGAAGGCCATGTTCTCGCCCCAGCCGGCCTTGCCGCGCAGGCACACTCCGTTCACGCCGTTGGCGCGGTCGGTCATCTTGTCGGCGGCCTGCTTGATGAAGTCCCAGGTCGGCGCGTCGGGCATCTTGAGCCCGGCTTTCTCCATCAGGTCCTTGCGGTACATGACGAAGGAGCTTTCACCGTAGAAGGGCGCGGCATAGAGCTTGCCGTTGACCGAAAGGCCGCCGGCGATGGCCGGGATGATGTCCTTGACGTCGTAGTCGTTGCCGAGCTTGTCGAGCGGCAGGAGCCAGCTCTGCTTTGCCCAGATCGGAACCTCGTAGGTGCCGATGGTCATGACGTCGTACTGGCCACCCTTGGTGGCGATGTCGGTGGTGACGCGCTCGCGCAGCACGTTCTCTTCAAGCGTGACCCAGTTGAGCTGGATGTCGGGGTTAGCCTTGGTGAAGTCGTCCGTCAGCTTCTGCATGCGGACCATGTCGCCATTATTGACGGTGGCGATGGTGATGGATTCGGCATGCGCGGCGAAAGCAAGAGCACTGGCCGACAACAGGCCCAGGGTGAGCGTGCGAAGTTTCATCAATTCCTCCCATAAACCAAGTTGAGCATTTGCCTTGGCTTTGGGCAATTACTCACTTGGCATGAATTATGTCAAGCCGGAATCTGTGCTGCAGCGCAACAGAAATGACGCAACGTGACCCCAACCCGGCGATGCGGCCAGGATGTTGGAGAGGAAACAGAGGGCAGTCGGCTTACGGGCAGGCGATCTCGGCAAGGATCCAGTCGCGGAAGGCGCGGATCTTCGGCACGTTGCGGCGCGCCGTCGGATAGACCAGCCAATAGGCATGGCCGTCATCGCCCACCAGGTCGAAGGGCTGGACCAGGCGGCCGTCCGCGATCTCGTTCTTGAACAGCGCCCTGGTCAGGATCGCAACGCCATGGCCGGCAATTGCCGCGTTCGCCTCATAGGCCTGCGCGCCCATGCTGCTGCCCGGCCGTTTGGCGAGGTCATGCGCGCCGACGCCGGCGGCCTCGAACCATTGCGCCCACCAGATGTCGCCGGGATCGAGGATCGGCAAGCGCAACAGATCCGCCGGCTCGTTGACGCCGCCGATGCTCGCCGCGAGCTTGGGGCTCAGCATCGGGGTGAAATCGGCGTCGAGCAGTTTATGCGCCTCGAGGCCCGGCCACTTGCCGCCACCGGAGCGGATGGCGAGATCGACATCCTCGCGCGCGAAGTCGGTCAGGCGGCTCGACGTATCGAGCCGCACGGCAAGTGCCGGATGAGCGATCTGGAACGCGCCCAGATGCTGCGCCAGCCAGTTCGAGGCAAAGGTCAACACGGTGGTGACGCATAGCAGGCCGTCGGCGCCGCCGCGCGCCGCGGCATAGGCCTGGCCCAGAATGGCGAAGGCTTCGCTGACGGCGGGCGCCAGGCGCTGACCGGGCTCGGTCAATTCAATCTGCCGTGGACGGCGCAGGAACAGCGGCGCGCCGATGCGCTCCTCAAGCAGCTTGATCTGATAGCTCGCCGCGGCCTGGGTCATGCCCAGCTCCTGCGCCGCCTTGGTGAAGGACAGGTGCCGGGCCACCGCTTCGAACACCCGGATCGCCTGCAGCGGCGGCAGCGGCGCAAGCTGCGGAGAGCTGAGATCGGGCATAAGGCCTCCTTATGGGTCATGATCGAGGTTTGATTGGAAGCACGAACCGGCCAACCCGATATTTGGGGTCGACGATCAATCCAGTTCAAGCATGGCGAAGGCTGAAGATCATGGTCACGGTTCAGGAAAAGCTCGTTTCAACCCCGGTGCGCGGCTGGTTTTTCATGCTGGCGCGGGAATTCTCACGGTTTTCGGGCCGTAGGCGCGGCTATGTCGATGTCCGGGAATTGTCGGAGCATCTAAAGCGCGACATGGGCTTTCTCGACGGCAACGATCCGCGCGGCCGCTCGCAATAGCCGGCTGTTTTTATCGGTCGCGCGTGGGCTGTCCGGCTCGGATCATGCGCCGGCGAGCAGGGCTTCGGCCGTCCGCTCATCGGTGATGAGGCCGTTGACCAGCCGGCGATTGACGGCGGCAAGGATGCCCGGCAGTTTGCGTTCGCCCATGGCCAGGGCAATGACCAGCGACCTTTCCCGCGACGGCAGCGCGGCGGAGGAGACGCGGTCGTTGGTGATGCCCTCGATCATGCGGCCTTCGCGGTCGAAGACCCAGCCGACGATCTCGGCGATGCCGCCGGCTTTTTGCAGCGCCTTCAACTCGCTTTCCGAAATGAAGCCGTCCTCATAGAGCGGTGCCCTGGCACCGAGGTCGCCGATGCCGACGAAGGTGACGTCGGCCTCGGCGGCCAACGCCAGGGTCGGCTGGATCATCGGCTGGTTGAGCAGCATCTCGCGCTCTTCCGGCGAGGACGCGATGACCGGAAGCGGCATCGGGAAGGAGCGCGCCTTGACGCGGTCGGCCATGGTGAAAATGACGTTGTAAAAGGCCGCCGAACCGTCGGGCGAGATGTTGCCGGTCAAGGACACCACCTTGTGCTGCGGGCATTCCATCGGCGGCAGTTGCTCGATCGCCGCCTTCAGTGTTCGCCCGGTACCGATCGCCATGACGATGGGGGCTTCCGAGCGGAGCCGGCGTTCGATCTCGGCGGCCGCCGCCTCGGCGATGCCGATCGTCGTCGAGCTCGACGTCGGATCGCTCGGCACCACTTCGACAAGGTCGAGCGCGAAGCGTGACTTCAGCCGCGCGGCGAGGTCGAGGCAATTGGCGATCGGATGATCGACCCGCACCTTGATCAGGCCCTCCGACATGGCAAGCGATACCAGCCGCTGCGCCGTCTGCCTGGAAATGCCGAGCTTGGCGGCGATCTGGTCCTGCGTGTTGCCGGCAACATAATAAAGCCAGCCGGCGCGCGCGGCGTCGTCCAACCTCGTGCTGCCGGTTTCCTGTCGCGAATTCACGTCCTGCCTCCCGGCCCGTAGACAATCCTGAAACGGGCGCTATAGCTTACAGCGAATACGCCCGCGCGCAATTGTCTATCGAATGGGCAATTGCTTGGAGTGTTGCAGGCTCCCGAAGGATCAATCCGCCGCTTGCCCAGGCCATTTGCCGGCGGGACGGTTTATCTCCATCGGGAAACCCATTAAGGGGATCGGCGAAGGGAGCCGCGCATGACGCCGAAAGCCGTTTTCTGGGATATGGACGGGACGCTGGTCGACAGCGAGCCGCTGCATGAGGCAGCACTTGTGGCGGCGCTGCGCAGCGTCGGCGTCGCGCCGCCGGTCGACCTGCACGAGCGCGTGCTGGGCATCGCCGCATGGCCGGTCTACGAGATGCTGCGCGACGAGTTCGGCCTTGGCCTGCCGTTCGACGACTGGATCGTGCGCAAATATGATCACTACCTGCCGCTGGCCGAAACGCTGAAGCCACGCCCCGGCGCGATCGAAGTGTTCAACGAATTGCGGGCGCTCGGCGTCGAGCAGGCGGTGGTGTCCAACTCCGACCGGCTCATCGTCGACGCCAATCTCACCGCCGTCGGCCTTATCTATCCGGGCATGCGCACCGTGAGCCGCAACGATGTGATCGAAGGCAAGCCCTTCCCCGAGCCCTTCCTGCGCGCGGCCTATCTGGCCGGCGTCGATCCGGCGGATGCGGTCGCGGTCGACGACAGCCGCACCGGCGCCATGGCCGGACTGGCGGCGGGCATGAAGACGATCTTCTGGCCGGAAGCGCCGATGGAAGGTCCGCCCGGCGCCATCGTCATCAACAGCGCCAAGGAATTGCGGGCTCAGCTGGGACTCTGAATAAATTTTCCAGGCGTCGGCGCCGCCCCTCATCCGCCCTTCGGGCACCTTCTCCCCGTGAACGGGGAGAAGGAAGGAAGCCGCTCAATTCCGGTAGATCGGCTCTTCCTCGTCGAGGATCGCCTTCAGCTCGGCAAGATGGCGTTCGGCCTGGCCGGGGTAATCGTCCATTTCGCGCGCGGTCTTCTCGGCGATCTCGTCGGAGAGCGTGCGCAGCGGGCGGCCGGTCCACAACGCCTTGATGTAGGTCTCGGCGGCGCGTTCGAAATAGAACATGCGGTTGAAGGTGTCGGCAACGCTGTCGCCGATGACCATCACGCCGTGATTGCCCATGATCATCACCTTGACCTTGGGGTCGGCGAGAAGCTGCGAGCAACGCTCACCCTCCTCCTCGAAGGCCAGCCCGCCATAGTTGGCGTCGACGACATGGCGGTTGAAGAACATGGCGGAGTTCTGATCGACCGGCGGCAGCGTCGAATCGGCCAGCGAGGCAAGCACCGTGGCGTGGATCGAATGGACGTGCATGGCGCAGCGCGCATGCGGGACGTTGCGATGGATGGCGCCATGCAGGCCCCAGGCGGTCGGATCGGGCGCATTGGGACCGGACAGCGTTTCGGGGTCGTTGGCGTCGATCAAAAGCAGGTCGCTCGCCTTGATGCGCGAGAAATGCACCTGGTTCGGGTTCATCAGGAACTTGGTGCCGTCCTCATTGACGGACAACGAGAAGTGGTTGGCCACCGCCTCGTGCATGTTGAGCCGGGCGGTCCAGCGGAAGGCGGCGGCGAGATCGACCCGCTCCTCATAATAGGGCAGGTTGCTCAGCGGTTCCTTGTGCAGGCGGGCAAGGCTCATCGAAAATCCTCCGGTTAAGTCTTGTTTTTACGACAATGCCGCGCGTGGCCGCTGCCAGCAACCGCAAACTAATGGGTCAGGTCGCCCTCAGGCGGCGGGGCGCGCCGATTGCAGCCCGCCATGCTCGACGATGAAGTCGATCACGTCCTGCAAGCCCTTGCCGCGCGACAGATCGGTGAAGCCGAACGGCCGCTTGCCGCGCATGCGGGCGGCGTCGCCTTCCATCACATCCAGGTTGACGTTCACATAGGGCGCCAGATCGCTCTTGTTGATGATGAGGAAATCCGAGCGGGTGATGGCCGGGCCGCCCTTGCGCGGGATCTCCTCGCCCTGGCAGACCGAGATGACATAGAGGGTCAGATCGGCGAGGTCGGGTGAGAAGGTGGCGGCTAGGTTGTCGCCGCCGGATTCGATGAAGATGATGTCGAGGTCGGGGAATTTTTTGTTCAACTCGGCGATGGCGCGCAGATTGATCGAAGCATCCTCGCGGATGGCGGTGTGCGGGCAGCCGCCGGTCTCGACGCCGACGATGCGCTCCTCGGGCAATGCTTGTAGCCGCGCGAGCATCATCGCATCCTCCTTGGTGTAGATGTCGTTGGTGACGACGGCGATGGAGAAGTCGTCGCGCAACGCCTTGCAGAGCTTTTCGGTGAGCGTCGTCTTGCCGGAGCCGACAGGGCCGCCGATGCCGATGCGAAGAGGACCGTTTTTCGACGTCATGCCGGAAACTCCGTGATGGCAAGAACTGCGAAGCCCAGCCCGATCAGCAGGCAGAGCGGCGAATAGAGGCGCTGGTCGAGCCGCGCGAAAGGCTGTTCCGGAGCGAGCCGGCGCCACCAGGGTGTGAAGCCGGCAATGCCGCGCCCAAAGAAGACGAGGCCGATCATCAATGCCGTGGCCGCCAGGCCCTGCTTTGGAAAGGGGGTCGCAAAAGCACCCTCGAGCGCCAGCGGCCACAGCGTTGCGAGAACGAGGCAAGCGGCGACAGCGAAGCTCGCGAGGGCCGAAGGCATCTCGTCGACGCCGCGGAAGCCGACGACGGCGCGGGCGCAGGATGCCTGATCGGTGCCCGGCCAGATGCCGCCTATGCCCCAATAGACATGCAGCGCGGTGATAACCAGCAGGACGAAAGAAAGGGTGACAGCGAGGACGATCATGCGCGGAACAGCCGCGAATATTGGGTTTCGTGCTTCATGGCCATGATGTCGGAGTTAATGGCCGCGCCGCCCAGATCGTCCAGGCTGGAAGCGGCGGCGCGTGAGGCAGTCATCAGCGCCAAAGGCTCGAAGCCGGCTAACAATGCGACAGCATCGGTTTGGCCAATGACACCAAGCCTGATCGCCGCCTGCACCAAATTGGAGAAGAAGGCCTGCAGGAAGGCGGACAGCGCCTCCGAAAGGCCGATGCCGCCGCTGCCCGCAACGGCACCGACCGCAACGCAATAGGGGCAATCGGCCGGCAAGCGCTCCAGCGCCGGGGACGACCAGGCGGACGCCGCCTCGAGAAAGGCCGTGCCCTGCAGCATGGTTTCTAGATGACGTTCCTGCGAGCCAGCCAGCGCCTCGGTCAGCGCGGCGACTTCCGCCAGGTCGCCACCGTCACGCGCGCGCCGCCAGCTTTCGGCGAAGAGCACGGCGTCGTTCCAGGCCGATCCCATCTCGACCAGCGTCTCCAGCCACCGGGCGAGATCTTCGCGATCTCCGATCAGGCCATCATGCACGGCGCGCTCGAGGCCATGGCTGTAGGAGAAGCCGCCGACCGGAAAGGCCGGCGACAGCCAGGCCATCAGCCGCAAAAGCGCGACGCTGGAAAGCTGCTCAGTCATGGTGATGGTGGTGACCATGGTCGTGATGATGATGGTCGTGCACATGATCATGGTCATCGGGGTCATGAACATGGTGGTCATGCGAATGGCCGTGATCGTGACTGGAATACGCACCGCGCACCGGGCTGAACGGTTGCGAAACCTCGCTCACCTTGGCGCCGAGACCTTCCAGCATCGCCTTGATGACATGGTCGCGCAGGATGAGGATGCGGTCCGGCTCGATGCTTGCCGCTAGGTGCCGGTTGCCGATGTGCCAGGCAAGCTCGGTGAGATGCACGGCGTCGCGGGCGCGGATGTCGTAGACCTCCTCCGGCGCCGCGACGATCTCGATCTGACGGCCATCCTCCAGCACCAGCCGGTCGCCATTGGCGAGCGCCACCGGCTCGGGCAGGTCGACCAGCACCTTGTCACCGGCCGCCGTCTCGATGGCGCGGCGGCGCAGATGCCGCTCGTCATGCGGCAGCACCGCTTTGTCGTATGGCGCCGCCGAGCCGGCTTCGCCGGCGGAAAGCACAGAAACGGCGCGCGGGAATTTGGTGAAATCGGTGGTGATGTTGAGCTTCATTTCATGGCTCCGCCGTTAGCTTGCGCGCAGGCACGAGCAGGTCGCGACAGCACGCGGTCGAAATAGGCATTCACCCGATCGGACTCGATTGGGAATCGCCCGGCGCGGGCCCAGTTGCCCATATCGCCGAGCAGCACATCGACAGCAGAGAACCGAACCCCCAATGCGAAGGGCTTGTCGGCGAGCCGGCGATCGAGCGCTTTCACTTCCGAGGCGAAATCATGGGTGGCAGCCGGGCCGACATCGACCCGCACTTCCTTGGGCAACAGAAAGCGGTGGCGCAGCTTGTTCCACAGCGGCGCTTCCAGCTCGCTCTGGGCAAAATGCATCCAGGAATCCATCTCGGCGCGGCCGGCGAGGCCCGGATTGGCGCCCATGCCTTTGTCGGCATGCTTGTCCGCCAGATAGACGCAGATCGCGGCCGAATCCGTGATTTTCAGATCGCCGTCGATGAGGATCGGCACTTTGCCCGAAGGGTTGAGCACATAGGCTTCCGGCGAGCGTAACTTGACCTCGACGAACTCGTAGGGCTGTCCGAGCTCCTCGAGCATCCAGAGCACCCGGCTGACCCGGGATCCACGTGATCCGACGGCCTTGTACATGGTTGAATCCTGCATTCCCCAAATCTAGACCAACGCGGGCATCGGCCCAATGCCTCTTACACGATGGTGTCGAAGAGCCGCAGGATGAACGATATCTGGTAGATCAGCGCCGCCGCGACGAAGGCGATATGGAAACGGCGGTCGCGAACCAGAATCGCCACCAGGCAAAGCGCCACGAAGACGGGCGTGCGGATCAGATATTCGTTGCCGAAGCGGGCGAAATGCTGCGGGCCCTTGAGCAGCGTGTCGATGACGTCGAGCAGATAAGTCGCGCCAAGCAGCCCGAAGAACCAGGCGCGGCGCGAATAAAAATAGTCCTCGTAGCTGGTGTAATCGAGCATCGAATCCGGAAACAGCAGCGCACAGAGCAGGAACAGCGTGATGGCGTAGAAGATGATGAACAGGTATTTGCCGAAGGTCCAGGACTGGATGGCGTAGAGCCCGAACTCCCACCACCAGAAATGCACCAGCATCAACAGCACCGAGCCGACCCAGGCGAGATGCACCGCGTAGAGCCGGTACTGGCCGGGATGCTGGACAATGCGGGCAGTTCCCGAAAGCAGCCGGGTGACGCCAAGGCCGATCACCATGCCCATGACGATACGGATATGCGGGAAGATGTCGTGCGGAGAAGCGATTTCGGTGGGCATCGGCCTTAAACAGAAATGCGGAAAAGAAGCGCGGGTGATTCAGTCTCGCAGGAAATCGCCCATCGAAAGCGGCCCACCTGGCCAAAATCGACCGTCGAGCGCCTGCTTGGATGTAAAGGGAGGTTCGCCGGGGAAATGTGCCCTCCTGAATCCTGTCTCCCTGACAGCAACAGGCAAAGCGGCCTTATACGCCTCCTCGAAGATTTGGGCGGGATATCGGCGAAGGCTCGGGCTATCCTTAATGATGCCGTCGATCCAAGTACGCTGCTCGGAAATCGACGCCTGCCAGCTATGGCACCTGTGGCCGGGTTGGAATTCCCACTTCAACAGGTGTGTGATCAGCACTTCCATCCGGCTACGGATCTCCCGCTTGTCCCTCCTTCCCAAGCTCTCGATCTCCTCGGCCAAATTCTCGCGGTCAAGCTCGGAAAGACGCCCCTCGCGCAGCAGCGCGCCTTGCTCGGCACACCACTGGACAAAATCCGCTTCATAGGGCGTCAGCGCCCGGAGACGATCAATCCTGTTCATGGGCGCATGATGCCCTCAATTTGCGAAAATCGCAAAGAAGGCCCAGTCTGCGCGTCCGGACGCCGCGATCAGAACAAAAAGTACCGTTGCGCCATCGGCAGCACGGTCGCCGGCTCGCAGGTCAACAATTCGCCGTCGGCGCGAACCTCATAGGTCTCCGGGTCGACCTCGACATGCGGCGTGGCGTCGTTGAGCACCATGGAATGCTTGCCGATCCCGCCGCGCGTGTTCTCGACCGCGATCATCGCCTTGTCGACACCCAGCCTGCCCTGCAGGCCGGCATCGAAGGCGGCCTTCGAAACGAAGGTCACCGAGGAATTTGTCAGCGCCTTGCCATAGGCGCCGAACATCGGCCGGTAGTGCATCGGCTGCGGCGTCGGGATCGAAGCATTCGGGTCGCCCATCGGCGCCGCGGCGATCGAGCCGCCGACCAGCACCATCTCCGGCTTGACGCCGAAGAAGGCCGGGTTCCACAGCACGAGATCGGCGCGCTTGCCGACCGTTATCGAGCCGACCTCCTTCGACAGCCCGTGCGCGATCGCCGGGTTGATCGTGTATTTGGCGATGTAGCGACGGACGCGGAAATTGTCGTTGTCGCCGATTTCCTGAGGCAGCGCGCCGCGCTGGCGCTTCATCTTGTCGGCGGTCTGCCAGCAGCGGATCGCCACCTCGCCGACGCGGCCCATCGCCTGGCTGTCGGAGGAGATGATCGAGAAGGCGCCGATATCGTGCAGGATGTCCTCGGCCGCGATCGTCTCCTTGCGGATGCGGCTTTCGGCGAAGGCGATGTCTTCCGGGATCGACGGCGACAGATGGTGGCAGACCATCAGCATGTCGAGATGCTCGGCCAGCGTGTTGACGGTGTAGGGTCGGGTCGGGTTGGTCGAGGACGGGATGACGTTGGGCAGGCCGCAGACCTTGATGATGTCGGGCGCGTGGCCGCCGCCGGCGCCCTCGGTGTGGAAGGCATGGATGGTGCGGCCCTTGATGGCCGCCACCGTGTTCTCGACAAACCCTGACTCGTTCAGCGTGTCGGTGTGGATCATCACCTGCACATCGTAGTCGTCGGCGACCGAAAGGCAGCAGTCGATCGCCGCCGGTGTGGTGCCCCAATCCTCATGCAACTTCAGCGAGCAGGCCCCGGCCAGCACCATCTCCTCAAGCGCCGCCGGCCGCGAGGCATTGCCCTTGCCCGACAGTCCGATATTCATCGGAAAGGCGTCGAAGGACTGGATCATGCGCGCCATGTGCCAGGGCCCCGGCGTGCAAGTGGTGGCCAGGGTGCCGTGCGCCGGCCCGGTGCCGCCGCCAAGCATCGTTGTGATGCCGCTCATCAGCGCTTCCTCGATCTGCTGCGGGCAGATGAAATGGATATGCGCGTCGAAGCCGCCGGCGGTCAGGATCCTGCCTTCGCCGGCGATGATCTCGGTGCCGGGGCCGATGATGATGGTGACGCCGTCCTGCGTGTCGGGATTGCCGGCCTTGCCTATTGCCGCGATGCGGCCGTCCTTCAGGCCGATATCGGCCTTGACGATGCCGGCGAGCGCATCGACGACCAGCGCGTTGGTGATCACCGTATCGACCGCGCCGTCCGCCCGCGTCACCTGGCTCTGGCCCATGCCGTCGCGGATGACCTTGCCGCCACCGAATTTCACCTCTTCGCCGTAAACAGTGAGGTCCTTTTCGACCTCGATGAACAACTCGGTGTCGGCAAGCCGCACCTTGTCGCCGACCGTCGGGCCATACATCTGCGCATAGGCGGCGCGGGTTATCCTGGCCATCAGCGATTGCTCCCGAAATTCAGGTTGCCAAAAGTAAGGTTGCCCAAAGTAAGGTTGTTTGGGCGCGAGCTGCACATTGTCGCCACCCAATGGTCACGCAATGACCCGCTCAGTGACACCTTGCGCTCCCATTTGGCGGTTGAGGTGGCCTGGTCAGCCCAAAACGACCGTTTGCCAAACCGATGGAAGGAACATCCATGCGCAAAACGATATTCTTCGCCGTGGCCGCCACCCTGATGATGGCGGGCACTGCCAGCGCTCAGCAGCAGCCGACGCCGCAGCCCGGCCCGGCGCCGACCGCACCCGCGCCGGCCGCGCCTAAGGCTCAGCCTGGCGTACCGGCGATCCAGAGCGTCAGCATCATCGACATCACCGAACTGCCCAAGGACACGCAGACGCAGGTCAACCAGATCGTGGCGCAGCGCGGCGACGTCGGCCTGCAGACATTGCGCAAATCGATCGACGCCACGCCCAAGGTGAAGTCCGCGCTGGAGGCCAAGGGCGTCAGCTCGGCGCAGGTGATCGCCGCCAGCATGCAGCCCAACGGCGCGCTGACACTGATCACCAAGAAGGCGAGCTGATTGCACGCCAAGGCGGGCCGGTTCGCGGCCCGCCAGCCAGTTTTTGAAGGGAACCTCCGGCCAAGCAGAACCGTTTCGCTTTTTTCGCCCCGCCACGAGTTCAGTCAGGAGCGAGCGATGGCGAATGTCTCGCGCTTTGCAAAATGGACCCCTGTGGTTGCCGCCACGCTTTTCATGGCCGCGCTCCATGCCGCATCCGCCGCGCAGCCGCTGAACGGCAACAGGCCGGCCGCTGCAATCGTCGATTCCGAAATCCGGCAGGAGGAGACGCTTTCCAGGACGGAAGCCGGAAAGGTCATCACGGCCATCGACCGCACCCGCGAAAACATCGGCACGGTGCGCAAGACCACCAAGCTCGACACGGTCGACATCGTGTTCCTGACCGATGCGGCGCGCAGCGAAGGCGGTCCGCCACCAGCGATCGAGAACAAGGTGAAGCAACATAAGGACGATGTGGCCGAACTGCGCCGGGAGATCGAGGCGAATGCCTTGCTCTTCAACGCGATCGATTCGCGGCGCGTGCTGGCCGAGGACGTGCTTGCGGTGGAGTTCGACAACCCCGGCAAGATCGTCATCTACGCCGCCGCCAAGCCGCCGAAGTGATTTGAGCGCGCCGGCGGACGTCACAGCTTGCCCATCACCTTCTGCTGGAAACCATAGACCTCGCGCTTGCCGCCCAGCGGCACCAGGGTGACATCACGCTCCTGCCCCGGCTCGAAGCGCATGGCGGTGCCGGCGGCGATGTCGAGCCGCATGCCGCGCGCGCGTTCGCGGTCGAATTTCAGGCCCTCATTGGTCTCGAAGAAGTGATAGTGGCTGCCGACCTGGATCGGCCGGTCGCCGCTGTTGGCGACCTTGAGCGTGACGGTCGGCCGGCCTTTGTTGAGCTCGATCTCGCCCTTGGCCGCGATGACTTCGCCGGGGATCATCGTGCCCTCACAAAACGCCGAAGGCCAGACCGACGCCGACCGCCGCGCAAGCGGCCCCGGCGGCGCGCGCCATGCTTCGGAAGCGCAGGCCAAGCCTGAGACCGGCCGCAATGCCGAGGCCATGGAGCAGCGCCGTGGCGGCGGCAAAGCCCGCCATATACTCCAGCCCACCGGCATTTTCGGGCACTTCCGTGCCGTGGGCATGACCGTGGAACAGCGCGATCACACCGATGATGGCAACGCCGGCCGAGACTGGCAGGTCGACCGCCAGCGCCACCAGCAGACCGAGCGCCACGACGGAAGCCAGGATGCCCGGTTCGACGAAAGGCAGCGGCACATGCAGCATGCCGAGCGCGGCGCCGACCAGCATGACGCCAAGGAAGGCGAGCGGCCAGGCCCACACCGCCTTGCCGCCCTTCATCACCGCCCACAGGCCGACGGCGAGCATGACCGTCATATGGTCGAGCCCTGACAGCGGATGCGCGAAACCGGCGGCGAAGGAAGAGGGCGTGCCGGCGCCGACATGGGCTTCAGCCGGCATTGCCGCAGCCAGCAGCAGAATGGCGGCGAGCGTGCCGCGTGTCGTCGAAGCGGAGATCATCTTTCTGCCCTTTCCAATTGACCCGGTTAAGCGGCCTTGCGCGGACCGCAACCTTCGGCCTTGATAACGCGCCTGGTCGATGGCGGATATTTCGTCAACTTGAATGCCGGCCGGATCGGTCGCGGCGAGAAATTGCCGCCGCAATTCGGGCAGACGCCGCCGAGAACATTGTCCACGCAGTCGGCGCAGAAGGTGCATTCGAAGGTGCAGATCAGCGCATCGGCTGCCTCCGGCGGCAGATCCTTGTCGCAGCATTCGCAATTGGGCCTGAGCTCCAGCATCGGTCTCACCTTATGGGTTCGTGCACGGTCACCAGCTTGGTGCCGTCGGGAAACGTCGCCTCGACCTGGACGTCGTGGATCATCTCGGCGATGCCGTCCATAACCTGGGCGCGGGTGACGACATGCGCTCCCGCCTCCATCAGCTCGGCGACCGGACGGCCGTCGCGCGCGCCTTCGACGACGAAGTCGGTGATCAGGGCGATGGCTTCGGGATGGTTGAGCTTGACGCCTCGTTCCAACCGCTTGCGCGCCACCATCGCCGCCATGGCGATCAGCAGCTTGTCCTTTTCACGCGGCGTCAGGTTCATGCAACTTCCCGGCAATCGAAATCAGAGTGACCACAATTTGGGCAGGCCCGCCCGCCCATTGAGCAGTTCGACGAGCGGAACCAGCCGCTTGCGGAGCTGGTAGCCGTCGCCGGCACAAAGCCTCGCAAGAAGCTTGCCAGATCGGCCGACGCTCCAGAAACTGGCGCCGCCCTCGCCCCCGACATGGGGGTCGCCGATGATGGCGCGGGCCGGCTCCAGCAGGCTTTCCGCTTGCGGCGAAACGAGCAGCAAGGTGGCGACGGCAAGCGCACCGCCGGTCGCCGCCGGTCGCTGGAGCGTTGCCGCGATATGCTGGCCGACCCGGAAATCCTCCGCATGGATCAGCGCGCCGCCCTGGCGGACTCGCCAGCGGTCATGGAAACTGCCGTTGAGCGGCCGCTCGCCCATCGCAAGCCGGCCGAACAGCGTTGCTTCGAGTATCAATGCCTCGGCATCCTGCGCGAGTTCGACATCGAGCCTGCGGGCGAAGGCGGCATGATCGAAAACGATGGTTTCCTGCGGCAGCCAGGCGATGCGGCCGCGTGGGGCGACCCGCAGGCCGACGCTTGTCTCGGCCCTGTCGGCGGCGGCGCGATAGACCTTCTCGCAGGCCTGGGTGGTGACGGAAACGGAGGCGTCGGCGCCAACCTCGATCGCCCAGCCGAGGCGGTCGCCGCCGGTCAGCCCGCCGGCGGTGTTGATCAGCACCGCCTCGAGCGGGTCGCCTTGCACCGCCGGCAGCCGGATTTTGGCCGATCCGTCCTGGTAGAGCCGCCGCAAGCGCGTCCGGCCACCGCTTTTGCCGCAGAAAAGCCTGCCTAGCCCGGCAACACGTTGCGCGGCAGGCAAAGGAGCGGCGGGCCGCGAGCTGTTCTCGATCATGTCCACGACCCCAGGTTAAGCACTCCGACGGCTTTGTCGATATATCGCTTGTTGCTTGACATCGTTTCGGTTTCTATAGAGGGAAGCCACCCTGGAGCGGTCGCGCGGTGCCTGGCGAGGGAAGGGCAACGGCGTTTGTTGGATCCGGGGATCAAAAAGGGGCGCTGATCCGTTGGCGTCGGGAACGACAGGGAAGGAACCGAATGGCTGACCAGCTGACGACCGAGATCATCGAAAAGATCAAAGCGCATGCCGATACTGGCGGCGAGGAAATCACCACCAGCACCGATCTCAGCGCGCTCGGCATCCATTCGCTGGAGTTGACCGAGATCATCTTCGATCTCGAGGAAAAGTATGGCATCGAGATCGAGATGAACACCGTCGACGCCTGGAGCAATCTCAAGAACGTCGGCGACATGGTCGAGGCGGTTCGCGAACTGATCGCGAAAAAAGCCTGATCGCATGCAAAAACGCGTCGTCATCACCGGCATTGGCGGAATTTGCGGGCTCGGCAACGATGTGCCGGCCATGTGGGATGCCATGCGCGCCGGCCGCTCGGCCATCGGACCGATCGACAATCCGTCGCTGCATGACCTCAAGGTCAAGACCGGCTGCGAAATCAAGCAATTGCCGGACCATGGCATCGACCGCAAGCAGGTCGTGTCGATGGACCGCTTCAGCCTGCTGGCGGTGATCGCGGCGCGGGAAGCCATGCGGCAGGCGGGATTGGTTGCACATGCCGACAACACCTACCGGATGGGCGCAATCGTCGGCATCGGCGTCGCGGGCTTCGAGACCATCGAGGAGAATTACCGCGCAATCCTGATCGAGGGGCGCAACCGCGCCGCCATCTTCACCGTGCCGAAAGTGATGCCGGGTGCGGCCGCCGGCCAGGTCAGCATGAATCTCGGGCTGCGCGGCCCCGTTTTCGGCGCCACTTCGGCCTGCTCGTCGGCCAACCATGCGATTTCCACGGCGGTCGACCAGATCAGGCTCGGTCGCGCCGACGTCATGCTTGCCGGCGGCACCGAAGCGCCGCTGGTGTGGGGCGTGCTCAAGGGCTGGGAGGCGCTCAGGGTGCTTTCGCCCGACACCTGCCGGCCATTCTCGGCCGACCGCGCGGGCCTGGTGCTTGGCGAAGGCGCCGGCATGGCGGTGCTTGAAAGCTACGATCACGCGATGGCGCGCGGCGCCACCATCTTGGCCGAGATCGCCGGCGTCGGGCTTTCGGCCGACGCTGCCGACATCGTCGCGCCGACCGTCGAGGGACCGGAAGCGGCGATGCGTTTCTGCCTGGCGGATGCCGGGCTCAATCCGGAAGATGTCGACTACCTCAACGCGCACGGCACCGGCACCAAGGCCAACGATCAGATCGAAACCGCGGCAATCAAGCGGGTCTTCGGCGAGCATGCCGCTTCGCTTTCGGTGTCCTCGACCAAGTCGATGCATGCGCATTGCCTGGGCGCTTCCGGCGGGCTGGAGATGATCGCCTGCGTCATGGCGATCCGCGACGGCATCGTGCCGCCGACCGCCAACTACCGTGAACCGGACCCGGACTGCGACCTCGACGTGACGCCGAACCTGGCGCGCGAGCGCAAGGTGCGCGCGGCGCTCAGCAACAGTTTCGCCTTCGGCGGAACCAATGCGGTTCTGGCCTTCAAGGCGGTCTGATCGCAGCCGCCCGGTTGACTGTGTGCGCATGGCAAGCCGGTTGCCGGTGTATTGATCGAGGCCGGCCGGGGTCCTAATTCTTTGCTCACCCGCCATGAGCGCCGCCCGGCGCCGAGCCCCATCCGGAGTTTGCGATGACCGACCTATCCGCCTTTCCGATCGCCAAGCGCTGGCCGGCGAAGCATCCGGACCGCCTGCAGCTTTATTCCGCCACGACCCCCAATGGCGTGAAGGCGTCGATCGCGCTGGAAGAGATCGGCCTGCCCTACGAGCCGCATTACGTAGATATCGGCAAGAACGAGAGCTGGACACCGGAATTCCTGTCGCTCAATCCGAACGGCAAGATACCGGCGATCATCGACCCGGACGGTCCGGGCGGCAAGCCGATCGGCCTGTTCGAGTCAGGCGCTATCCTGCTCTATCTGGCCGACAAGACCGGCAAGCTCATTCCCGCCGATCCGGCACGGCGCTACGAGACGATCCAGTGGGTGTTCTTCCAGATGGCGGCGATCGGCCCGATCTTCGGGCAGGTCGGCTTCTTCCACAAATTCGCCGGGCGCGAGATCGCCGACAAGCGGCCGCTGGAGCGTTACCGCGACGAGTCGCGGCGACTGATCGGCGTCCTGGAAACGCGGCTGAAGGGCCGCAAGTGGATCATGGATGACGACTACACCATTGCGGACGTGTCGATGCTGGGCTGGGTGCGCAACCTGATCGGCTTCTACGAGGCGCGCGAGCTGGTCGGCTTCGATGATTTCCCGACAGTGGCCGAATGGCTGGAGCGCGGCCTGGCGCGGCCTGCGGTGAAGCGGGGCCTCACCATTCCGGCGAAGGGCTAAAAGCGTTCCAGGAAAAGTGTGGATCGGTCGGGCTCGGCGACTTCGCCGCAGCCTTCCGTCCGGAATCGCGTAAATTCTAAAGCGCGTCGCGCTGAGCCGGATTCAAGCGACGCGCTTTAAGTCTTTGTTTTGATGCATGTCGTTGCCCCAGAACCGCTGCACACTTCTGGGCGACATGCATTAAACGCTATTTCGCCTTGGCCTTGGCGCCACCCCGGCCGAACATGGAAGCCGCAAGCCGCGCGGTGGCGACGACCGCGCCTGTCGCAACGCTTGCCGCAGTGCGGATCGGTCCCGACTTCTTTGCCGCCGGCTTGGGGTGCTTCGCGCTCCTGGCCGCGACCTTGTGAACCGTGCCAGGCGTCACTTTCTTCGGGGCCGCCTTGCCGAAAGCCGGCTTGGCATCCTTCGAACGCTCGGCGACCGCTGGGCCGGCGCCGGCCTTGGCCTGCGTCGTCCTGGACTGGTTGGCCCTGTTTTTCTTGGGCGCGGGTTTTCTGCTGTTGGTTGCCATCTGACGGCTCCTGCTATTTTCTTTTTCGCAATTCCGGGACGGAAAGCGGTTGCACACTCTCCTGGAATTGCTCCGGCGCCGGACAATTCGGGATAGGGTCATAACGACGTGAAAACCTTAAGGTTCCCGTCGGAAAGTATTGAAAATTGAGCGGGTTAACCAACCACCATATCGGCCGGCCGGCGCCGCGCCAGCACCCGTTCGATGTTGGGCATGTCATTTGAAGCGATCCAGGCGCGGGCGTCCTCATCGGACTTGCCGTGGCCGCGCCAGCGCTCCATCAGCCGGCGCTCGAGCTCATTGCGCGGCACGTCGACGAAGATGGTGAAATCGAAAAGCGGCGCCAGCCGCGACCATGGCTCCTCGTCGAGCAGCAGATAATTGCCCTCGACCAGGATGAACTTGGTGTCGGCGCCGACGATCTCGGCCGCCGCGCGCGACAGTTCGATGCCGCGATCGAAAACCGGCATGGCGATATCGGGTTCGCCGGAACGGATGCGCTTCAGCAGTGTCTCGAAGCCGGCGAAATCGAAGGTTTCCGGCGCGCCCTTGCGGGGGCGCAAACCACGGCGGTTGAGAATGATGTCGTCATAATGGAAGCCGTCCATGGACACGACCTCCGCGCTGCCCTCCGGCAGCAGCTCATGCAGCGAAGCGGACAATGTCGACTTGCCTGAACCTGGCGGGCCAGCGATGGCGACGATGAAGCGCTTGGCCTTGCCGGCGCGCTTGAAGATGGCGGCTGTGATATGGGCGATCTCGGACATCGGCGCCTTTCCGGGTGCGGTTCGGCCCGCATCTTGGCGGGTGTGGATGGAAATTTCAAACCTGGTTCCTGGAAGCCGAGGTTTCAACCGATTGTTTGGCAGTCTCCCGCCTTCGAAATTAGGCGAAGACGCCCCATCCCATCGTCATCCACGGGCGGAGCAAGGAGCGAAGCGACGCGCGCAGACCCGAGGATCCACGCCGTTACGCGTGAGCGCCGCCTACGGTGCAGAATTTTGCTCCGCTGCACTCTGCGGCTGAGGTCACGGCATCGATTCCAGGTCTGCGCGCGTCGCTTCGCTCCTTGCTCCGCCCTGGAATGACGAGCTTTTAGAACGCTCTGCCCCCTGAGCCCTTACGCCGGAACCGAGCGGCCGATGCGCAGGAACTCGCCGTCGAACGGCACCTCCCGCGCTGCCCCGTCGGAAGCAAGCACGCGCAATCGGTCGGGCGCGGCTTCCAGACCGCTCGGCGGCTCGGCCTGGGCGAACGGAACCGCGCCGATGACATGGCGGAACGAGACCGACCGTCCTTCGGCAAGTGCAAAGGCCGTCGCCACGCCTTCGTGCTTCAGCCAGTTGTCGCCCAGCGAAGCGGTGTGGCCGACAGCCGTGCGGCCATCCTCGATGCCGAGCACGCCGATATGGCGGCCGCTCCAGGGCGCGTAGTCGCGGCCGCCATTCGAGAACCACAGCATGGTGACCGGCAGTTCGGCCGGGTTCTTCAGCACCAGCACCAGGTCCTGCTCGGCGCGGCGGGCGATCGCCGTCCAGCCCGGGCCGCCGTGATCCGCCTCGACCAGGGTGATGAAATCCTCGCGCCTGTCCTCCATGCGGTAGTCGGTGAGGTCGGCGGTGCCGCCGGCGGCCAGCGGGAACTGCGTGAGATCCGTGGCGCGGGCCGGATAGGCCAGCCGAAAACGGCCGCGCGCGGGATCGGGCTCGAGCGGCGTCGGGGGCGTGACCGCCACGCGCTTCGGCGAAAACGCCAACCAGCCGCCGCCCTGCATCGCGGTCATCGGATGATGGGCGACGGAGACGGCGCCGGAGCCACCGGAAAAGACGTGTTCCTGGTAGAGGAAGGGATGGCCGTCGCGCAGCGTTAAGACCTTGTCGACGGCCGCGCCCATCACCTTGCGGCGCAGCCGGAAGACGGCCCGCCAGCCTCCGGCAATAGCGCCGTTTTCGACGACGTCCCATTCGCTGTTGGCCGGCCAGCCATGCAAGGGTGCCGCCTCGACGTCGCTGGTGGAGAAGGGAGCGCAGAGGAAATCGCCGGACAGTCGCACGGTACCTTCGGCCAGGTTTTCCGGCAGCGTCTCGCGCGGCGCGCCGACCCAGGGGGCGCGATGCAGCGGCTTCAGGATAAGGCCGTCGATTTCGACCTGCATGGCGGCGATGTGGCCAACGGCGAGATCGAGCGAAACCGAGACGCCCTTTGCGCCGATCGTGACCGTATCCATGCATACCTCCCCGAATCTTTGAGATCAGCAGAACCTGCTCTGCGCCTTCTCCGCAAGCGGGACGGCTGGCATTTTGCATCACTGCTGTTTGCAGTGGCGGCGCGGGAGACCACTTCTCGACTGTCGGCGCCGCCCCTCATCGCCCTGCCTGGCACTTCTGCCCGAATAGGGACGGGGAGAAGGGGCAGGCCGCAACGCCGGCGCGTCTCGCCACAACTTTGGCGATTAGCGAAAACATCGGCGATAGCGCCCCTCTCCCCGTTTACGGGGAGAGGATGCCGGCAGGCAGGTGAGGGGCGGCGCTGGCCTCTGAAAGGAAGCAAAAGCTGGGCAAATTCGTTTCTATCGCCGTTAACCAGTTGGACGTGGCGGACGGGTTACGTTAGCTTCGCCGCATCTCAGCAACAGCTTTAGAACCGTCTTGCCCACTCCCTTCCCTATCCTGCAAAAACTGATCGCCGTGCTGGCACTTCTCGCGCTCGCGACCGGCTGCACGACGGCCGCGCCGCCGGAAAGCGTGCTGACCGTCCCGGCGCAGCCGCAGAAATACGCGGCGATCGTCGTCGATGCCTCGACCGGCAAGACGCTGTTCGAGGTCAACTCGACGGCGCAGCGCTATCCGGCCTCGCTGACCAAGATGATGACGCTCTACATGCTGTTCGAGGCGATGGAGACCGGCCGCGTCACCAAGGAGACGCGGATCCCGGTTTCCGACCATGCAGCCTCGCAGCCGCCGACCAAACTGCGTTTCCGGCGCGGCGAGACGATCGACGTCGATTCCGCCATCCGCGCCATGGTGGTGAAGTCGGCGAACGACGTGGCGGTGGCAGTGGGCGAATATCTGGGCGGCGGCAGCGAGGACCGGTTCGCCGCCATGATGACCGCCAAGGCGCGGCAGCTTGGCATGAGCAGCACCAGTTTCCACAATGCCTGCGGCCTGCCCGACGATGCGCAGGTGACCACGGCGCGCGACATGGCGGTGCTGGGCCTTGCGCTCGAGCATCGCTTCCCGCAGCATTTCCACTATTTCTCGGAAAGCGACTTCATGTTCCGCGGCCGGCTGGTGCGCGGCCATAACGACATGCTGGGACGGGTGCGCGGCGTCGACGGCATCAAGACCGGCTATATCCGCGCCTCCGGCTACAACATCGTCACCTCCTACAATGCCGACGGACGGCATCTGATCGTGGTGGTGATGGGCGCAGCCAGCGCGCGCCAGCGCAACGACCATGTCGAGCAGCTGATCCAGCGGAGTTTGAGGCCGACGACCGCCGACGCCGCCCAGCCCAGGCTGATGTATGCCGGGCAGCAACCGGCCTCGCCACCGCCCGGCCTGCCGGCGTCGGACTCAGCGTTGCCCGGTCTGCCGCCGCCGGGTTCGGTCTCGCCCGCGTCGTCGCTGCCGGGTTTGCCGGCAGCCGATTTGCCGTCGCCGGATCTGGCGTCGCCCAGTTCGCCGCTACTGCCGACGCAATAAAGCGTCGTGAAGGCCCTGCCTGCACCGGCTAACCTATCAGCCTCGTCATCCAAGGGCGAAGCAAGGAGCGAAGCGACGCGCGCAGACCCTGGGATGACGAACCAACGGGCGCGTCGCCCTATCCCGTTGCCCTACCTAACCACCAGCACCGGGATTTCCGTCAGCGACACCACCTCCGCGGTTTGGCTGCCGAGCACCAAGCGGCCGATGCCGCGGCGGCCATGCGAGGCCATGACGATGAGATCGGAGCCTTCGCTGGCGGCGACCTCGAGGATCGCCTCGGCGGGCGCCTTGTTCTCGACATGGATGCCCTTCGAGCCGACACCCTTCGCATCGGCCTCGGCCTTGCATTTGTCGAGCACCTCGCGGCCGTATTTGCGGGCGTTTTCCTCGTAATTGGTGAGCTCGTCGGCGGCGACATAGCCGGCCATCGCACCGCCCCAGGCGAGCGCCGGGAAGGGTTCCGAGACGTTGAGGAAGGTGACGGCGGCGCCGAGGCCCTTGGCGAGTTCCAGGCCGTGGGCGACGCCCTTGCCGGCGAGCTCCGAGCCGTCGGTGGTGATCAGGATTTTCTTGTACATGATGACGATGCCTCATTGTTGCGTTGGCGGGAGTGGGCTTGAGGGTGATGTAGTTTGCCGAATGGCCTGGCTACAGGGGTGGGGATGGTGCCAGCGGCCCGGGATCGTCGCGCCAGCGGCCGGGCATCAGATTTTTCGAGGATGGCGCCGCCCCTCACCTGCCTGCCGGCATCCTCTCCCCGTATGGTGACGGGGAGAGGGGCGCTGCCGTCGCCGGCTTCGCCAATCGCCAGCGTTGCAGGAAAAGCGCCGAGGTGGCGGCCAGCCACCTTCTCCCCGTCACTATACGGGGAGAAGGTGCCCGAAGGGCGGATGAGGGGCGGCGCGGACTCCGGAGATTGGCCGCTGCTCGCCAGTCCTTCGGATTGCGCTCTCCGCTACGGCTTTTTGCCCGGACAGCACCCCCCACCCCATCACAACAACTTGTTCTGTCACACGAGTTACACACTCGGCATGGATATGCCGCGCCGGCTTGGCGTATCGTAGCCGCAAAGACAGGAGCACCGAGCATGGCCAGCGACCCCAAGGCGCAGAAGAAAGCGGACGACGAGAACGACGTCGCCGGCGAATATCTCGAAGCCGAGACCGTGGCGGAGGACCCGCATGAGGCGGCCGACGAGATCCTCGAAGCGCCGGAGGTGCCGGACTCCGAACCGCACGTGCCCGGCACCGCCAGGGTCAAGCCCAAGAAAAAGCCCTCGGCGATCAGCGGCAGGAAGTTCCGCAAGCGCGACCTTGTGCGCATCGACGATTTGAGGCCGAGCCTAGCCGACCGCATCCGCGCCGATCATCCCGACCTGCCGCGCGGCGCCCGCGTCAGCCGCGCCGAGCTCGGCCGCTACCGCATGCGCTACATGGAGGAATTGCTGCAGCAGGAGCATGGCGAATTCTCCGAGCTCGACCGCCAGGTGGTGGAATCGATCGCGAGACAGGACACGATCTCGGAAAACTCGGAAGACGAGTTCGAGGAGCATCGCTCGTTTGCCGACCGCGTCTCCGACGGCATGGCCGAGTTCGGCGGCAGCTGGTGGTTCCTGATCTCGTTCGCCGGCATCCTTTTGGTGTGGATCGGCATCAACCTGCTCGAAGGCATGGCGGGCGCCTTCGACCCCTACCCGTTCATCCTGCTCAACCTGATGCTCTCCTGCATCGCCGCCATCCAGGCGCCGGTGATCATGATGAGCCAAAAGCGGCAGGAAGCCAAAGACCGGCTGCGCTCCTTCAACGACTACCGGGTGAACCTGAAGGCCGAGCTGGAAGTGCGGCACCTGCACGAAAAGCTCGACTACCTGATCTCGCGCCAATGGCAGAGGCTGGCCGAGATGCAGCAGATGCAGCTCGACGCCATGCACGAGCTGGCAAGCGCGAAGAAGCAGAAGCGGGCGACGCATGGCACGAGACGGAGGGTGGCGAAGGCCGAGGTGGAGGGGTGAGGCCTGGGAGCCTGGGTTCCTCGCCCCCACGAAGCGGGTACGGAGCGGGGAGAGGTGGCTCGGCAAAGCCGAGACGGAGAGAGGGGGAGCGCCATGGCCGATAGGCTATCGGTGGGACAATCAACCATCACAAGTCGTCGCCATTCCAATTGGCCGTTGAAGCCCGCAGCGGCTTCCGCTAAGAAGCCTTCGACGGCCGGCTCACCGGCCGGTTCGTTTTCCGGTTCCCCGGGAAGCACCCGTAGCTCAGCTGGATAGAGCGCTGCCCTCCGAAGGCAGAGGTCACAGGTTCGAATCCTGTCGGGTGCGCCATCTGCTGGCGCCATAGCCCTCACCCCAGCGTCTCCCTGATCGCCGCCGCCAACCGCTCCACCCCGTCCCGCGTCTGTGCCGCATCACATGCCGCATAGCCCAGCACCAGCCCTTGCGTCGGCGCCGTGTTCTGGAAGTATTTCGACAGCGGCGAGACGTTTATCGCCCTTCTTGCCGCCGCCTGGCTGACCTTGATGTCGTCGATGCCTGCCTTGAGATAGCCCACCACCTGGATGCCGGCTTCGGCGGGGGACAGCGTGATCTCGTCGCGCAGGCGCTCGGTCACGATCTCGCGGAAAAGCTGGCGGCGCTGGGCGTAGATGCGGCGCATGCGCTTCAAATGCCGGCTCATATGGCCTTCGGTGATGAAATCGGCCAGCGCCGCCTGCAGCAGCAGGGGCGCGAACTGGCCGGTGGTGGAGAGCGCGTTGACGATGCGGCCGGCGAGTTCCGGCGGCAGCACCATGAAGCCGAGGCGAAGCGCGGGGAACAACAGCTTGGCGAAGGTGCCGACATAGATGACGCGGCCGGAACGGTCCATGCTCTGGATCGCCGGCACGGGGCGGCCCTGAAAGCGGTACTCGCCGTCGAAATCGTCCTCGATCACCCAGGCGTTCGCGGTCTCGGCGATGTCGAGCAGGCGCAGCCGCTCCTCCATGCGCATGGTGATGCCGAGCGGATGCTGGCAAGCCGGCGTCACATAGATGAGGCGGGGCAGCGGGTTCGGCATGTCGAAACGCCAGCCGCGCTCCTGGTCGACCGGGATGGGCAGGATTTTTGCGCCGGCCACGGTGAAGGCGGCCTTGGCGCCGTAATAGCCGGGCTCCTCCATCCACACCGTGTCGCCAGGGTCGAGCAAAAGGCGGGCGAGAAGATCGAAGGCGGCCTGCGCGCCGGTGGTGACGACGATCTGCTCGGGCCGGCAGCGCACGCCGCGCGCCGAGAACAGATAACCGGCGATCGCCTCTTTCAGCGCCGGATGTCCGGTGACGTCATAGGTGCCGAACAGGGTCTCGCCGCCATGGCTGGCGCGGCGCGCGACCAGCCTGCCCCAGACGCCGAAGGGAAAGCTTTGCGCATCCGGCATGCCGGGGTGGAAGGCGACATGGCCCGGCCTGCCGTGATGATAGGGCTGGCTGAGCAGTTGCTGGCCGCGCCGCGAGGGCGCGCGCAGCGGGACAGGCGGCGCCTCGCGCGGTGCTTCTCGCGGACCGTCGGGCAGGTCGACGATGACAGGGCGCGCGCCCTGGCGGTTGGCGAGGTAGCCCTCGGTGACGAGCTGGTCATAGGCGGTGACGATGGTGTTGCGACCAAGGCCAAGCTCGGCGGCCAAAGCCCGCGTCGAAGGCAGCTCCGAGCCCGGCGCCAGCGTGCGGTCGCGGATGATGGCGACGAGGCCGTGATAGAGCTGGCGCGAGAGATGCTCGGGGCTGGCGCGGTTGACCGCCAGCATGTCGAGGGGGAAGGCCTGGGGCTTGGGGTGGAGGCGCATGGGTGTCAGTCTCTGCGGCCTGCTGGCCGCGGAAGCTTCCAAAGAGCTTGCTTTGCAGCGTCGAGTTCCCGCCCACCCCCCTCTGGCCTGCCGGCCATCTCCCCCGCAAGGAGGGAGATCAGATGTGGCCGTCGCTTTCGCCAATCGCCAACGTCGCAGAAAAAGCGCCGGCGGCGGAGCCGCCAATCTCCCCCCTTGCGGGGGAGATGGCCGGCAGGCCAGAGGGGGGTGCCTCGCGCCGACGACGGACGCTTAGATCGGGCAATGAACCTCGGCTCTTGCATATGCAACACCCCTTCCATGGTCCCTCCCCCCATGCTGCCACAGCCGTGGCCGGACTTGAACTGGTTCCTTCATTTTCCGGAAAACTGGTCCTCGCGAGGGAGACAGAGCGGCGTAGACTTAACCCTATGACGTTGGGGTAAGACGTCGACGGGAAGGCAAGTTCGGCAAGACGCTGGGAGGGCGTCCGGCCGAATGAAGAAGCGGCAGGGCTTCGCGCCCCGCCGCCAGAACCGCAGCCATTTCCTCCCGAGACCGGACACCCCGCAGCCATCCCGGCTGCGGGGCGGAAAGCGAGCAATGACGACAGTTCGACTTGGCATCAATCCGATCACCTGGACCAATGACGACGTGCCGGAATTGGGCGGCGACACGCCGCTGGAAACCTGCCTCAGCGAGACAGCCGAGGCGGGCTATGCCGGCACCGAGCTTGGCGGCAAGTTTCCGCGCGACAGCCGCGCGCTGAGGCCGATCCTCGACCATTACGGGCTGGCGCTGGTCTCCGGCTGGTATGACGGCCGCATCTGCGAGAAGGATGTGGACGAGGAATTCGAGGCGATTCGGCCACATTTGACTTTATTGCGCGATCTCGGCGCCAGAGGTGTCGTCTATGCCGACACCTCGCGCGGCCGGCATGGCGCCATTCACGACCCGATCTCGCAACGGCCGAAGCTCATGGACGGGGAATGGAAGGCCTACGGCGCCAAGATCACGCGGCTGGCCGAACGTTTTTCCGATTTCGGCGTCGGCATGGCTTTCCACCATCACATGGGCACGATCGTCGAGACCGACGAGGAGATCGACAGACTGATGCATAGCACCGGCGAGGCGGTCGGCCTGCTCTACGATACCGGGCACTGCGCCTTTTCCGGCGGCGACCCGGAGCAGCTCTTGCGCCGGCATGTCGAGCGCGTCGTGCATGTCCATTGCAAGGATGTGCGCCCGGCGGTGCTGAAGAAGGCGCGCGCGACCGACATGAGCTTCATGGGCGCGGTGATGGATGGCATTTTTACAGTGCCCGGCGACGGCGCGATCGACTATCCGACGCTGCTCAAAATCCTCGCCGATAAGGGCTATTCCGGCTGGCTGGTGGTGGAGGCCGAGCAGGACCCGGCCAAGGCGCATCCCTTGACCTATGCGACAATGGGGTATCGCAATCTGAAGAAGCTGGCGCAAGGCGCAGGCTTCTACGTGCACGAGCGCAAGGCCTGAAGGCAGAATGGGGACGCCGGGGAGGGCGATGAGTTCGGTTCTGTATAAAAACGTGGTCAAGAATTTCGGCGCGCTCAACGTGCTGCGATCGCTCGACCTCGCCGTGCCGGACCACAAATTCCTTGCCCTCCTCGGCCCGTCGGGCTGCGGCAAGACGACGGCGCTGCGCATCCTGGCCGGGCTCGACATGCCGACCGCCGGCAAGGTCTTCATCGGCGAGCGCGACGTCACCCGGCTGCAGCCGCGCGACCGCGACATCGCCATGGTCTTCCAGAGCTATGCGCTCTATCCGCAGATGACGGTCGCCGAGAATATCGGCTATCCGCTGTGGATCCGCGGCGCGCCGGCGGCCGAGCGAAAAGCCAAGATCGGCGAGGTCGCCGCCATCCTCGAAATCGGCCATCTGCTCGACCGCAGGCCGCGCCAGCTCTCCGGCGGCCAGCGCCAGCGTGTGGCGCTGGCCCGCGCCATCGTGCGCGACCCGGCGGCCTTCCTGATGGACGAGCCGCTGTCCAATCTCGACGCGCGGCTTCGGCTCACCATGCGCGGCGAGATCAAGCGGCTTTGCCAGCGCCTCAGCGCCACAACCATCTACGTCACCCACGACCAGGTCGAAGCGCTCACCATGGCCGACTTGGTCGCCGTCATGCATGGCGGCGAACTGCAGCAGATGGCGCCGCCCATCGATATCTACGACCGTCCGGCAAACCGCTTCGTCGCAACCTTCGTCGGCAATCCGCCGATGAACATCCTGCCGGCCGGGCTTGCCGACAATGGCGTGGCGGTGGCCGGCAAGGTCGTCCCGCTGGATATCGCGCGGCTCGCCGCCTGCCGCGCCGCCGGGATCGTCGAAATCGGCTTGCGGCCGGAGGACTGCAGCCTCGCCTTGACCGGCACGCCGGGTGCCCTGCCCGGCGAAATCTACGTCGTCGAGCCGATGGGCAACGAGACGCTGGTCAATGTCCGCCTCGAAGGCGGCAACGTCTCGGTCAGGGCCGGCCGCGATTTCAAGGGTGCGGTCGGCGAAAGCATCGGCGTCGCCTTCGACCCGGCGAACGCCTGTTTCTTCAATTCGGCCGGCCTCACAGCCGTCCATAGGATCAACAACAACGGGAGAGAGAAATGACGCATTCCAGCAGACTTACTCGCCGCTCCATCATCAAGGGCGGGCTGGGCCTGGCTTTAGCCACCACGGCCCTCACCACGCTCGGCTTGCCGATGCCCGCCAGGGCAGCCGGCAAGAAGGTCATCATCGGCGCCTTCGCCGATGGCGGGCTGACGCCGTTCAAGCAGAAGATCATCCCGCTCGCCAAGGAGCAGGGCTTCGACATCGAGTTCCTCGAGGATGAATATGGCGTGACGCTGGAGAAATGGTTCGCCGACGCCCAGAGCGGCGCCGGCCAGTACGACCTCTATCTGCTCGACGATCCATGGGTGCCGCAGTTCGGCGCCGCCAACGTGCTCGAGGATCTCGGCGCCGGCGGCATCGACGGCTCCGGCAAGGATTGGATCGGCTCGATGATCGACATGGGCTACTGGCCGCCGCAGAAAGGGCCGCGCGTCAAGGGCTTCGAGAACGCCAAGCCGACGCTGATCTGCGTGCCCTTCGTCGGCGACCTGCAGACGCTCACCTATCGCAACGACGTCTTCACCGGCGGCGCGCCCAAGACCTGGGACGAGGTGATCGCCAAGGGCAAGGAAGGCGTCGCCGCCGGCAAGATCAAGTATCCGGTCGTCTTCCGCGGCGTTACGGGCAACCCGATCGTCACCAGCTGGTATCCGATCTTCCTGTCGTTCGGCGGTTCGTTCTTCGACGACAAATGGAATCCGATCTTCAATTCGGCCGAAGGCAAGGCATCGGCCGATTTCTTCGTCGGCACGATGAAGCAGAACGCGCCGAGCGGCGTGGTCGAGTTCGACTCCGACCAGGAGGGTGCGGCGATCCTCGGCGGCGATGCCGGCGCCATCATCCAGTATTCCGGCAATGCCTTGAAGGCCGACGATCCCGCCCAGACCAAGGTGGCGGGCAAGCTCGATTTCGGCGTCGTGCCGAAGCAGCAGTCGGCGATCGCCCAGATGGGCATCTTCATCGCCGGCGTTCCGAAATCGGCTCCCAACAAGGCGAACTCGATCGAGTTCCTGAAGTGGTATGTCAGCGCCGAAACCCAGGCCAAGCTGTCGGAAGCCGGCTCTATTCCCGTCAAGCGCAGCGCCTTCGGCATCGCCAAGCCCGGCAACCGGCTGATCCCGGTCGCCCTGCAGCAGCTCGACGCCGGCGCGCTGCCGAGGCCGCGCACGCCGGACTGGGCCAAAGTCGAGGAGTTGCTCGGCATCGAGCTCAACAAGGCGCTGCAGGCCGGATCCGGCGGCGGCGCCGCGCTCGACACGGCCGCCAAGCAGGTCAAGGACTATCTGACCACGGCAGGTTACTACTGATGCGCAGCGCAGCGCAGGCTCGCAGATTTCGCCTGCAGGGGGCGGGGCTCGACCTCGCCCTCCCATACCTCATGCTGGCGCCGGGCCTGACGATCGTGCTCGGCGTGCTCGTCTATCCGCTTTGGGATGGCCTCAGGGCCAGCGCGAAAGCCTATCGCTATGGGTCGCCGGTCGCCGATGTCGGATTCCAGAACTATGTGCACCTATGGAGCGACGCGCAGTTCCTGAACTCACTCTGGGTCACGGTGAAGTTCGTCGCGCTGTCGGTGTCCTTCGAGGCGGTGCTCGGCTTCGCGCTGGCGCTGTTTTGCCTGCATGAATTTCGCGGCATCCGCCTGCTCAGAACCGTGCTCATTATTCCGATGGTGGTCACGCCGGTCGTCGTCGCCATCGTCTTCCGCCTGATCTACGCCAGCGACGCCGGCATGCTGACTGCGCTGTCGGCGGCCATCGGCGGTGGCGAGGCGCAGATCCTCGGCAACCCGCTCAACGCCTTCATCGGCCTGGTCGTGCTCGACGTCTGGGAATGGACGCCGCTGATGTTCCTGATCCTGCTCGCCGGGCTGCAGTCGCTGCCGCATGAGCCGTTCGAGGCGGCGCGCGTCGACGGCGCCGGCGCCTGGCGGGTCTTTGCCGACCTCACCTTCCCGATGATGCGGCCGGTGCTGGCGGTGGCGATCGTGCTCAGGACCATCGATGCCTTCGGCACCTTCGACCAGGTCTTCGTGCTGACGCGCGGCGGGCCGGGCGAGGCGACGAGGCTGATCTCGATCTACGGCTACGACACCGCGTTCAAGTTCCAGCAGACCGGATACGCGGCGGCGCTGTTCGTGACGGTCGGCCTCGTCGTGCTCGCGCTCGCCTTCAGCGCGATCCGGCTCCTGCGCAGGATCGACGCGTCATGAGCATTCGTCTGGCACGCATCCTGACTACCATCTTCGTGCTGGCCGTCGTGCTGCTGCCGATCTACTGGCTGGTCTCCACCTCGCTCAAGTCCAACCGCGAGATCACGCAGGAAGGCACGCTCTACCCGCACGTGCCGACGTTCGACAACTACGTCCGGCTGTTCACCGAAAAGCAGTTCGGTTCCTACCTGACGAACTCGCTGGTGGTGACCTTCTTCTCGGTCGCGATCGCGCTCATCGTCGGCGCGATGGGTGCCTATGCGATCGCAAGGTTCCGCCTGCCTTTCGCCGCCGAGCGCAAGGTCGGCCTGTTCCTTTTGACGCTGCGCATCATCCCGCCGGTCGTCATCCTGATCCCCGTCTATCTGCTGATGCTCAGCCTCGGCCTGCTCGACAGCTGGCTCGGCCTGATCGCCACCTACACCGCCTTCAACGTCACCTTCTGCGTCTGGATGATGGAGAGCTTCTTCCGCGAGATCCCCGTCGATCTCGAGGAGGCCGCGATGGTCGACGGCGATTCGCGCTTCGGCGCCTTCCGCCGCATCACGCTGCCGCTGGCCGCGCCCGGGCTCGCGGCGACCGCCATTTTCGCGGTGCTGGTCACCTTCAACGAATTCCTCTTCGCGCTGGCGCTGACTGCCACGCCACGCGCCATGACCATGCCGCGCGGCACCGCGACGCTGATCGGCCGCATCGATACGGACTGGGCCTCGATGGCGGCGGCCGGCGTCATCGGCGCGCTGCCGATCGTCTTCTTCGCGCTCCTGGTGCAGCGCCATCTGGTGCGCGGGCTGACCATGGGCGCGGTGAAATGAACGCGCCGGGGCAGCACTGAACCGGCCGCTCCGCGATGGCGCGGCCCGATAGGAAAGTCGAACGCATGATGGATGCTTGTCTGTTCGGGGTGGGGCTGATCGGCCGTGTGCATGCGGGCAATCTCGCGCGTCACCCAAAGGTGCGGCTGCGCTACATCGTCGACCCCAATCGCGAAGCGGCGGAGAAGGTCGCCGCCGTTACCGGCGCCGAGATCGCCGGCACGGAAGCCGTGATGAACGATCCGTCGGTGAAAATGGTGTTCATCGCCTCGGCGACGCGCACCCACGCCGAACTTGCCATGGCCGCGGCGGCGAAAGACAAGGCGATCTTCTGCGAGAAGCCTATCGATCTCGACCTCAAGCGCACGGACGAGTGCCTGGCCGCGGTCGAGAACGCCGGCGTGCCGTTCCAGATCGGCTTCAACCGCCGCTTCGATCCGAGCTTCCGGGCGCTGAAGGAGCGCCTTGACGGCGGCGAGATCGGCGCCGTCGAGCAGGTCATCATCACCAGCCGCGATCCCGAACCCGAAACCGAGGAAGCGCTGGCTGGAGGCGGGGGCGTCTTTCGCGAGATGACCATCCACGACTTCGACATGGCGCGCAACCTGCTCGACGAGGAGCCGGTCGAACTCTTCGCAACCGGCTCCTCGCTTGTGGCGCCGCAATACAGGAAGCTCGGCGACTACGACACCGCGATGTTCATCCTGCGAACGGCGTCCGGCCGGCAATGCCACATCAACAACAGCGTCAGGGCTGCCTATGGCTACGACCAGCGCATCGAGGTGCATGGCGCCGACGGCATGCTGCAGGCCGGCAACCGGCTGCCGACCTCGGTGGAAATGTACGGTGGCAAGGGCATATCGCGTGACAAGCCTTACTACTTCTTCGTCGAGCGCTACGCGGAGTCCTACGCCGCCGAGATCGATCACTTCATCACATGCGTCGAGACGGGCAGGAAGCCGGCCGTCACGGCCAGCGACGGCCGCAAGGCCATGATCCTTTGCGAGGCGGCCCTCGCCTCCGCCCGGTCCGGCAGGTTCGAGCCCGTAAAGCTCTGAGCGGATGGTCCAAAGTCAAGCGGGAGTCCCGAAATGAAGATTGGCATGATCACCGACAGCCTGGGCAACCTGTCCTTCGACGAGATGCTGCGCGCCTCTGCCGAACTCGGGCTGGAGACGCTGGAGTTCGCCTGCGGCAACTGGTCCTCGGCGCCGCATATCGATCTCGCGGCCATGCTGGACAGTGCGGCGACCCGCGCCGAATTCGTCGCCAAGGTCCGCGACCACGGGTTGACAATCGCGGCGCTCAATTGCTCGGGCAACCCGCTGCATCCGGGACCGCAGGGCAAGAAGCACCGCCAGGTGACCGAGGACACGATCCGGCTGGCGAGCCTCATAGGCATCGACCGCGTGGTCATGATGTCCGGATTGCCCGGCGGGCCCGGTGACGCCAACCCCAACTGGATCATCACCGACTGGCCACCCGAATGCGCCGACATCCAGCGCTACCAGTGGGACGATTGCATCATCCCCTACTGGCGCGATCTCGTTAAGTTCGCGAACGATCTCGGCATCGGGAAGCTTTGCCTGGAATTGCACGGCCATCAGGCGGTCTACAACGTCCAGACGCTGTTCCGGCTGCGCGATGCCGTCGGCGAGACGGTCGGCGCGAACTACGATCCGAGCCATCCGATGTGGATGGGCGCCGATCCCATCGCCGCCGTGCGCAAGCTTGGCTCCGCGATCTACTATGTCCACGCCAAGGACACGCGCGTCGAGCCGGTGCCGGCCGGCATCGATGGCGTGCTCGATGCGCGTCCACCAAATCACTATGCCGAAAGGGCCTGGAACTACATCACGCTGGGCTATGGCCATGGTGAAACCTGGTGGCGGCAGTTCTGCACCGCGCTGAAGCAGGCGGGCTACGACGACGTGCTCTCGATCGAGCACGAGGACATGATGCTTTCGCCGATGGAAGGCATGCGCAAATCCGTGGCGTTGCTACGCAACGTCGCCATCAATCTGGCCTGAAGCGGGCCAATCCGAGCGTCCGCAGACGGCTCGCACGCGGCTCGTACCGCACACAATCCGCAGGTTGAAGGCGAATGCCGAGCTGCCCGCACCCACGCCGATATTCGCGAGGCAGCCGCCACCGGCGCCGGCCGTTGCGCCGGTTTGGGCGTTCGCCCGAATTATCTCACATCCACCCAGCGCTGCTCCTGGAACGAGCGCGCCATCGCATGCACGGTGCGCTCGATCTCCAGCCCCTCGTCGAAGTCGATGATGCGGGCCGGCTTGCCGGCGATGCGCATCAAGAGCTCGCGGCATTCGATCATCTTGAGGTCGTTGAAGCCGAGGCCATGGCCGGGCGCCGGCAGGAACGAATCATAGGGCTTGTGGTGCGGCGCCACCAGGACGGTGCGGTAGCCCTGCTCGGTCGGCCGGTCGGCGGTGAGGTAGAGCTGGAATTCGTTCATCCGCTCCTGGTCGTAGAGGATCGAGCCCTTCGAGCCAAAGATCTGGATGGCGATGCGGCCCTTGCGGCCCCAGGCCGAGCGGTTGACCAGCAGCGTGCCGGCAACGCCGTTTTCGAGATGCATCAAGACGCTGGCGATATCGTAGGTCTCGACCGCGCGGCGGCCGCCGGAAGCGACCTTGCGGTCGGCATAGGGTTTCACCATGTCGCACATGACACGCGAAACTCGGCCGAACAGCGCCTTGATCAGCGACAGCGGATGGACGGCGAAATCGTCGAGCGCGCCATAACCGGAAGCCGCCTCATGCTTCCAGAAGAACAGCGCTTCCGGATCGGCCATGAAATCCTCGTCCATCTCGATGCGCACGAGGTTGACGTCGCCGATGATCTTCTCCTCGAGCAGCGCGCCGATATGGCGGATGGCGGGGTTCTGGATGTAGTTGTAGCCGAGCACGGCGACCTTGCCGGATTGCTTGGCAGCCTTTGCCATCGCCTCGGCCTCGGCAAAGCTCGGCGCCATCGGCTTCTCGCACCACAGATGCTTGCCGGCTTCCAGAATGGCGATCGCCATTTCGGGATGGAACTGGTTGGGCGTGGTCAGCGAGACGATTTCGACTTCCGGATCGTTGACCACGGCGCGCCAGTCGCCGGAGCCTTTCGCGAAGCCGAACTCGCCGGCCTTGCGCCGGGCAAGCTCGTCATTCACCTCGCCCAGATGCACCAGCCTCGGCTTCTCGACATCGGGAAAGACGGTGCCCACCGCATTCCAGGCGATGGCGTGGCACTTGCCCATGAAGCCCGTGCCGATGAGGCCCACTGCGACCATGTCGATTGTCTCCGCGCCAGAGCAATTCCAGGAAAAGTGTCGAGCGGTTTTCCGTCCGGAATTGCGTCAACAAACAGATGGAGCGGTTCCGTGAAAGCGGAATCGCTGGAAGAATTGATATGGATGAATTAGTCCATTTCGATGAAGAATGGAACATACAAATCATTTTTTATGGTGTTCTTGCGCGAACTCGTTATGATGAGGCAGGAGAGGGACAAACTTCATGGGCGTGGGCGGAGCGACGATGGACGAACGGGTGCCTCGCGATTTCGAAACACTGCGCGCGACGATCCTGGACAGGCGCGCGAGCCTGCCCAAGCGCATCGCGCAGATCGCCGCCTATGCGCTCGACAACCCCGACGACATCGCTTTCGGCACGGCGGCAAGCATTGCCGCTTCGGCCGGCGTTCAGCCCTCGACGCTGATCCGTTTTGCCCAGCAGCTCGGCTTCGACGGCTTCACCAGCCTGCAGCTTGTTTTCCGCGAGCGTCTGCGCGAGCGCAACTCCTCCTATGACGAGCGGCTGGCGGCATTGCGCGCCAAGGCCGAGGAAGGCGGCGGGCATCGGGCGATCTTCGACGGCTTCGTCGCCGCCGCCAGCACTTCGCTGGGCGACATTTCGCGTTCGCTCAACGATGCGCATTTCGAGGAGGCGGTGGCGCTTTTGGCGAGAGCCGAGACCATCTATGTGCTGGCAAAGCGTCGATCCTATCCGGTCGCGTCCTACATCGCCTACGCGCTCGGCAAGCTCAAGATTCGCAACCAGCTGGTGGAATCGGCCGCCGGGCTGAATGCCGAGATGATCGGCTTCGCCACGCCGCGTGACGCCGTCATCGCCATCAGCTTCTCTCCTTACGCGCCTGCGACCATCGAGGAGACGCGCTCGATCGCCGAACAGGGCGTGCCGATCGTGGCGATCACCGACTCGTCCTTCTCGCCGCTGGCACAATTCGCCAAGGTCTGGTTCGAGGTGGCCGAGGCCGATTTCGGCGGCTTCCGTTCGATCTCGGCGACAATGGCGCTTGCCATGGCGCTGACCGTCGCCGTCGGCGAGAAGCGCCGCGAAGTCGGACGCCGGCGCAAGGGCTGAGCCTCGCCGACGAGCGCTTTTCATCATGGGAACGCTCATTCCATATTGACTACAGATTGGAATTAATATTTCATATTGACGGCACCACGCCGCCGCTTGCGCGTGCTGTCCAAAACGACGCTGCTCTGCACAACAAGGCCGATGGGAGGTTCGAATGGGCGAAGCCGTGGAAGGGAAATACCCGCCGCTCGACGTCATCACCATCGGCCGCGCCTCGGTCGATCTCTATGGCCAGCAGATCGGCTCGCGGCTGGAGGACATCGCCTCCTTCGCCAAGTCGGTCGGCGGCTGCCCGGCCAATATTTCCGTCGGCACGGCGCGGCTCGGGCTGCGCTCGGCGCTGCTTACCCGCGTCGGCGACGAGCAGATGGGCCGTTTCATCCGCGAGCAGCTGCGGCGCGAGGGCGTGTCGGTCGACGGCTTGAAGACCGACAAGGAACGGCTGACGGCGCTGGTGCTGCTTTCGGTCGAGGACGAAGGCGTCTCGCCGATGATCTTTTACCGCTCCGACTGCGCCGATATGGCGCTCGCCGAAGAAGACATCGACGAGGCTTTCATCGCCTCGGCGCGTTCCGTGGTCGTCACCGGCACACATTTCTCGCGACCCAATTCGGATGCCGCGCAGCGCAAGGCGATCCGCCTCATGAAGGCCAAGGGCGGCAAGGTGGTGTTCGATATCGACTATCGCCCGAACCTCTGGGGTCTGGCCGGCCATGCCGAGGGCTTCGAGCGCTATGTCAAATCCGACCGTGTCTCCTCTCAGTTGAAGACGGTTCTGCCCGACTGCGATCTCATCGTCGGCACCGAGGAGGAGATCATGATCGCGTCGGGCGCCGACGATTGCCTGAGCGCGCTGAAGACGATCCGCGCGCTGTCGTCGGCCACCATCGTTCTGAAGCGCGGCGCCAAGGGCTGCATCGTCTATGACGGCCCGATCAGCGACGACCTCGAGGACGGCATCGTCGGCAAGGGTTTTCCGATCGAGATCTTCAATGTGCTGGGCGCCGGCGACGCGTTCATGTCGGGCTTCCTGCGCGGCTGGCTGGGCGGCGAAAGCTTTGCCACCGCCGCCACCTGGGCCAATGCCTGCGGCGCCTTTGCGGTGTCGCGGCTGCTGTGCGCGCCGGAATATCCGACCTTCGAGGAGCTGCAGTTCTTCCTCAAGCACGGCAGCAAGCATCTGGCGCTGCGCAAGGACGAGGCGATCAACCACATCCATTGGGCGACGACGCGGCGGCGCGACATTCCTTCGCTGATGGCGCTGGCCTGCGACCATCGCGTCCAGCTGGAGGACGTCGCGGCCAGGGTCGGCGCCGATACTTCGCGGATCCCCGACTTCAAGGTGCTCACCGTCAAGGCCGCGGCCAAGGTCGCCGCCGGCCGCGACGGCTACGGCATGCTGATCGACGAGAAATATGGCCGCGACGCGATGTTCGAATTCGCCCGCCATCGCCTCGCCTGGCTCGGCCGTCCGGTCGAATTGCCCGGATCGCGGCCGCTGCGCTTCGAATTCTCGCAGGACATCGGCTCGCAGCTCACCGAATGGCCTATCGATCATTGCATCAAATGCCTGTGCTTCTATCACCCGGACGACCCGGAAGCGCTGAAGAGCGAGCAGCAGCAGAAGCTGCGCGCGCTGTTCGAAGCCGCGCGGAAAGTCGGGCGCGAGTTGCTGGTCGAGATCATTGCCGGCAAGCACGGCAAGCTCGACGACACCACCATTCCGCGCGCGCTGGAGGAGCTCTATGCGCTGGGCATCAAGCCGGACTGGTGGAAGCTGGAGCCGCAGGCTTCGGCCAACGCCTGGGCGAAGATCGAACAAGTGATCGTCAGGAACGATCCGTGGTGCCGTGGCGTCGTGCTGCTCGGGCTGGAAGCGCCTCAGGACGAGCTGGTCGCGGCCTTTGCAGCAACGAGCAATGCGCCCATCGTCAAGGGATTTGCCGTTGGTCGCACCATCTTCATCAATGCCGCCGAACAATGGCTGGCCGGCAAGATGTCGGATGACGAGGCGATCGCCGACATGGCCGCGCGCTTCGAGCAGCTCACCGAGGCATGGCTTGCCGCACGCGGCCGCAAAGCAGCATAAGAAGACGGGCAGCATAACAAGACGGCATAGGGAAAGCCGGAGGAAACGACAAATGACCAAGACCGTTCGCCTGACGATGGCGCAGGCTGTTACCCGCTTTCTCGGCCGCCAGATGACCGAGATCGACGGTAAGAAAGTGCCGATCTTCGGCGGCGTCTGGGCAATCTTCGGCCATGGCAATGTCGCCGGTGTCGGCGAGGCGCTCTACCAGCTGCGCGACGAGCTGCCGACCTTCCGCGCCCATAACGAGCAGGCGATGGCGCATGCGGCGATCGCCTATGCCAAGGCCAATTTCCGCCGCCGCTTCATGGCCGCGACGACCTCGATCGGCCCCGGTGCGCTCAACATGGTGACGGCCGCCGCGCTCGCTCACGTAAACCGGTTGCCCGTCCTGTTTTTACCGGGCGATGTTTTTGCCAACCGGCTGCCCGATCCGGTGCTGCAGCAGGCCGAGGATTTCTCCGACGGCACGGCGAGCGTCAACGACTGCTTTCGCCCTGTCTCGCGCTATTTCGACCGTATCACACGGCCGGAGCAGATCATCCCGGCGCTGAACCGCACCATGCAGGTGCTGACCGATCCGGCCGAGTGCGGCCCGGTGACGCTTTCGCTCTGCCAGGACGTGCAGGCCGAGGCCTATGATTATCCCGAAAGCCTGTTTGCCGAGCGCGTCTGGACGCCGCGCCGGCTGCGCCCGGACCGCAATGAACTGGCGGCCGCCGTCGCGGCGTTGAAGGGCGCCAAGAAGCCGCTGGTTATCGCAGGCGGCGGCGTCCTCTATTCGCAGGCCTCGGACGAACTCGCCAAGCTGGTGCAGGGCGCCGGCATTCCGGTCTGCGAAACGCAGGGCGGCAAATCCTCGCTGCCCGATGACCATCCGCTCAACCTGGCGGCGGTCGGCGTTACCGGCACCTCGGCCGCCAACCGCCTGGCCGAAGAGGCCGACGTCGTGCTCGCCGTCGGCACGAGGCTGCAGGATTTCACCACCGGCTCCTGGGCGCTGTTCAAGAATGCAGGCCGCACCATCATCGGCCTGAACACCCAAGGTTTCGATGCCGGCAAGCATTGGGCGTCGCCGCTGGTCGCCGACGCCGCCGAAGGGCTTGCCGAGCTTGCCGCGGCGCTGAAGGGCTGGAAGGCGCCGGCCGCCTGGACCGACAATGCGCTGAAGGGCAAGACGGAGTGGCAGGCCGCCGCCGCCAAGGTGACGGCCTCGACCAATGCGGCCTATCCTTCCGATGCGCAGGTGATCGGCGCCGTGCAGCGCGCCATGGGTTCAGGCGTCACCCTTCTGCACGCCGCGGGCGGCCTGCCCGGCGAGTTGCACAAGCTCTGGCAGGCCGGCGCGCCGGGTTCGTATCACGCCGAATACGGCTTCTCGACCATGGGCTACGAGATTGCCGGCGGGCTCGGCGCCAAGATGGCGAAGCCCGACCAGGAGGTCGTCGTCATGGTCGGCGACGGCTCCTATCTGATGCTCAATTCCGAGATAGCGACGTCGGTCATGCTTGGCCTCAAGCTCACCATCGTGCTGCTCGACAACCGCGGCTATGGCTGCATCAACCGGCTGCAGATGGCGACCGGCGGCGCCAACTTCAACAATCTCTTGAAGGATGCCCGCCACGAGGTGATGCCCGACGTCGACTTCGCCGCCCATGCGGCTAGCCTCGGTGCGATTGCCGAAAAGGTGGCGTCGATCGCCGAACTGGAGACAGCGCTGGGCAAGGCGAAAAAGAACGACAAGACCACGGTGCTGGTCATCGACACCGATCCGCTGGTGTCGACCGATGCCGGCGGCCATTGGTGGGATGTCGCCGTGCCGGAAGTCTCGTCGCGACGCGAAGTGAACGCCGCGCGCAAGAAATATGAGGAAGCCGTGGGCAGCCGCCAGGGTTGAACTGCGTCGGCCTCGCAACGAACCGACATTTGGAGTGACGACTTGAAAGCCAAACTGGGCATGTCCCCCATCGCGTGGTGGAACGACGATCTCGTGGAATTGAGCGATGACGTGTCGCTGGAGGAGTGTCTGCGCCAGTCGCGCTCGGCCGGCTTCACCGGCATGGAGATGGGCCGCCGCTTCCCCAACGATCCGAAGGTGATGCTGCCTATCCTGAAGGCGGCCGACGTCACGCTTTGCGGCGGCTGGTTCTCCGGCACGCTGGTCGATGAGGATTTGGCGAAGAACAAGGACCGCATCCAGCCGATGATCGACCTGTTCAAGGCGGTCAACGCGCCCTGCATCGTCTATGGCGAGGTCGGCCGCTCCATCCAGGGCGATCGCTCCAAGCCTTTGGCCACCAAGCCGAAACTCACCGGTGACGAGATGAAGGCCTATGGCCGCCGCGTCACCGAATTCGGCGAATGGTGCGCGGAACAGGGCATGCCGCTTTCCTACCACCATCACATGGCGGCGGTGGTCGAGACCGAGCCGGAGCTCGACGCTTTCATGCGCCATTCCGGCGAAGGCATTCCGCTGCTGCTCGATGCCGGTCATCTCGCCTTTGCCGGCGGCGACGTGCTGCGCGCCATCGACAACCACCACAAGCGCATCAACCATGTCCATGTGAAGGACGTGCGCATGGGCGTGATCGACGGTCTCGACCGCGCCAAGCAGTCCTTCCTCGATGCCGTGGCGCTCGGCGCCTTCACCGTGCCGGGCGACGGCTCGCTCGATTTCGGCGCCATCGTCCAGCGCCTCGCCGATCACGGCTATGAAGGCTGGTTCGTGGTCGAGGCCGAGCAGGACCCGAAGAAGAACCCGCCGCTGAAAATGGCTGAGGTCGGCCACAAGGAGCTGATGCGGGTGATGACGGCCGCCGGCTACACGGTCGAGACGCAAGGCTTCCCGAATGCCTGAACGGTGGATTCGCCACGGCGGCCGGTCTATCTGATGCGCCTTGGGCAAATCCTGGATTGGCACGATGAAAGACTATGAGCATCCCTTCTTCCGGCCGCTGTGGCGCCGTATCGCCGTCGTGGCGGTCTGCCTGATCTGGTCGGTGATCGAGTTCGCCTCCGGCACGCCGTTCTGGGGCGTCATCGCGCTCGGCTTCGCCGGCTACGCCGTGTGGCAGTTTTTCTACCTCTACAAGCCGGCCGAGGAGAACAAACCTCCGGCCGAGCCGAAGGAATAAGCGTTCCATGGGTGGAAGGCTCACGGATCGGACAGGTGCGCAGGCGGATCGGATGCGTTGGCGATTGGCAGAAACGCTTTTCGCTTCGTCATCCACGGGCGAAGCAAGGAGCGAAGCGACGCGGCGCAGACCCGAGGATCCATGCCGTGACGTCAAAACAGCCGCTGCGGTGCAGAATTCTGCTCCGCTGCGCCCTTCGGCCGAGGTTACGGCATGCATCCTAGGGTCGCGACGGACCTTCGCTCCTGCTTCGCCCTAGCATGACGAAGTTTGGAGGCCTTGGCCAACCCACAAGGTCCGGTTCTCTCGACCGGTAGAATCGTTGAGACGGCAACTCGCCAGAGGTAGTGGGTATAGGAGAGACAAAAATGTCGAAACTGCTCGTCAAAGCCGACAAGGGCCACGGCCATGTCGCTCACGTCACGCCGCAAAGCGCCGGCTGGACTTATGTCGGGTTCGATCTGCATCGGCTCAAGCCCGGCGAGACGGCGTCCGGCAGGACCGGCGACCGCGAGGTCTGCCTGGTCTTCGTCACCGGCAAGGGCAAGGCCTCGGCCGGCGGCAAGGAACTCGGCCTGCTCGGCGAGCGCATGTCGCCCTTCGAAGGCAAGCCGTGGTCGGTCTATGTGCCGCAAGGCTCCGACTGGTCCGTGACCGCCGACACCGGGCTGGAGCTCGCGGTCTGCTCGGCACCTGGCCTCGGCGGCGACCTGCCCGTGCGCGTCATCAGACCTGACGATCTCGGCCAGGAAGTGCGCGGCAAGGGCACCAACACGCGTTACGTCACCAACATCCTACCCGAAGGCAAGCCGGCGGATTCGCTGCTGGTGGTCGAGGTCATCACCCCCGGCGGCCACACCTCCAGCTATCCGCCGCACAAGCACGACCAGGATAATCTCCCCGCGGAATCCTATCTCGAGGAGACCTATTATCACCGCCTCAACCCGCCGCAGGGCTTTGCCTTCCAGCGCGTCTACACCGATGCCGACCGCAACGGCGTGCGCGAGCTGGACGAAGCGATGGCGATCGAGGACGGCGACGTCGTGCTGGTGCCGAAGGGCTATCACCCCTGCGCCGCCTGCCACGGCTACGACCTCTATTATCTCAACGTCATGGCCGGACCGAAGCGGACGTGGAAATTCCATAACGCGGCCGAGCACGAGTGGCTGATGAAGGCCTGATCAGGCAGATCGGCAAAAGCCGTTGGTCCAGTCCGGAAAAATCGTCGGCTAATGACCTCGGGGCTGGACTTGCCTTCGAAAACCCATGAAAGCTTCGTCAATCCGTCATGGAAATCACCTATGGCAGCGGGTCTGATGCACGTCGCCGAAGCGCCTGAGCGTTTTTGGGACTTGCCAAAAACCAGGACTTGAAGCGCGTCGCATAATCCTTCGGGCGCAGCGCGCTTGACGAGGAACGCCCATGCGCTACGCCATCTACTTCACCCCGAGGCAGGACGAGCCACTGGCGCGCATTGCCGCCAACTGGCTGGGCCGCGACCCGTTCGGCGCGGCGACGCGGCCGGTCGAGGCGGTGGGTGATCTGTCGGCCGCGGAAGTCGCCTTCCACACCGCCTCCGCCAGGCGTTACGGGTTCCACGCGACGCTGAAGGCGCCCTTCCGGCTGGCGCCGAGCGAGACGGAAGCTTCGCTGCGCGCCGCGCTCGACACTTTTGCCGAGGCGACGCCGCCGGTCGTCGTTCCGCGCCTCGTCGTGGGCCAGATCGACGGCTTCTTCGCGCTGGTGCCGGAAGCTCCGTTCGCACCGCTGAACAGTTTCGCCGGCGAGGTCGTGCGCGCCTTCGATCGCTTCCGCGCGCCTTTGACCGAGGCCGAGATCGAACGCCGCAGCCCGGACGCGCTGAGGCCGGATGAGTTCCGCAACCTGTGCCAATGGGGCTATCCTTACGTTTTCGACACCTTCCGCTTCCACATGACGCTCTCGGGCCGCGTCGGGCCACAGGAAAGCCCACGTCTTCGTGGAGCGATCGACAGCCTGTTTGCCGACGTGCTGGGGCAGCCGGTGCCGGTGGATGCGCTGACATTGTTTGTCGAAAGCGAGCACGGTGCCCCATTCATGGCGCTTTCCCACCATGCGCTTGGCCATGGCCCGGCCCGCAAGACCGCCTAGGGTGGTTCATTGTTTCACGGAAACGCTGAACCGCCCTATCTCTTTGTTTTACGCAATTCCTAACGGAAAACCGCAAAGCACTTTTCCTGGAATTGCTCTCATTGATCGCCGACCGACCGCTCGAGATAGGACGCCTGAGATGACCGCCGAAACCATTCTCACCAATGCCCGCATCGTGCTGCCCGACGAAATCGTCGAAGGCTCGCTCTTGTTGCGCGATGGCTTGATTGCCGCCGTCGAGCCGGGTGCTGCCCGCACCGGCGAGGATATGCGCGGCGATTACATCATCCCGGGTCTGGTCGAACTCCACACCGATCATCTTGAAGGCCATTATGCGCCGCGCCCCAAGGTACGCTGGAATCCGATCGCCGCCGTGCTTGCCCATGACGCCCAGGTCGCGACCGCCGGCATCACCACGGTTCTCGACGCTTTGCGGGTCGGCATGGACGAAGATGCGGACCTGACCTCCGAGGACATCCGCAAGCTTGCCGACGCGATCGAAGACAGCGTGCGCGAGGATCGCCTGCGCGCCGATCATTTCATCCACCTGCGCTGTGAGGTCTCGGCGCCGGACTGCCTCAGGGCCTTCGCCAATTTCGAAACCGACGACCGGGTGAAGCTCGCCTCGCTGATGGACCATGCGCCTGGACAGCGCCAGTTCGTCAACCTCGAGACCTATGCCTATTACTACCAGCGCAAGCTGAAGCTGACGGATCGGGACTTCAAGAAGTTCTGCGAGAAGCGGATGGACGAATCGGCCCGCAATTCCGGCCCGAACCGGGTGTTCATCTCGGCCGCCTGCCATGAGCGCGGCATCGTGCTGGCGAGCCATGACGACGCGACCGCCGGCCATGTCGACGAGGCGATCGAACAGGGCGTGCGCGTCGCCGAGTTCCCGACCACCGAAGAGGCCGCCAAGGCCTCGAAGGCGGCGGGCCTCGGCGTGCTGATGGGCGCGCCGAACGTCATGCGCGGCGCCTCGCATTCCGGCAACGTCTCGGCGCGCACGCTTGCCGCCGACGGCTTGCTCGACATCCTGTCGTCCGACTACATTCCCTTCAGCCTGATCCAGTCGGCCTTCTTCCTCGGCGATGTCGTCGAAGGCATCTCGCTGCCGCAGGCGGTCGCCATGGTGTCGAAGAACCCGGCCGAAGCGGTCGGCCTTGCCGACCGCGGCGTCATCGAGCCCGGCCGTCGCGCCGACCTGGTGCGCGTGCGCGTCGACGACCATGTGCCGGTCGTGCGCACCGTGTGGCGTCAGGGCCGTCGGGTCGCATGATGGTCTCGGCCCTGATCGAGCGCGAACTGGCCGACAGCCTGCCGATCCGCAACGGCGTCTTCGTCGCGGTCGTCGGCCCGAGCGGCGCCGGCAAGGATACGGTGATCGGCTATGCCAAGGCGCGCTTTGCCGGCGAGACACGGCTGGAATTCGTGCGCCGTGTCATCACCAGACCCAGCGACGCGGCAAGCGAGGACCACGACACGCTGGCCGATGCCGCCTTTGCCGAAGCCGAGGCCGACGGCGCCTTCTCGCTTTGCTGGGACGCGCACGGCCTGCGCTATGGCCTGCCGGCCGATGTCGACTGGGCCGTGGCCAATGGCCATGTGGCGGTCGCCAACGTGTCGCGCGCGGTCATCCCGGCGCTGCGCGAACGCTACGCCAATCTGGCTGTGGTCGAGATCACCGCGGCGCCGGAGACCCTCGCGGAACGGCTGGCGGCACGCGGCCGTGAATCGCGCGGCGAAGTGCTTGCCCGCCTGGCGCGCAGCACGAGCGTCAAGCTGACGGGACCGGACGTGACCTCGATCGACAACAGCGGCGACAAGCAAATCGCCGGCGAACGCTTTGCCGAGGTGCTGCGCAAGGCGATGGCGTTCTCGGACCTGTCGGACATGATCTAAGGCCTTCCTCCTTCTCCCCATGCGGGAGAAGGTGGATCGGGGCGAAGCGCCGAGACGGATGAGGGGTGTTCCAGCTTGGCGATGGCCTTCTCCTGGCAGCACCGTTGTGCCCAAACGCCAGCGCCCCATTCCGTCCAGCACCCCTCATCCGGCCGCTTCGCGGCCACCTTCTCCCGCAAGGGGAGAAGGGGAGGCCGCGCCTACTTGTTGAAGTTGGCGATGAACTGCTTGAACTGCTGTGTCGGCGGCCTGGCGAACATTTCCTTCGGTTCGCCAACCGAATCCACCTCGCCCTTGTGAAGGAACATCACCTTGCTCGACACGTCGCGGGCGAAACCCATTTCATGGGTGACGACCAGCATGGTGCGCCCTTCCTCCGCAAGCGAGCGCATGACGCGCAGCACCTCGCCGACCAGCTCCGGATCAAGCGCGGATGTCGGCTCGTCGAACAGCATCACCTTGGGATTCATCGCCAGCGCCCGCGCGATTGCCGCGCGCTGCTGCTGGCCGCCCGACATGTGAGGCGGGTAGTAGTTGCGGCGCTCCCATATCCCGACGCGTTTCAGCAATGCCTCGGCCTGCTCCAGGCACTCCGCGCGCGGCCGCTTGAGCACATGCGTCGGCGCGGCGACGAGATTCTCGAGCACGGTCATGTGCGACCAGAGATTGAAGCTCTGGAAAACCATGGCGAGGTTGGCGCGGATCCTTTCCACCTGGCGGATATTGGCCGGCATTTGATGGCCGTCGCGGCCCCGCTTCATCTGGATAAGCTCGCCGTCCACCCGCACTTCGCCGGAATCCGGGGTCTCCAGGAGATTGATACAGCGCAGCATCGTGCTCTTGCCAGAACCCGAGGAGCCGAGGATCGAAATGACATCGCCCTTGTGCGCTTCCAGCGAAATGCCCTTGAGCACCTCATGATCGCCAAAGCACTTGCGCAGATCCTTGACGCTGATGGCTGCCTTATCGTCCTGGGACGGTGCTGCTTTCGCGGCAGGGGCGACATTTGCCGACATCACAACACCTCCGGGACGGGTTTGATTTGCTGACTCTGCTCAGGCGGGGGACGCAGATGCGGTGAAAGCAGGTATTCGACCCAGGCAAACAGTCGGGCGATCGACAGGTTGAGCAGAAGGTAGATCACGCCGGCGCAGGTCAGCACCTCGATCGGGCGGAACGTGTCGTGCTGGATTTTCTGCGCCGTCCCCATCATCTCCATGATGGTGACCACGGAAGCGAGCGCGGTCGCCTTGGTCATGAGAATGATCTCGGTCGAATAGGCCGGCAGGGCCAGCCGCAGCGCAATCGGCAGCGTGACGAGGCGGAAGCGTGTGAACGCCGACATGCCGAAAGCCTTGGCCGCCTCGATCTGGCCGACAGGCACCGCCCGCAGCGCGCCGCGGAAAATCTCGCTCTCATAGGCCGCGGTGTTGAGCGCCATCGCGACGATCGTGCAATACATCGGATCGCGCAGGATCGGCCACAGGATCGGGCTGTGGCGAACGAAATCGAACTGGGAGAGCCCGAAATAGATCAGATAGAGCTGCACCAGCAGCGGCGATCCGCGGAAGACGAAGACATAGGCGCGGGTGAAGTATTCGCCCAATTTGTAGCCCGACGCCCGCAACCAGGTCAGGCCAGTGGCGATAAGGAGGCCGATGGCGACGCCGAAGAACCAGATCTCGAGCGTCAGTGGCAGTGCCTTCAGCACGCTCCACATGGTCGAGAGGTAGAAATCAAAATCCACCGCGACCTCTCATTTCGGCCGCAAGAAACTGCGTGAGGTGTAGCGCTCGGCCTTGTCGAAGATCGGCGTCGAGATCGACGTCATCACCAGGTAAAGGATGCCGGCCAGCGTGTAGAAAAGCAGCGAATGATGCGTCGAACGCGCGGCCTTGTTCGCCGTCAGCATCAGTTCGGCGACACCGGTGACCGAGATGAGGGCCGAATCCTTGATGGTCAGCTGCCATACATTGCCAAGCCCCGGCACGGCGAGGCGCAGGACCTGCGGCATGATCACGAGGCGAAAACGCTGGAAGGCCGACATGCCATAGGCGCGGGCTGCCTCCAACTCGCCGCGATGGATCGCCAGAAACGACCCGCGGAAGACCTCGGCCTGATAGGCGCCGGAAATGATGCCGACCGCGAGAACGCCGCCGAGGAAGCTCGGCATGTTCAAAATATCCGTCGACCCAATCGATCCGGTCGACCTCGCCACGCCGGTCAGCACCTGCGTGCCGCCGTAATAGAAAAGATAGATGATCAACAGCTCCGGTTCGCCACGGAAGACCGTGGTGTAGCTCTCGCCGATAAACCGCAGTCCGCCGCGAGGCGAAAGCTTGGCCGCCGCCACAAGCGAGCCCAGCGCCGCGCCGATCAACATCGAGACCACGGTGACGGCGAGCGTCCAGGCGATGCCCCAGAGCAGTTGCACGCCCCAGCCGGCGGCCAGGAGCTCATAGGCCGTCGACAGCTGCGCCTGCAGATCGCTGAGAAACTCCACGTACGCCTCCCTCCCGGCGTCGGTTGCCCGCCTTTAAGCGCGTCGCGTCGAAACGGATTCAGGCTCGCGCTTCAAGTCCCTGTTTTGGTGCATGCCGTTCTCCCAAAATCTCCATGCGCTTTTGGGCGACATGCACCTTTATTTTGTGCATGTCGTTCCCCCAAAACCGCCATGCGCTTTTGGGCGACATGCACTCAATGCAAAAACGGGAGCAGCCTTGGCTGCTCCCGTTGCGACATTACTTGGTAATGTCGATCTTGAACCATTGCATGCTGTATTTCGACACCGAGCCGTCATCGATGGCGGCCTTGAGCGCCTTGTTGTAGATGTCCTGCAGGTCCTTGTCGGTCTTGCGGAAAGCGGCGCCGATGCCCGGTCCAAGGATCGGGCCACCCTTGAATTGCGGCCCGACGAATTCCAGGTCCTTGGCATCGGGCTTGGCCAGCGTGCCGAGGAAGTAGGTGGTGTCGGCGAAGGCCACGTCGATGCGGCCCGCCATCAGGTCGAGGTCGTGCTCGTCGGTGGTCTTGTATTCATGGACGTTGGCGACATCCTTGAGATACTTGTCGGCGAACGTCGCCTCCGTGGTCGAAACCTGCAGGCCGAGATTCTTGCCGGTGAGTTCCTTGCGCAGGGTGTCGAGCGCCGCCTTGGATTCGGCGTCGTCCTTCGACAGATCGATCATCTTGCCGCTGTTGGACAGCTGCGCCAGCGGGCCGTTCTTATCGGCAAGGAAGGCCACCGGCGAAGAGGCATAGGGGATCGAGAAATCGATCGTCTTCATGCGCTCCTCGGTGATCGACATGCCGTCCATCACAATGTCGAACTTGCCTGCCGTGAGGCCGGGAATGACGCCGTCCCAATCCTGCGCCACGATGTTGCATTCCAGCTTCGCGCGGGCGCAGACGTCGTTCAGTATGTCCACCTCGAAGCCGACGATCTTGCCGCTGGCATCCGTCTGGTTCCAGGGCGCATAGGAGCCCTCCATCGCAACCGTCACGGTCTTCCAGTCCTTGGCCATTGCCGGCGTCGAACTGGCCAGCGCCAGCGCGGCAAGCGCGATCCAACGTGATGAAGTCACAGTATTTCCTCCCATATTTTGTTCCTGGAATACGCGATTATAGATTGCTTAGCCCAGCCCCAATTCGCCGACAAGGGTTGTTTTCGGGGTCACGCGTTGTTGCAATCCGCCCGCGAATCCGGACTTGCCTGACGGCTTCCACCGCAAGCATCGATCCAATCAGGGCCGTGAACGGAAGCGCGAGCCTATTCCGCAGGCGCGCCGGCAACGTTGCGGCGCGCCGCTTCGATCATGCGGCGGCGGGCGCGGAAGACACCCCATTGCTGGTCGACCAGCACGCCGATCAGGATCACGCCGCCCATCACCGCGAAGTTGAGCGATGACGGGATGCCGAGCAGGTTGACCAGGTTCTGCAGTTCCTGCAGCAGCACGGTGCCGAGGATGACGCCGACCAGCGAGCCTTCGCCGCCGCGCAGCGAGAAGCCGCCCAGCACCGCCGCCGCGATGGCATAGAGTTCGTAGAACTGGCCGTGGCTCGCCGGCGAGATCGAGCGCGTATACATGGCGAAATAGATTGCTGACAGCGCCGTCAGCACGCCGCAGATGACATAGGCCGCGATCACGATGCGCCCGGTGCGGATGCCCGAATATTTCGCTGCTTCCTCATTCTTGCCGATGGCATAGAGATAGCGCCCGAACACCGAGCGGTGCAGCACCACCCACGTGACAATGGCGATGACGATGAGCGCGATGAAGCTGTTCGGCACGCCATAGGAACGACCCGCCGTCAGGAATTCGAGGTCCGGAAAATTCTGGCCGAAGGCGAAGCCCGCCGTGCCGTCGGCGGTGTAGAAGCGCGCCACGCCGCGATAGATCAGGAGACCGCAAAGCGTCACCACGAAGGGCTGCAGTTTCAGCCGCGTGATCAGCCAGCCATGCACGAAGCCGATGATGGCGCCGAGCATGATGATCAGCACGAAGGCCAACGGCCAGTCCACCTCGCGCACGGCGATGAAGTCGATGAACAGCGTGCCGAGCAGCGCGACCAGCGAGCCGACCGAGAGCTCGATGCCGCCGGTGATGATGACGAAGGCCTGGCCGATGGAAAGGATGCCGAACAGGCCAATCAGGTTGGAGGTGTTGGCGAGGTTGATCGGCAGCAGGAAGCGCGGGTTGATGGCCGTCACCACCGCGCCGACCACCAGGATCAGGATCAGCAGGCCGAGATCTTTCTTGCTCATTGCGCTCCTCCCACCGCTTGCAGCAGTTTCGGCTTCTTGCCGACCGCCAGCAAGAGCACGTTCTCCTGGCTGAAATCTTGCTTGTCGAGAATGCCGGAGATCTGTCCCTCATGCATGACCGCAATGCGGTCCGAGACACCGATCACCTCTTCCATGTCGCTGGAGATCATCAGCACCGCGACGCCTGCATCGGCCAGCGCCCGCATCAGTCCGTAAATTTCGGCCTTGGCGCCGATATCGATGCCGCGGGTCGGCTCGTCCAGGATCATCACCTTCGGGTTCATCGCCAGCCATTTGGCCAGCACCACCTTCTGCTGGTTGCCGCCCGACAACGTGCCGGTGCGCGTCAGGACCGACGGCGCCTTGATGCCGAGGTTCTTCTTCTGCTTCTCGGCAGTGGCGAGTTCGGCGCTGGCCGAGACCAGCGAACGCCTGGAGTGCGCCGGCAAATTGGGCAGCGAGATGTTCTGCGCGATCGAGAGATCAAGCAGGATGCCGGTCAGCTTACGGTCTTCCGGCACCAGGAAGATGCCGTTCGCCACCGCATCGGCGGCCGAGCCGACGCGGAGCGGCCTGCCGTCGAGCGCAACACTGCCGGCCAACCGCTCGTCAATGCCGAACAGCACGCGTGCCAACTCGGTGCGGCCGGAGCCGACCAGGCCTGCGAGGCCGAGGATCTCCGCGCGCCTCAATTCCAGGCTGACCGGCCGGTCCGGATAGGTGCTGGTGCGTATGGCGTCCGCCGACAGGGCCACGCTGCCCGGCGCGCGGGCGGCTTCGCCTGCCTTCTCGCGCTCCTTCAGCATGCGGCCGATCATCAGCCTGACCATCTCGTCGTGGTTGATCCGGTCTTTCGCGAGCGTGCCGGCCAGCGTGCCGTCGCGCAGCACCACGACGCGATCGGCAACGCGCTCGATCTCATGCAGCCGGTGCGAGATGAAGATGACGCTGATGCCTTCCGCCTTCAGCCCCTTGATGACGTCGAGCAGCTTTTCGGTCTCGGCGATCGGCAGGCTGGAGGTCGGCTCGTCGAGAATAACCAGCCTCGCCTTGATCGACAGCGCCTTGGCGATCTCGACCATCTGCTGCTGGGCGAGCGACAGCATTGCCACCGTCGCGTCAGCCGAGAAATTGGCGCCGACGCGCTTCAACAGCGGCGCCACCATCTCGCGCAGCCTGGCGCGGTCGACCAGCCTCAGCGGCCCGCCGCGCAGCGGCTCGCGGCCGAAGAAGATATTGGCGGCGACGTCGAGGTTTTCGAAGAGGTTGAGCTCCTGGTGCACGAAGGCGATGCCGGAGCCGATGCTGGCTTCCACAGTCAGCCCGTCATGCGCGACGCCATCGACGGTGATGGTGCCGCTGTCCGGCCGCGTCACACCGCCGAGGATCTTCATCAGCGTCGATTTGCCGGCGCCGTTTTCGCCGACCAGGCCGATGACCTCGCCTGGCCTGACCTCCATCGAAAACCTGTCCAGCGCCACAACACCCGGATAGGTCTTGCGCACGGCTTCCAGGCTCAGGAATGGAGCGGTCGTCGATTGAGCGAAGGATGTGTCGGAATAGTTCATCACGCCTGACAGCAGCCGGTGGGCTACAGACTGACGGGCCTTGAGAGGTCCGTCAACACGGACGCCGGCTCGAGGTCGATCCTCGAGCCGGCGCAATTTTTTCAAACTTATTTGCCCTGCATCGCCTTGAGATTGGCGGCGTAGGCGTCGACGTCAGCCTTACCGATTATCTTGGTCGGGATGATGATCAGACCCTTCTCCGGAATGCCCGACTTGTCGCCCTTGAGATAGGAAGCCATCAGCTTCATGCCCTGATAGGCCCATTCGAAGGGCTGCTGCACCACGGTGGCGGCGACAGTGCCTTCCTTGACGCCGCCCAGCGTGATCGGATCGTCGTCGAAGCCGACGACGGTGATCTGGCCGAGCTTGCCGGCGTCGCGCAGCGCTTCATAGATGCGCGGCGTGTTGTAGGAATAGAAACCGACCATGCAAGTGATGTCGGGGCTGGCGACCAGCGCGTCCTCGACGTTCTTCTTGGCACGCGCCTGGTCGATATCATCGCCGCGCACGTCGACCAGCTCGATCTTGCTGCCGGCCAGCCCGTCCTTCATGCCCTGGATGCGTTCCTTGGCATTGTCGGCACCGAGCAGTCCGACGAAGCCGAGGCACTTGCCGCCGTTCGGCATCGCCTTCTTGGCGATCTCGGCCGCCTGCTTGCCGGCGTCGACGTTGGACGAGCCGATATAGGCGACGCGCTTGGTCTGCGGCGCATCGGAGTCCGTGGTGAACAGCGCCGTTTGCGACGCGATCTTGTTCAGCCCGTCGGTCGAGGTCTTGGGATCGACGGCCGAAACCATGATGCCCTTGACGCCTGCCGTCACAAGGTCGTCCATCAGCCGCTGCTGGATGGCGACCGAGGACTGTTCGGGATATTTGAGCTCGAGATTGTAGTCGGGCAATTCGCCCTGCGCCTTCTTGACGCCGGCTTCCGCCGCCTTCCAGAAGTCTGATGCACCGTTGACGACGAAGGCCAGCGTCGGCTTGTCGTCGGCGCGCACGCTGGCGCTTACCGACAGGCCTAAAGCCAAGGCCGCCGCGGCGACGGATGCATTACGGATCATGGATTTCATAGTTCAACCTCCCTTGTAGAACTCATCGCTGATGTCTCGGCTGCGGCCCGGACAACCCTCCCTCAAGGGTGTGGCGAAGGTCCGCCGACTCAAGAACGGTGCCGATCCGGCCGCGGTCGAGACACTAGACACTCAGTTGGCGTTCGTAAATAGTCCGATTTGTCTGACATTTTCGTGAAATGGATGCGGACCGAATCCGGCGATGCCGCCGGGATATCGAGCGAGCGCCCTTCACGCCTGCCGGCACCGGTCCGAAGCCCGGACGGTTACGGCGAGTTGACACTAGAATGCTTACGGCTATTAGTAAAGAGTATTAGTTATGACACCGGAACGCGCGCTTTCGAAGCGGAGGAGACGCTGGTCGCGAGACGCGGCGGGGTGAGGGAAGCGAACGCGGCGAGGCTTGTCACCGCGCGGAGAACTCAGAGATTGTCGGCGTCGCTGACCTTGCCCGACCGGTTTCGTCGCGATGCGGCGCGGCTGGCAATATGTATGCCGTATATGCTAATATCTATTACCATGGTGCGCTTTCGATAAGCTCACCGACCTCGACCAACTTGCCGTTGCCGTCGGCCTTTGCTTTAGAGCCGGCTGGGTTTGGGAAATGACCATGAGTGAACCGACGGAACTGCGTGATCCTGCCGAGGCCTCCAGGCGCCGCAAGCCAGCCGCCAAGCCCAAGGGGCGTGTCACCATGACCGATATTGCGAGAGCCGCCGGCTGCTCGCAGGCGACGGTGTCGTTCGTGCTCAACAATTCGCCGGGCATCAGGCTGTCGCAGCAGACACGCGACCGGGTGATCGAGGCAGCGCGGGCGCTGGGCTATTCGCCGCCGGTCTTTTCAGCGCTCCGGCCGCCGGTGACGCCGTTCGAAGGCCTGGATAGCGTCATCGGCTTCGCGGTCGACCAGCTCGCCACCAGCCCCGAGGCGGTGGTCGCCATCGAGGGCGCGCGGCAGGCTTCGTGGAACGCCGGCAACGTGCTTCTGGTGGCGCAGACCATGGGCGATGCGGTGATGGAGCCCCGCGCCATCCAGGCGCTGACAAGGCGCGGCATCTCGGCGCTGATCTACATGACCATCTTCACCCGCGAGATCGCCGCACCCGATTTCCTCTACAGCCTCGATATGCCGGTCATCCTGCTCAATTGTTACACCGCCGACTATGCTTTTCCGGCCGTGGTTCCCTCCGAGATCGCCGGCGGCCAGAGCGCGACAAGGCATCTTATCGGCCATGGCCATCGCCGCATCGCAACCATCACCGGCGAGCCGTGGATGCAGGCGGCGCAGGATAGACTCAAGGGCTATCGCCGCGCTTTAGCCACCGCCGACATCCCGTTCGACCTGGAGCTGGTGGTCGAGGGCGACTGGTCGGCCAGCGCCGGCTATGCCGCGACGGTCAAGCTGCTTGGACTCAAGGAGCGCCCCACCGCCATCTTCTGCCAGAACGACCGCACGGCGATCGGCTGCTACGAAGCGCTGAAGGAAGCGGGCCTGCATATCCCGCAGGACATTTCCGTGGTCGGCTACGACGACGAGGAGATCGCCCGCCATCTCTTCCCGCCGCTGACCACCTCCATCCTGCCGCATCTGGCGATGGGCCAATGGGCGATCGAGCAGTTAGAGACGCCGCCAACGCCCGGCCGCGGCCGGTATCCCATCACCAAGCTCGAATGTCCGCTGGTAGAGCGGGAGAGCGTGGCAAGTGTCAAGGGAGCAGCAGGATGAGACCTCGTAAGGATGCGGCGCGAGAGGATGATCTGATTCAGATTTGGGCACTGACGGAGACGAAGGCTATGCTTAGCCGGGCCGCGAATTTGCGCGGGGAGAAATTGTCGGAGTTCGTGCTGAGCAGCGCCCTCAGGCAGGCCGAGGAAACCATTCTTGATCAGCGCATCTTCTTTCTGGACGACGATGCGCATCAAAAATTTCTCGATCAGCTTGATAGCCCGACTAAGCCGTCCGAAGAACTTCACTCGCGTATGGCCAACAGGCTCGTCTGGGAGCACTGATAGAAACTAGCACGGATGATCACGGGGTTGCCTGCCCGTACAATTCTGGGAACCCGTCCGCAGAAGCCCGCCATCAGTTGGAACGGCATAGCCGTTTAGCGAGCGTGAGATCGCCCACATAAACATTCTGGCGCGCCACGATATCCTTGCTTCGGCAACGAGATCATACGGCGCCTATGCAGCAACTGCGCCGTCGTTTAGCTTACGCTCATGAATGCGAGGCTCAGATGACGTCCACCTTCACCGTCCATGCAGCATCCGGTTATGAACAACTCATGGGGCGATGGAGCCGCAGGCTCGCGACCAAATTCATCGACTTCACCGGTCTGGCCGCCGGCGAAAAGGTCCTCGATGTCGGCTGCGGCACCGGCAGCCTGACCTTCGAGCTGGCGAAATCGGCCGATCTCGCGGAAATCCAGGCCATCGATTTTTCCCCGGTCTTCGTCGCGGCGGCGAAGGAGAAAAACACCGATCCGCGCGTCACCATCAGCCAGGCCGACGCCACGGCGCTGCCATTCGCAGACAATGCGTTCGATCGCGCACTGGCGCTGCTGGTGCTGCACTTCGTGCCGGAGGCCGGCAAGGCGGTAGCCGAGATGCGCCGCGTGGTGCGGCCGGGCGGCGTGGTCGCGGCCGTGGTCTGGGATCACTACGGCGGCATGGCCGGCATGCGCATGATGATCGACACAGTGGCAGCGCTCAGCGAGAGCGGGCGCCAGATGCGCAACCGCTATTGCTTCCAGCCGATGATGCAGCCGGGCGAGATGAAGCGGACCTTTGTCGAGCAAGGCCTTGCCGACGTCACCGAAACCGAGCTGATGGTCCGGATGGATTATCAGAACTTCGACGACTATTGGGCGCCGATCGGCGCCGGCGAAGGCCCGCTCGGCAAATATATGGCCACATTGGATGCGGCCGAGCGGGAGCGGGTCGAGGCCGCTGTCCGCGATGCCTATCAGGCCGGCCGGCCCGATGGCCCGCGATCCTTCGCCAACATCGCCTGGGCCTGTCGCGGCATCGTGCCCTGAAATTCACGTCGACCCGCGACTGGGCGGCGCCAGCGGTCTCATCGACATGGGGACACCCGGCTTGTCGAAAGCCGGCAACGCATCAGTTGCCGGCGGCCGCCGGAGCATTGCTCTCCCAGCCGTCGACCCACACCTGCCGCAGCCGGTCGCCTTCGCCCTTGAACCACAGGCCCGCCGGCCGACAATCCTCGATGCGGTCGCTGCGGAAATTGCGGATCGCCAGGCGCAGCTCGCACCAGGCGACGATGTTGGCGGTCTCGGCATAATAGATCAGCGCGACCGGGCGGATGATGCGTTCGGTCGCCCGTCCCGCCTCGTCGCGATAGGACAGAGCCAGTTTCTCCTCGTCGCGGATGGCGCGGCGGACCAGCGCAAGATCGACGGCGGAGGCGGAGGGTGCTGCAAAACCCCAGGCATGAAGGGCGTTGGCGTCGAGGGTCTGCCGCAAGGGCGGCGGCACCGCGCCGGCGATCTTGGCGCCGACGCGTTTTGCGGCCTGCTTGAGCTCGTCGTCGCCGGTGCGCTCGAGCAGCGCGAGCGACAGCACGATCGCCTCCATCTCCTCGATGGAAAACATCAGCGGCGGCAGGTCGAAGCCGGGGCGCAGGATGTAGCCGATGCCGCGCCCGCCTTCGATCGGCACGCGCATCGCCTGCAGGGCCGCAATGTCACGATAGACTGAGCGTACCGTCACTTCCAGCCGCCCGGCGATCGTCGCCGCCGTCACCGGTTTTCGGGCCAGACGCAGGATCTGGATGATCTCGAACAGGCGCGAGGCCTTGCGCATTTCCACACCCGATTGAAACGCAACTGACACATCCCCGTCAGTTGAAGTGACCTATAGGGCTGCCTACCCGGTTGAAAATCAACAGATTCCTTTGCACCCACGCGGGTGAAGCGACAGGCAACTGACATGAGCTATGGCGAAAACCTCTGGCTGTTCTTCGTGCTTCTGTTTGGCATCATTGCCGTTCCAGGCATGGATATGCTGTTCGTGCTGGCCAATGCGCTGACCGGCGGCAGCAATCGAGGTCTCGCGGCGACCGCCGGCATCATGCTCGGCGGCGCGGTACACACGCTGAACGGCGCGATCGGCGTCGGCCTACTCATGCATTTCGTGCCGATGCTGTTCACGCCGCTGCTGGTCGCCGGCGCCGCCTACATGGCCTATATCGGAATTTCGCTGATGCGCAGCTCGATCACCGTCGGCGACAACGGGCCCACGGGGAGCCGCTCGGCCTGGAAAGCGTTTCGGCAAGGCATGGTCACCTGCCTGATCAATCCGAAGGCCTATCTCTTCATCCTTGCCGTCTATCCGCAATTCCTGAAGCCGGCTTACGGTCCGATCTGGATGCAGGCAACCGTGATGGGATTGCTGACGGTTGCGACGCAGGCCGCGATCTATGGCGGGCTCGCCGTCACCGCCGGCCGCAGCCGGGGGCTGCTGGTCGACAATCCGCAAGCGACCATACTTGCCGGTCGCGCGGCAGGGCTGCTTTTGTTCACGGTATCGATATTTACTGTGTGGGAAGGATTGAGGGCGGCGTGAGCGCAAAGGACCCACGCCGCGTTCCTTCCAGCACCCCTCATCCGTCTCGACGCTTCGCGTCGATCCACCGCCCGGGGTCGAGCCGCGGGTCTCGCCCCGTCCTTCGGACCCACAAGGGGGGAAGGAAGAGGCGTCACGCCGCGCCCTGGCGGCTGGCGAGCATCTCGCGCTTCACCGACCGGCGCCATTCGACGGCGCCGGCAAGACCGTGCAGGACCGTCTCGGTGGTCGCCCAGTCGATGCAGCCGTCGGTGATGCTCTGGCCGTAAGTGAGCGGCTTGCCGGGCACGACGTCCTGTCGTCCGGCGACGAGATTGCTCTCGATCATGACGCCGATGATGCGCTCGTCACCCGCGGCGACCTGGCCCGCCACGTCATGCGCGACCTTGGGCTGGTTCTCCGGCTTCTTGGCGCTGTTGGCGTGGCTGACATCGATCATCAGCCGCGGCGCGACGCCGATGCGGCCGAGCTCGGCAGCGGCGGCGTCGACGCTCGCCGCATCATAGTTCGGCACAACGCCGCCGCGCAGGATGACATGGCAATCCTCATTGCCGGTGGTCGCCGCAATAGCGCTGCGGCCGCCCTTGGTCACCGCCATGAAATGATGCGGCTGGGCGGCCGACTTCACCGCCTCGCCGGCGATCCTGAGATTGCCGTCGGTGCCGTTCTTGAAGCCAACGGGGCAAGAGAGGCCGGAAGCCAGTTCGCGATGGATCTGGCTTTCTGTCGTGCGCGCACCGATCGCACCCCAGGCGACGAGGTCGGCTATGTATTGCGGCGTGGTCATGTCGAGGAATTCGGTCGCTGCCGGCAGGCCGAGATTGTTGACGGCCGACAAAACGTTGCGCGCCATGCGCAAGCCCTTGTCGATGTTGAAGCTGCCGTCGAGATCGGGATCGTTGATGAGGCCTTTCCAGCCGACCGTGGTGCGCGGCTTCTCAAAATAGACGCGCATGACGATTTCGAGCCGGTCGGCCAGGGCCTCGCGCAGCGCCGCCAGACGGCTGGCGTAGTCCACGGCGGCGACCGGATCGTGGATGGAACAAGGGCCGACGATGACCACAAGTCGATCGTCCGCCCCCGCCAGGATGGAATGGATGGCGTTGCGCGAAGCGGCAACGGTGCGCGTCGCCGTGAGTGAGCGCGGTATCTCGCGCATCACCTCGTCCGGCGTTGTCAGGACCTTGAGTTCCTTGACCCGAAGGTCGTCTGTGGTGGTCAACACGGCTTTCTGCTCCTGGTTAGGAGACCTGCCGGCTTGAAACAAAAAAGCCGCCAGGTCTGGCGGCTTGTCGGATTTTTGATCTGCAATCTTCAGATCGAGCGCAATCCTCCCGCCGCCAGCGAGCTGCTAAAGTACCAATAGGTGGCGGACAGGTTGATCATGCGGCTCATATAGTCGATGCGAAGGCGCTTGTCACGTCCCTGCTGGCGGCTAATTCTGCATGGGCCGAATCCTCGCGATTTCGTCATCAACTCTGAGGAATGGCGGCGTCTCTGAGCCTAGCGTTTAGGGTGACGACGATCTTTCGCATGACCGCG
>NZ_JBSKBP010000013.1:0-195945 GCF_053714275.1 Mesorhizobium sp. Arg314 | reverse complement strand
ATCATCATCTCCGGTGGTCGTGCGCTTGGCTCCTCGGAGAAGTTCCAGGAAGTCATCCTGCCGGTCGCCGACAAGCTGGGTGCTGCGGTAGGCGCCTCTCGCGCCGCGGTCGACGCCGGCTACGCGCCGAACGACTGGCAGGTCGGCCAGACCGGCAAGGTGGTCGCGCCCGACCTCTATATCGCCGTCGGCATCTCCGGCGCCATCCAGCACCTGGCCGGCATGAAGGATTCGAAGGTCATCGTCGCCATCAACAAGGACGAGGAAGCGCCGATCTTCCAGGTTGCCGACTACGGCCTGGTCGGCGATCTCTTCGTCATCCTGCCGGAGCTGCAAAAGGCGCTTTGACGCCGCCGGTTCTGGCATATTAAAATCCAAAGGGTGGGGTAGACGAAGTCGCCCCGCCCTTTTAGTTTGCACTGCACAAAAAGCGGGCCATCAAGGCTCGAAAGCTATCCGGCGGTTTTGCATCCGGATTGCGGGAAATAAACAAACAGGAGCACTTTCCCGCTTTAAAGAAGCGGAAATGCTCCAGACGGGATCGGGGTAATGAGCAAGATCGAGACGATCGGCATTGTCGGCGCAGGTCAGATGGGCGGCGGTATTGCCCATGTCTCGGCGTTGGGCGGTTACAAGGTCCTGATCCACGACGTGTCGCCCGATCGGATCGAGAAGGGCATCGCCACCATCAGCGGCAACATGGCCCGCCAGGTGGGCTCCGGCAAGCTTGAGGAAAAGGCGCGCAACGAAGCGATGGCGCGCATCTCCGCCGCTCCGGCCATGGCCGATCTCGCCGCCGCCGACCTGGTGATCGAAGCGGCCACCGAGGACGAGACGGTCAAGCGCAAGATCTATGCGCAGCTTTGCCCGCAGCTCAATCCGGAAGCGATCCTGGCAACCAACACTTCGTCGATTTCGATCACCCGGCTCGCAGCCCAGACCGACCGTCCGGAACGCTTCATCGGCATACATTTCATGAACCCGGTGCCGGTGATGAAGCTGGTCGAACTGGTGCGCGGCATCGCCACAGAGGACCAGACCTTCGAGGCGGCCAAGAGCTATGTGAAGCATCTCGACAAGACGATCACCGTCTCGGAGGACTTTCCGGCCTTCATCGTCAACCGCATCCTGCTGCCGATGATCAACGAGGCGATCTACACGCTCTACGAAGGCGTCGGCACGGTCGATGCCATCGACACCGCCATGCGGCTCGGCGCCAACCATCCGATGGGACCGCTGCAGCTCGCCGACTTCATCGGCCTCGACACCTGCCTGTCGATCATGCAGGTGCTGCATGAGGGCCTGTCGGATTCGAAATACCGCCCCTGCCCGCTGCTGGTGAAATATGTCGAAGCCGGCTGGCTCGGCCGCAAGACCGGCCGCGGCTTCTACGACTATCGCGGCGACCATCCGGTGCCGACGCGCTGATCCTCCCTGGCTGAACGCCTACGACGCCGCGGCGAGCGGCAGAGGCGTCGCACTGCCTTTCGAAACTTCGTCGAGCGAAACTTCGCCGGGCGCGGCGGAAACGCAGCCTCGGCCCGCCGCCTTGGCGGCATAGCAGGCGGCGTCCGCGCGGGCGATGATCTCGTCCACTTCGCCGCAACCGGCGCGGATCGGCGCAAGCCCGATGCTGGCGCCGATCGAATGCGGGCGCCCGTCCCAGCTGAAATTGAGATTGCGGATGGCATCGATGATCGAGCGCGCCGCGATCGGCCCGCGCGCCGCGGCGCCCGATTTGAGGATAACGGCGAACTCGTCGCCGCCGAGCCGCGCGACGATGTCTTCCGGACCGAGCACATTGCGCAGGCTATCGGCCACCTGCTTGAGCAGCGCATCGCCCGCGGCATGGCCGCCGGTGTCGTTGACCGCCTTGAAGTGGTCGAGGTCGACGAACATGAACTGATGCTCGCCGCCATTGAGGCGGCATTGGTCGACTAGGTCCTCCATGATGCGGATGAAGCTCGAGCGGTTGGCGAGCCCGGTCAGCGCATCATGGGCGGCGGCGTAGGCCAGTTGGCGCTGCAGGGCGCGCGCGTCGGTGAAATCCTGGAAGACGATGACCAGGCCGCAGAACTCGTCGCGGTCGTTCATGATCGGCGACACCACCTGGCGGATGCTGCAGCGCGTATCGTCGCGCCGGACGAGGACCGCGCGGGTGTTTTGGTCGCAATGCGGCCGCTCGCTCGCCGAAGGGCGCGTCAAGCCGATTCTCTGTCCACTTTCCTCGTCGACCGCCCAGTAGACATGGCCGAGCACCTTTCCCATAGCCTCACCGACTTCAATACCGGTAAGCTTTTCCGCGACCGGATTCATGAAGGTGACGCGGTTGGCGGCGTCGGTGCAGATCACCGCGTCGCCGATCGACTGCAACGTCACCCTGAGACGCTCCTTTTCGTCGGCCAGCATTGCCGCCGAAACCATCAGCCGCGCCTCTGCCTCCTTGCGCTCGGTGATATCGGTCAGGCTGCCGATGGCCCGGATCAGCCGGCCCTCCGCGTCACGCTCGATCGTCTTGCCGCGGTCGAGGATCCAGACCCAGTGACCGTCCTTGTGCCGCATCCGGAACTCGGCCTCGAAAAAGGGCGTCTCGCCGGCAAGATGCGCGCGATCCGCCTCGGCGACGCGTCCCTGATCGTCGGGATGGATCATGGTCAGCCAGCGGTCGGGGTCGCCGTCGAGCTCGCCATCGGCATAGCCCAGTATTTTCACCCAGGTTTCGGAATAGGCCGTGCCGCCCTTGCGCATATCGAGGCTCCAGACGCCCTGCCCGGCGCTGGCGAGCGCGAAATTCCACCGGGTCTCGGCCTCGGCGATGCGCGCCTCGGCCTGCTTGCGAGCATCGATGTCCTCGATCTGCGACACCAGATAAAGCGGCTTGCCGGTATCCTCGTCGCGGATGACCGAGCCAGCGAGCTGTGCCCAGACCGGGGTCCCGTCTTTCCTGAGATAGCGCTTTTCGAAATGGTAGGAACTGATCCTGCCTTCCCCTACGCTCTGCATCGTCTCACGGCCGATCAGCAGATCGTCCGGATGCGTGATCTGCGGGAAAGTCAGTGCCTCGATCTCGCCGCGGCTGTAGCCCAGCATGGCGGCGAAGGAAGGGTTGGCTTGCTGGATGCGCCCGTCGAGCCCGACTATGGCGACGCCGATCGCCGAATCCTCCATGGCGCGGCGGAAGCGCTGCTCGCTCTCGGCGATCTGCCGGCGGTCGTCGACGATGCGGTGAATGAACAGCGCCGACAAAAACAGCGTCGCGGCCGTGATGGCGACGGATATCTGTAGGCAGAGCTTCAGCGCGTCGGCACCAAACTCAAGTCGCGGCAGCAGGATCGATACGACGGCGGCAACCAGGCCGACCACCAGCAGACCCTGCGCAGCGTGCCTGTCGGCACGAAGCCCTTTCCAGTTCAACCACGCCACGATGCGATCCCACCCAATACGCACTGCACGTTGCCACAACCCTGGCGGAACGTTGCCACAACCCTGGCGGATCGATTTTAAGGAATGCTTGCATGGACGGCAGCGATCAGTCCGCTAACCGGCAAACAATTGCCGGCATGATTAAGGGACTGTTGCGAAAATCGCTCCGGTGGCTACCAGCGCACGAAAAGCCGCCCGCCGATGGCCCCGAGCAGCGTGAGGAAGGCGATCGCGATCGTATACCAGGTGGCGACGAAGAGCGGCGAATCGTCGAAGCAATGCGCGGCATAGAAGGTTGCCGCAAGCCCACCCGCAAGCAGGCCGGCGACCGCGCCGGCAAACACCGGCCGCGTCGGCGCGCCGTAACGCAGCATGCCGAGGAAGATCGCCAGCGGGCCGATGCCGATCAGCGGGATGAAGCTCATGCAGATCATCATGTTCGAGCCGACGAGCCGCGTGCCCCAATCGGCCTCGGGCACGACAAATAGCTCCAGCACGACCGCCAGCACGACCAGCGCGGGCGCCGCGACCATCCAGGCCATCACCCGCCTGGTCGAAGCACCCGGCATCGACAGCGCGCGGATCAGCGCGAAGGCGCTGGCCGCAAGCACCAGCGTGAACACGAATTTCGACATGAAGCGCATCGTGTGCATGGCCGGCATGATGTCGGGACGCGGTCCGATGGTCGCAAAGAAAACCGCTGCCGCGATCGCCACGGCCACGCCGACGGCCAGCCACCAGGCCCGGCCAAGCGGCATCGCCTTGTCGCGGGCATCGGCGTCGAGCGCCTTGATGAGATCCTCGGTCCTCATGTCACTGTCGTCCGAATCGCTCCTGTCCGAATCGCTTGGCGATCGCGGCGAGGCCGCGGTGCAGCGACACGCGCACCGCCGTCTCGCTGATGCCGAGCTTGGTGGCCGTCTCGCCGATCGAATGGCCATCGACCGAGATTGAGGAGACCACCGAGCGCTGCGCCGGCGGCAGGCCGTCGAGCGCCCGATTGATGTCGCGATCGCTGACCGTTTCCGCCTCCGGCTCGGCGAAGGTCTCGGCGATCTCGCCGATCTCAACCTCGATGCGCCGCCCGCGCCGGCGAAACGCGTCGATCAGCTTGAAGCGGGCAATCGCATAGACCCAGGGCAATACCGGCGCGTCCGGCCGCCAGGTGTGACGTTTCACATGAATGGCCAGCAAGGTTTCCTGCACGACATCCTCGGGGTCGACCCCGCCCTGAACGATCTTGCGCCGGACAAAGCCGCGAACGAGGGCGGCTATCCGGTGCAGAAAGTCGGCATAAGCCCTTTCGTCTCCCGCGATCGCGGCCTTGAGCAGCCGGGAGAACTCTGCCTCGTCCTTGCCGGTCACAAGAGTTTACCCCCGATGTTCGCGTCTCGGCCCTGGTTTGTTACGTGGCCGGCGAAATAATGTCCAAACCAAACTACCGCAAAATCACGAAAGTTTGCGGCACGGCGACCGATTGAAGCAGGGTCACAATGTTGACTATGATAGTCATGTATTGCTAGGTGACAGCTGTGCCCAAGCCCCTGTCTCCAGATTTGAGGACGATGCCCATGAAGATTGCCCTTTCCACGCTCGCCGGCGCCGCGCTGGCGCTCGGCCTGATCGCCGGCCCGGCCATGGCCGCGGATCAAGGCATCGTTGTCTACAATGCCCAGCATGAGAGCCTCGCCAAGGAATGGGCGAAGGGGTTCACCAAGGAAACCGGCATCAGGGTCACGCTGCGCAATGGCGGCGACAGCGACTTCTCCAACCAGATCGTGGCAGAGGGCGCGGCCTCGCCGGCCGACGTGTTCCTGACCGAGAACTCGCCGGCCATGGCGCTGGTCGAGGCGGCGGGCCTGTTCGCCCCGGTCGACGCCGATACGCTGGCCCAGGTTCCGCAGGAATACCAGCCGTCGAGCGGCAAGTGGGTCGGCGTCGCCGCCCGCAGCACCGTCTTTGCCTACAACAAGGACAAGCTTAAGGAAGACCAGTTGCCCAAGTCGCTGCTCGATCTTGCCGATCCGAGCTGGAAGGGCCGCTGGGCCGCCTCGCCCGCCGGTGCCGATTTCCAGGCCATCGTCAGCGCCCTGCTGCAGCTCAAGGGCGAAGCCGCGACCGTCAACTGGCTGAAAGGCATGAAGGAGAACTTCGCCGCCTACAAGGGCAACAGCACGGTGATGAAGGCGGTCAATGCCGGCGAGATCGATGGCGGCGTGATCTACCACTATTACTATGTCGGCGATCAGGCCAAGACCGGCGAGAACAGCAAGAATATCGGGCAGCACTATTTCAAGAACCAGGATCCGGGCGCTTTCATATCCGTTTCCGGTGGCGGCGTGCTGGCCTCGAGCAAGCACCCGAAGGAAGCCCAGGCCTTCCTGAAGTGGGTCACCGGCAAGGCGGGCCAGGAGGTGCTCAAGACCGGAACTTCGTATGAGTATGCGGTCGGCAAGGGCGATGACTCCAATCCGAAGCTGGTGCCGCTGGCCGACCTTCAGGCGCCGAAGGTCGACCCGGCGACGCTGAATTCCAAGAAGGTCATCGACCTGATGACGCAAGCCGGCTTGCTTTAGTTCGCGTTCGTCCTAAAAGGGCAAACGACCGTGCTCCCGCGGGAATTCGCTTCCGTGGGAGCGCTTTTGTTTTGGAGATGGCCTCGTCGATGACGATCATCTGCGTTTGCGGCCGCGTCCGCGGTTCATCACGTCGCTTCCAGGCGGCCTATTCCGGCTGATGGCGTCCGCGATCCACCTCACGCGTCCTGGGCTGCCGGCGGCCGGGATGAAGAAGCGCCGGTCCACGTCGTGGATCACGCTCGCCGCGGCTCTGATCTCCCTGATCTCGCTGCTGCCGCTCGCCTTCATCGTCTGGATCGCGATCCAGACCGGCTGGGATACGGTTGTGGCGCTGATCATCCGCCCGCGCGTCGGCGAACTGCTGGTCAACACCGGACTCCTCGTCATCGTCACCGTGCCGATCGCCATCGCGCTATCAGTGGCGCTGGCCTGGTTGACCGAGCGCAGCGACCTGCCGGGCAATCGGCTGTGGTCGTGGCTGTCGGTCGCGCCGCTCGCCGTCCCCGCTTTCGTGCACAGCTATGCCTGGATCAGCTTTGTCCCTGGCCTGCACGGGCTCTGGGCCGGCGTGCTTGTCTCCGTCATCGCCTATTTCCCGTTCCTCTATCTGCCGATCGCCGCCGCGTTGCGCCGCCTCGACCCCGCACTGGAGGATGCCGCGGCGGCACTCGGTCTTGGCCCGTGGCGGGTTTTCGCGCGCGTCGTGCTGCCGCAGCTCAGGCTCGCCATCTGCGGCGGGTCGCTGCTGGTCGGCCTGCATCTGCTGGCCGAATACGGCCTCTATGTCTTTATCCGCTTCGACACTTTCACCACCGCGATCGTCGATCAATTCCAGTCGACCTTCAACGGCCCGGCCGCCAACATGCTGGGCGCCGTGCTTGTGGTCTGCTGCCTTTTCCTGCTCGCTCTGGAGGTGACGATACGCGGCGAGGAACGCTATGCGCGCGTCGGTTCCGGCGCCGCGCGCAAGCAGCAGCGCGCCCGGCTTGGCCGCGCCACGCTGCCCTGCCTGCTTTTGCCGGCGGGCGTCGCGCTGCTTTCGCTCGGTGTGCCATTCGTCACCATAGGCCGCTGGCTGCTCGCCGGCGGGACCGATGTCTGGCGTTGGGACGAGATCGGCCTGGCGCTCGGCCAGACGCTGTTCCTTGCTATCGCCGGCGCGGTGCTTGCAACAATTGCCGCCATGCCGATGGCCTGGATCTCGATCCGCGCGCCAGGACGGCTGCAGCGCGTGCTCGAGAGCTGCAATTACATCGTTGGCGCGTTGCCGGGCGTGGTCATCGCGCTGGCGCTGGTGACCATCACCGTGCGCGTCGCGCTGCCGCTCTACCAGACGCTGTTCACCATCCTGTTCGGTTACGCGCTGATGTTCCTGCCGCGCGCGCTCATAAGCCTGCGCGCCTCGATCGCGCAGGCGCCGGTGGAGCTGGAACGCGCCGCTTCCAGCCTCGGCCGTCCGCCGGTCAAGGCGCTGTGGTCGACGACCATCCGCCTGTCGGCGCCCGGTGCCGCCGCCGGCATGGCGATGGTGGCGCTCGGCATCACCAACGAGCTCACCGCCGCCCAGATGCTGGCGCCCAACGGCACCCGCACGCTGGCGATGGCCTTCTGGTCCTATAGCGGCGAGATCGACTACGCCTCCGCCGCCCCTTATGCGCTGATCATGGTGGCGATGTCCTTGCCGATGACCTGGTGGCTCTACGTCCAGTCGAAGCGGATGGCCGGGCGATGAGCTTTCTCGAACTCAGCGGCGTCGCGAAAAACTACGGCCCGGTGGCGGCGCTGGCCGGCGTCGACCTTGAGGTCGAAAGCGGCAGCCGCACCGCGATCGTCGGCCCTTCCGGCTGCGGCAAGACCACCTTGCTCAGGCTGATCGCCGGCTTCGAGGCGCCGGACCGCGGCCGCATCGCGCTCGACGGCAAGGTGCTCGCCAATGGCGGAGCCGCAGTGCCGGCACACCGCCGCGGCATCGGCGTGGTGGCCCAGGATGGCGCCCTGTTCCCGCATCTCAGCATCGCCGACAATATCGGTTTCGGCATCGCGCGGAATGCCGACAGACGAGCCGAGAATATCGTCGAACTCGCTTACATCGTCGGGCTGGACAAGGCGGTTCTGAAACGCCGGCCGCACGAGCTTTCCGGCGGCCAGCAGCAGCGCGTGGCGCTTGCCCGCGCCATGGCGATGAAGCCCAGGCTGATGCTGCTCGACGAGCCCTTCTCGGCCCTCGACACCGGGCTTCGCACGTCGATGCGCAAGGCCGTTGCCGAGCTTCTGGAAGAGGCGGGCATCACCACTATCCTGGTCACGCACGACCAGGCCGAGGCGCTGTCCTTCGCCAGCCAGGTGGCGGTGATGCGCGACGGCTTGTTCTCGCAGGTCGGCACGCCGCGCGAGCTCTATTTCCAACCCAGGGACAGGATGGTCGCCGAGTTCCTCGGCGACACCATCATAGTGCCGGCCCGGATCGCGGACGGCTTTGCCGAATCGCGGCTCGGCCGCATCGCCGTCGACACAGAGGAACGGCGCGATGTCGCGCGCATCATGCTGCGACCCGAGCAGGTCCTGCTCAAGCGGACCTCGCGCGAAGGCATGTCGGGCACACCGGACATGCTGTTCGGCGAAGTGACGGACTGCGAATTCGCAGGCTCGGTCTGCACCGTCGCGGTGCGCCTGCTCAACAGCCTTGATCCGCCCGATGCGGCTGCGATCGGCAACACGCCGCTCATCCTGCGCAGGACAGGCATGGACGCGCCGGCGATCGGCGAGATCGTGCGCCTCACCGTGACCGGCAAAGCGCATGTCTTTGCTTGATCTCCGTCTTGAGAATAATGTAGTTCTGCATTATTTTTGGCGCTCGGAGGCCACATCATGACGACTTTGACGGTTACAGCACGGGGCCAGGTCACGTTCCGGAAGGATGTGCTCAAGCACCTCGGCATCCGGCCCGGCGACAAGATCAGGCTTGATCTTCTGCCCGATGGGCGGGCGGAGCTGAAAGCCGACCAGGGCAAGGGCTCCTGGCAAGAGCTGAGCGGGATGCTCAAGGGTAAGACGAACGGCGCACGGCTTTCGATCGAGGAGATCAACGATGCGATCGCCGACGCCGGCGCTTCGGGCGGGATGCGCGGAATCGAGCGCAAGTGAAGATCAGCCTCGACTCGAACGTGCTGTTGCGCCTTATCGTCGGGGATGACCCAACGCAGCAACAGCAAGCGGTTGATGCCCTTGAGGGGGCCGAGTTGGTCGCGATCAGCGTTCAGGCGCTCTGCGAGTTTGTTTGGGTGCTGGATAGAAGTTACCGGGTCGCGCGGCCTGACATATCCGCCTCGATCCGCCGCATCCTCGACATGCGCAACGTCGTGGCCAACCGCCCAACGATCGAAGCGGGCCTGGCCGTGCTCGACGCCGGTGGAGATTTCGCCGATGGCGTGATCGCGTTCGACGGTCAGTGGCTCGGCGGCGAAACCTTCGTGTCTTTCGACAGGAAAGCGATAAAGCTGGTCGAAGGACAGGGAACGCCCACACTGCTGCTCGAGTGATCTACCGCACGCGCTGCCCCGTCGCTGGCGACCACAACGGCCATTGCTCCAGGAAATCGTGGCTGTGGATGACGACGCGCTGCCCATCGATCAGGATGATCGAATAGGCGGGCGGCGCCTGCTCGACCGCCTCGTCGCCGACCAGGTCGAGCATGAAACGGGCATGAAGCCCGCGCTGCACCGAGAACGGAATGCCGGCGACGGTGCCGGCGATGTCGCGGTGGACATGGCCGAAGAAGATGTAGCGGACATTGCCGTGGCGGGTCAGGAGATCGATGAGCCGCTGCGGCTGTTCGAGTCCGAGCGGGTCAAGCAGGGTGAGCCCGAGTTCGACCGGCGGATGGTGCAGGAAAACATAGGCCGCTTTGCCTGCCTCGGCGAGCCGTGCATCGAGCCAGCCAAGCCGGTTGTCGCACAACTCGCCGGTGACACGGCCTTCCGCCAGGCTGTCGAGAAAAACGAGCCTCCCTTCCGGCGTGTCGAAAACCGACTGCACGAAGCCGTTGCCGTCGGTGCCGTTTTCCGGGAAGGCGGCGATGAGGTTGGCGCGCCGGTCGTGGTTTCCAGGCAGCAGCCGGTAAGGCACGGTGAGCCGGTTGAGCGCCGATCTCAAATCGGCGTAACTCTCGGCTTCGCCGTCATCTGCGAGGTCGCCGGTGAAGATGCAAAGCGTGGCATCCCCGTGCCGCGCATTGATATGGTCTATGCAACGATCGAGCCGCTCATTCAGGTTCGCGCCATAACGTATCTGATGCCGACGATCGAGATGGACGTCGGTAACCTGGATGATCTTCATCTCACGAACCCTCGGTCGAATTTTGTAAAGTCAGCCGTGCAAGGATCGCCTTACAGCGCCGGCTCCGGCACCGAAGCCTTGAACACGTCGAGCCTGGCGCCGGTCTCCGAGGAGAAGAAGTGCAGGTCCGCCTCGGCGAACTGCAGGCCGACCGTGCTCCCTGGTTCGGGGTGGACGGTCTCCGACGTCACGATGGAGAACGGCGCGCCGTCGAGATCGACATAGATGACGCGGCCGGCACCCAACTCCTCGATGAGGTCGACAGTCGCCGCCAGCGCCCCGGGCGTGCCCGGCGCCACCACGCGCACCGCCTCCGGCCGAATGCCGACCGCCACTTTCGAACCCACGGCAAGGCCTGTGCGCGACACGTTGAGCTTGCGGCTGTCGCCGAGCAACGACAGCCCGTCGAGCGTAACGGTACCTTCGAGCATGTTCATGGCCGGCGCGCCGACGAAGGTCGCCACGAAGCGGCTTGCCGGCCGGCTGTAGACTTCCGCCGGCGTGCCGACCTGCTCGACGCGGCCGCCATTCATCACCACCAGCCGGTCGGCCAGCGTCATCGCCTCGACCTGATCATGCGTGACGAAGACCGAGGTGGCGCTGAGACGCCGGTGCAGCTTGCGGATCTCGGAGCGCATCTGGACGCGCAGCTTGGCGTCGAGATTGGAGAGCGGCTCGTCGAAGAGGAACACCTTGGGCTCGCGGATCATGGCGCGGCCCATCGCGACGCGCTGGCGCTGGCCGCCGGACAGCGCCATCGGCTTGCGGTCGAGCAGGTGTTCCAGTTCCAGGACGCGCGCCACCGCCTGGATGCGCTGGGTGCGCTCGGCCGAGGGAACGCCGGCCACCTTCAACGAATAGCCGATATTCTGCGAAACGCTCATATGCGGGTAGAGCGCGTAGTTCTGGAACACCATGGCGCAGCCGCGTTCGCGCGGCTCGAGCTTGTTGACCACGGTGTTGTCGATCGCGATCGTGCCGTCGGAAATCTCTTCCAGCCCCGCGATCATCCTGAGCAGCGTGGACTTGCCGCAGCCGGACGGCCCGAGGATGACGACGAATTCGCCCGAGGCGAAGTCGAGATCGACACCGTGCACGACCTGCGTCTTGGCGTAATTCTTCTTGACGCCGCGAATGGTGATGGAGGCCATTTCTTTGTCTCCTTATTTTTCGGTGGCGATCAGGCCGCGCACGAACCAGCGTTGCATCAGCACCACCACGATCAGCGGCGGCAGCATGACGATCAGCGTGCCGGCCATGGCGATATGCCATTCCGGCGCTCCGCCGACATTGGGGATGAGCTGCTTGAGCTCGGTCACCGCCGTGGCGTGGCTGGCGTCCGTGGTGATCAGCAGCGGCCAAAGATACTGGTTCCAGGCCCACAGGAACATGATGGTGCCGAGCGCCGCCATGTTGTTGCGCGACAGCGGCAACAGGATATCGATGAAGAAGCGCAGCGAGCCGGCGCCGTCCATGCGGGCGGCTTCGGTCAGCTCATCCGGCACAGTCAGGAAGAACTGCCGGTAGAGGAAGGTGCCGGTGGCGGTGGCGATCAGCGGCATGATCAGGCCGGTATAGGAATTGAGCAGCCCAAGGCTGAGCTGGACCTGCACGCCCGATATCTTCTCGATCAGCCAGCTGATGCCCGTCACGTCGAGGATAGCCTGGTAGGGCGACAGCACGTTGGCAACGACCGCATAGGTCGGCACGATGCGCACTTCGAGCGGCAGCATCAGCGTGATGAAGATCAGCCAGAAGATCAAGGTGCGGCCGGGATAGCGGAAATAGACGATCGAGAAGGCGGTCAGCGCCGAGATGATGACTTTGCCGGCGGCGACGCCGGCCGCCATGATGAAGCTGTTGAGCAGCTTCGGTCCGAGATCGGCGGTCGTCCACGCCGTCTTGATGTTGACCCAGAAGTCGCTGCCCGGCAGCAGCGACATCGGCACGTCGTTGACGTCCTTCAGATTGTGCGAGGCCGCGATCGCCACGATGGCGAACGGCGCCACGCAAAATACAAAGCCGACGAGCAGGATCAGATGCGTGAGGAAGTTGAGGATCGGAGTGCGCTCGACCATGGCCTCACCTGTAATGCACGCGCCGCTCGATGAAGCGGAACTGGAAGATGGTAAGCAGGACGATGAGCAGCATCAGGATGATGCTCTGCGCGGCGGCGCCGGAGTAATCCAAGCCCTTGAAGCCGTCGGAATAGATCTTGTAGACCATCAGATTGGTGGCGTTGGCCGGCCCGCCGGCGGTCATGATGTCGACGATGCCGAAGGAATCCTGGAAGCTCTCGGTGATGTTGATGACCAAGAGGAAGAAGATGGTCGGAGTGATCAGCGGGAATTGAATGTCCCAGAAACGCCGGATAACACCGGAGCCGTCCATGGCCGCCGCCTCGATCAGCGAGCGTGGGATGGCCTGGAAGGCGGCGAGGAAGAAGATGAAATTATAGCCGACATATTTCCAGGAGAAGGCGAGGATGATCGAAGCCATGGCATCGGTGCCGTTGAGGCCGGGGTCCCAGAAGCCCGGCCAGAACTGGTTGACGAAGGCCATGAAGCCGGCTTCGGGCGCCAGGATGAAACGAAAGGCCATCGCCAGCGCGGGTGCGGCGATGCCGTAAGGCCAGATCAGCACCACGCGATACAGCCATGAGCCGGCGAGCTGGCGGTCGGTCAGGGCGGCGAGCACAAGCGCGATGAACATCGCAAGGCCAGTGCTGATTCCGGCAAAGATCAGGCTGGCGGTGATCGAATTCCAATAGTCGGCGTTGGACAATATCGAGCGGAAATTGTCGAGCCCGACCCAGATGTTGCCGCCGCCCCATGGCTGCTGCAGCGTCAGCGACCAGTACACCGCCTGTCCGGCGGGCCAGTAGAAGAAGGTGAAGATGAGAAGGAGCTGCGGCACCGCGAACAGGATGCCGATCGTCCATTTGCCGAAAGTGACGCGTTTTTCCATCGATCCGCCGATGCCGTTGAACCGTCAGCCGCTTTCCCGACAACCCTAGATGTGAAATGGCCGCCCGTCGATTCTCGGCGGGCGGCCGTTCCACTATCCGGGATCAGGGCAGCGTCTTGTTCGGATAGGTCTGCTGGAAGCGCTCGAGGATGGCGTCGCCGTTCTTGACCAGCGCGTCGATGCCTTCCTGTACGCTGACCTTGTTGGCGAAGATCGCCTGCATCTGCGTGCCGAACTCGGCGCGGATCTGGGTGAAGTTGCCGAGGCGGATGCCGCGGGTGATCTCGGTCGGTTCCGAAGCGGTCAGGCTGGCGATCGCCACTTCACGCCCCTTGTAGGGCGCCTTGTCGTAGAAGCCGCTGGACTTCATGTATTCGAAGCCGGACTTCGTCACCGGAATGTAGCCGGTGTTGGTCGACCAGAACAAAGCGGTCTTGGGGTCGTGGATGAAGTTGAGGAAAGCGGCCGCGCCCTTGTATTCGGCGTCCGACTTGCCGGACAGCACCCACAGCGAAGCGCCGCCGACCAGCGAGTTCTTGCGCTCGGTGCCGGCATAGGCCGGCAGCTCGGCGACATCCCAGTTCATGCCTTCCTTCTGCGTCTTGCCGACCGTGCCGTGGTCGCCGACCGAGGTCATGATGACCTGGCAGGTGCCGGTGGCAAAGGCCTGCACCATATCCTGGCCGAGGTCCTTCGACTTGATCTTGATCAGGCCGGCGTCATACCACTTCTTCAAGTCGGTGACGTACTGGACGAACTTGGTCTTGTTCATTTCCAGACGGGCGTCGAGACCGTCATAACCATTGTTCTTGGTGGCGATCGGCTGGCCGTGAATGGCCGAGAACTGCTCCATGATCTGCCAGCTTTCGTTGGCCGAGATATTGATCGCCATCGGGCAATCATAGCCGGCGTCCTTGAGCGCCTTGAGGTCGGCGCCGACATCTTCCCAGGTCTTCGGCGCCTCGGTCTTGCCGATCTTGGCGAAGGCGTCCTTGTTCCAGTACATCAGCGCCGTCGAGGAATTGAACGGGAAGGACAGCATCTCGCCCTTCGACGTCGCGTAATAGCGCGCGATGCCGGGGAAATAGTCGCTGTAGTCGATCTTGTAGCCGTTCTCCTCCATCAGCTTGTCGGCGGGCTTGTAGGCGCCCGACAGCATCATGGTGGCGGTGCCCACGTCATAGACCTGGACGACGGTGGGCTGCTTGCCGGCACGGAAGGCGGCGATCGTGTTCTGCAGCGTGGCGTCGTAATTGCCCTGGCTGGTGCAGACGACTTCATAGTCCTTCTGGGAACCGTTGAAGTTCTTGCACAGCGTATCGACGACGCGGGCGAGATCGCCCGAAAGACCGAACCAGAAATCGAATTTGACCGGCTCTGCAAAAGCAGGAACCGCAAGCGCGGTGCTCAGCGCGCCGGCGGCAAGGGCGGCAAAGCCCCGCTTGATGATCGTCATGGTTTTTCCCTCTTGAGTGACAGTTGACAAGGGTTTTGCGCAAGTCCTTGCCCGCTCTCATAGAGAAGGTATGTGACAGTTCTGTTGTGACCACTGGACCGGTAAGCAGCCCCTGTGGACAGCCCGTCTCTCCTCCCTGGCAGCGGTCGCGCCGGCATGAAAACGTCACATCGGCGCTCTAGAGCATGATGCCGAAAAGTGTGAAGCGGTTTCCGGGCGACATCATGCTCTATCTCTTGGATTTAGAGACGGATTCAGATTTCAGGTCGATTCGACCTGAAATCATCCGGCTCTAGGAAGCTAGCGCGCCTCGAAGCGAAGAAAAGACCTTCCGTGATTAACCGGCTAACTGGATGAGAAGAGACATGCTGGTCCCGCAGCTCACGCACGTGCCTGTCACCGCCCGCAACGCGATGCGGGACGGGCCGCGCGACAGCGCCACCCATCTGCGCCACGCGGCCGCCATTCCCGCCCTCGGCGAGATCGAGATCGGCGGCAAGGCCTCGCGTGAGGGCGCCGGCGAGAGCTTGACCGTCATGGCCTGGAACGTCGAGCGGCTCCGTCATGTCGACGCCATCGTCGAAACGATCGCCGGCCAGGCGCCGGACGTTGTGCTTTTGTCCGAGGTCGACAAGGGCATGGCGCGCTCCGGCAACGGCCATCTGTTGAGCCGGCTTGCCGATCGTCTAGGCCACTCCTTCGCCTATGGCGTCGAGTTCCTCGAACTCGGCACCGGCAACGAGACGGAGCAGGCGGCCAATGGCGGCGCCGAAAACACCGAGGGCTTCCACGGAAATGCCATAACCAGCGCCGTTCCGCTGCTGCGGCCTTTTCTCATTCGCCTGGATGCGGCCGGCGCCTGGTTCCTGCCGCAGCACGGCCAGCCGCGCATCGGCGGCCGCATGGCGCTCGGCGGCCAGGTGATGGTCGGCGACCGCCGGGTCACGGTCGTTTCGGTGCATCTCGAAAACCGCACAGACCCGGCCGGCCGTGCCGACCAGACACGCCACCTGCTCGACGCCATCGACAGATATGACGCGGAAGCGCCGGTCCTGATCGGTGGCGACTTCAACACGCTGACCGCCACTTATCCGGAACGCAATGACGATCCTGCGGCGTGGCTAAAGCGCATTGTCGCCGAACCGGACCGGCTGATGCGCCCCGACCGGCACGAGCCGCTCTTCGCGATCATGGCCGGGCGAGGTTACGACTGGCGCGACGCCAACGCGTTCGACAAGCCGACGCAGCGGCGCGCGGCCGGCGACGTCACGCCCGCCGGCCATATCGACTGGTTCTTCACACGGGGCCTTGCGGCAAGCGCGCCGGCGACGCTGCCGGCGGTGTTGCCGGACGGCGGCCCGAGCGCCGACCACGAGGCGCTGGTGGTAACGGTGCGGGTGAAGTGACGGCCGTCCGGATCGACACAGTCCCAATTGATCCGGCCCAATTGATCCGGCCCAGTCGATACGGCCCAGTCGATACGGCCAAATCGATCCGGAAATCCATTCTGGCGCATAACCCCTCAGGAAATGCAACCTCGAAAGCACGCAGTGGTTGCGGGCGGCATAATCGATTCTTCAGCCGTCCGGCCCTAATCAATCACGTTGCCTTGATTGAATGCGGGTAGATCAGGTGAAGCACGATGCTGGCCGTCTATAATTGTATCGTGAACGAGCACGATCTGAGACTGGTCGCACTGGCCGCGCTCATTTGCGGAATCTCCTGTTTTTCGGCCGTCAATCTCCTTCGCCATGTCGTGCAATCGACCAGTCGAAACCGGCATGCCTGGTTGCTGATTGCTGCCGCGTCGACCGGATTTGGCATCTGGGCGACGCATTTCATCGCCATGATCGCCTTCACGCCGGGAATACCCAACGCCTACAACGCCGAGCTTTCGGTGGCTTCGCTGGCGATGTCCGTGATTGTGACCGCGGCCGGCATGTGGATCGCGACGATGCGCGGCGGCATCGACCACTATCTCGTCGGCGGCACAGTGCTCGGCATCGGCATTGCGGCGATGCACTATACCGGCATGGCGGCTTTCGAAGTCGAAGGCCGGATCGTCTGGAACCAATTGCTGGTCGCCGCCTCGCTGGTCTCGGGCACAACGCTTGCCGCGCTCTCCTTGCTCGTCGTGCTTCGCCGGCCGTCGACCCTGGCGACGGTCGTCGGCGCGGTCCTGCTGACGCTGGCGATCTGCACGCTGCATTTCATCGCCATGGCCGCCGTCTCGATCTATCCGGATTCCTCGATCGAGATCTCGAAATTCACGATCGCGCCGATGTCGCAGGCCTTCGCCGCCGCGGCGGCAAGCCTGGTCATCCTGGTGCTGTCGGCCACAGCGCTGTGGATCGACCTGCGCTTTCGCCGTCACAGGATCGAGGCCGAGCGCATGCACGGCCTCGCCAATGCCGCCGTCGAAGGCCTCATCGTCTGCGACGGCAACCGCATCGTCAGCGCCAATGACAGCATCGCGGCGCTGAGCGGCGTCGCCGCTGCCGCGCTGAACAAGATGACGCTCGGCGACCTGTTCGGCGAGCGGATTGCCTCTGCCATCGCCGCCGGCAACGGACAGGCGCAGGAAGCCGACCTCCGCGGCCAGGGCGACAGCCCTATTCCGGTGGAGCTTATCGCCAGAAGCATCGACTATTGCGGCAAGCCTCATCTGGTCGTTGCCGTTCGCGACATTCGCGAGCGCAGGAAGGCCGAGCAGGAGATCATGCGCCTGGCGCATTACGACCCGCTCACCGGGCTTGCCAACCGCCGCAGCTTCACCGGCCGGCTGGAAGCCGAGATCGCCGCGTCGGCCCCAGGAGGCAACGGTGCCGGCAAGGGCGGCCAGCTGGCGCTCATGCTTCTCGATCTCGACCGGTTCAAGGAAGTGAACGATTTCTTCGGCCACGCCGCCGGCGATGCCGTGCTGCAAAAGGTGGCCCATTGCGCCTCCAGCGTGCTGCGCCACGGCCAGATGCTGGCCCGGCTCGGCGGCGACGAATTCGCCATCGTCGCTCCCAACCTTCCCGATCCGCAGGCGGCCGGCCGCATCGCCGAAGCCGTGCTTTCCGCCCTGCGCGAGGAGAACCGGCTGTCGCCCGGCGGCATGGTGTCGGCCAGCATCGGTATCGCGCTCTACCCGCTCGATGCCGACGAACAGGCGGCGCTGGTCAGCCATGCCGACACCGCGCTCTATCGCGCCAAGGCCGAAGGCAAGGATACCTTCCGCTATTTCGAGGCCTCGATGGGCGCCGAGGCGCGCGACCGGCGCATCATGGAGCAGGACCTGCGCCAGGCGGTGGCGCGCGACGAGTTCCGGCTCGTCTACCAGCCGCAGAAGGAGATCAGCAGCGGCAGGATGGTCGGCTTCGAGGCTTTGCTCCGCTGGCAGCATCCCGAACGCGGAGACGTTCCGCCTTCGGTGTTCATCCCGGTTGCCGAGGACAGCGGTTCGATCGCCCAGATCGGCGAGTGGGTGCTGGCGACGGCCTGCAGGGAGGCGGCGAGTTGGAAGAACCCGCTGACGGTCGCCGTCAACGTCTCGGCGGTGCAGCTCCACAATCCCGATTTCAGCCGCAAGGTGCATGAGGTGCTGCTGCGCTCGGGCCTGGCGGCCGGCAGGCTCGAGCTCGAGATCACCGAAACGGCGCTGGTGAAGGACATGCCGCGGGCGTTGGCCACCTTGCGACAGATCAAGGCGCTCGGCGTGCGCGTGGCGATGGACGATTTCGGCACCGGCTATTCGTCGCTGTCCAACCTGCGCGCCTTCCCGTTCGACAAGATCAAGATCGATGGGTCCTTCATCAAATCGGTCGACCGCAACGGCCAGGTCGCGACCATCGTGCGCGCCGTGCTTGGTCTGGGACGCGGCCTCGGCCTGCCGGTTCTGGCCGAAGGCGTCGAGACGCTGGACGAGCTGCGCTTTCTCGATGCCGAGGATTGCGACATCGGCCAGGGATATTATCTCGGCAGGCCTGGCCCGATCGAGGCATTCGGCGAGCTGACCGGCGTTCCGGCGGCCGATGACGGCGGCGTCAAGAGCGGCGGCAGCATCCTGATGCTCGAGCCTGCCGCGGCCGCGCGCTCGGTCTGACCCAATTCCAGGAAAAGTGCATAGCGGTCAGGCTCGGCGACTTCGCCGCAGCCTTCCGTCCGGAATTGCGCAAAAACAAACTTACTGCATGTCGCCCAGAAGTGTACGCGGTTCTGGGACAACGACATGCATAAAAACAAGGACTTAAAGCGCGTCGCCTGAATCCGTTTCAGCGCGACGCGCTTTAGGGTGATCAGGGTTCGAGTGCCGCTTCCACCAGCCGCTTGGCGTCAGGGCTCGACCATTCGGCCGGGCCGTTCATATGCGCGATCAGGCAGCCTTCCGCGTCGATCAGCATGGTCACGGGGAGTCCGAGTGCCAGCCCGCGCGTCTTGGCCTCGTTGAACAGGGCAATCGTCGGATCCCGGTAATAGGCGAGCGTCTCGACGCCGATGTCCTTGAGGAATTTCTTCGGCTTCGTATCGTCGCCGGTGTCGACATTGACCGCAATAACCTCGAAGGCATTGCTGCCCTTTTCCTTCTGCAGCGCATCGAGTGCCGGCATTTCCGCGCGGCACGGCGCGCACCAGGTCGCCCACAGATTGAGCAGCACCGTTTTGCCGGCGTGGTCGGCAATCGTCATCGGCTTGCCGTCGGGGCCGTTGAAGGCCAGGCTCTTCAGCGATTGCGGCGGATCGGCCGGCTGCAGCGCCGCGACCTGGCCGACGGCTTTCGCGGCGACCTGCTTGGCGCGTCCAGCCTTGGCCGTGCAGGCGGCATCGTCCTTGCCGGCGACCGCGGCGACCTTCCCCGCAGCATTGTTGCCAGAACCGCTCTCGCTGACATATACCGCGACCGCGCCGGCCAGCACGCCCGCCACCAGGGCGGCGAGGATGAGGCGCGTAGCCGGAAAAAAGAACCTATTGCCGTCTGCCATTTCAATACTGCTCCGGAGCACGGGTTATAGCGATGAGCGACAAGAAGGCCAGCAACCAGATGTGGGGCGGACGTTTTGCCTCGGGTCCGGCCGCAATCATGGAAGCGATCAACGCCTCGATCGGCTTCGACCGCAAACTCTATGCACAGGACATAGGCGGATCGATCGCCCATAGCGAGATGTTGGCTGAAACGGGCATTATTTCGGCAGCCGATCAAGAAAAAATCGCTCACGGGCTGAACACGATTCTGAAAGAGATCGAGGCCGGCAAGTTCGAATTCTCGACCAAGCTGGAAGACATCCACATGAATGTCGAGGCGCGGCTTGCCGACCTGATCGGCCCGGCGGCGGGACGCCTGCACACCGCCCGCTCGCGCAACGACCAGGTGGCGGTCGATCTCAGGCTCTGGGTCAAGGAGGAATGTCAGCGCGTCGCCCGAGCATTGAAGGACCTGATCGCCGCATTCGTCGAACGCGCCGAGGAGCATGCCGCAACCGTCATGCCCGGCTTCACCCATATGCAGGCCGCGCAGCCGGTGACCTTCGGCCACCACTGCATGGCCTATGTCGAGATGTTCGGCCGCGACCTGTCGCGCGTCCACGATGCCATCGGGCGCATGGATGAAAGTCCGCTGGGCGCGGCCGCCCTTGCCGGCACCAGCTTCGGCATCGACCGCCATATGACGGCGAAGGCGCTCGGTTTCCGCGAGCCGACGCGCAATTCGCTGGACAGCGTTTCGGACCGCGACTTCGCGCTCGAATTCCTGAGCCTCGCCGCGATCTGCGCGACGCATCTGTCCAGGCTCGCCGAGGAGATCATCATCTGGTCGACGCCGCAATTCGGCTTCATCCGCCTGTCGGACTCGTTCTCCACCGGCTCCTCGATCATGCCGCAGAAGAAGAACCCGGACGCCGCAGAGCTGGTGCGTGGCAAGACCGGACGCGTCAACGGCCATCTCGTCGGCCTGTTGACGGTGATGAAGGGCATGCCACTGACCTATGGCAAGGACATGCAGGAAGACAAGGAAGCGGTCTTCGACGCCGCCGAGACGCTTGACCTGATGCTGGCGGCGACGACCGGCATGGTGCGCGACATGACCGTCAACGCCGCCGCCATGAAGAAGGCTGCCGGCGCCGGTCACGCCACCGCGACCGACCTTGCCGACTGGCTGGTGCGCAATCTCGGTCTTCCGTTCCGCGAAGCCCATCATGTCACTGGCCGCGCCGTGGCGCTCGCCGAGGAAAAGAAGGTCGGGCTGGAGAAGCTCTCGCTGGAGGATCTGCATTCGATCCATCCCGGCATCACCGACGACATCTTCTCGGTGCTTGCCGTGCAGAATTCGGTGAAGAGCCGCACAAGCTTCGGCGGCACCGCGCCGTCGGAAGTTCGAAAGCAGATCCGCTACTGGAAAAAGCGGCTCGCCAAGGCTTAATGCATGTCGCCCAGAAGTGTGCAGCGGTTCTGGGACAACGACATGCATCAAAACAATTGCCGGGATGCAATGCGCCGAAAACTCGGCTAAAAGCGCAGCACGCAAAACAGTTTCGAACGGATGGATCGATGACCCGTAGCAGGATTTTGGTGACGCTCGCGCTGCTGGCGGCGGTTGTCACCGTCACGGCCTGCGGCAGGAAGACCGGACTCGACACGCCATACGAGGCGGCGGAGCAGGCGCGCAAGGATGCAGAACGTGCCAAGCAGCCGGTGCCGCCCGAGCCGGAGAAACCGGTCAAGGACAGGAAGTTCATCCTCGATCCTCTGCTTTGATCTTTTCCGGAACCAATCCTCGTGAACCATTTCGATTACCGCGACGGCGCGCTCCATGCCGAGGATGTCGCGATCCCCGATATCGCAGCCGAGGTCGGCACGCCGTTCTATTGCTATTCGACGGCGACGTTGACCCGGCATTTCCGTGTCTTCAAGGAGGCTTTCTCCGGCCTCGACGCGATGGTTTGCTACGCCATGAAGGCGAACTCCAACCAGGCCGTGCTGAGGACGCTGGCCAAGCAAGGCGCAGGCGCCGACGTGGTCTCGGAAGGCGAACTGCGCCGCGCCTTGGCCGCCGGCATCCCGGCCAACAGGATCCTGTTTTCCGGCGTCGGCAAGACCGCGCGCGAGATGGACTTCGCGCTTTCCGCCGGCATTCTCTGCTTCAACGTCGAATCCGAGCCGGAGCTGGAATTGCTGTCGGCGCGTGCCGTGGCGCTCGGCAAGGTGGCGCCTGTCTCGCTGCGCATCAATCCGGATGTCGACGCCAGGACGCATAAGAAGATCTCGACCGGCAAGGCCGAGAACAAGTTCGGCATTCCATGGCAGCGGGCACGGCAGGTCTATGCCCGCGCGGCTGAATTGCCTGGGATCAAGGTGACCGGCATCGACACCCATATCGGCAGCCAGATCACCGAGTTGCAGCCTTTCGACGACGCCTTCGCGCTGCTCGTCGAACTGGTCGGGGCGCTACGCGCCGACGGGCATGCGATCGAGCATGTCGATCTCGGCGGCGGCCTCGGCATTCCTTACCGCGTCGACAACAACCCGCCGCCGCTGCCCGACGCCTATGCCGGGATCGTCAGGAAGCACGTCACCAAGCTCGGTCTCAAGGTGATGTTCGAGCCTGGCCGCCTGATCGTCGGCAATGCCGGCATCCTGGTGTCGCAGGTCATCTATGTGAAGGAAGGCGACGCGAAGAACTTCCTCGTCGTCGACGCCGCCATGAACGACCTGATCCGGCCGACGCTCTATGACGCTTTCCACGACATCAGGCCGGTGGTGCAGCAGCCGTCCTCCACGCCGCGCATGAAGGTGGATGTCGTCGGCCCGGTCTGCGAGACCGGCGACTTCATCGGCCTCGACCGCGACCTGCCGAAGCTGAAGGCCGGCGACCTGATCGCAATTTCCACCGCCGGCGCCTACGGCGCGGTGCAGGCCGGCACCTACAACACCAGGCTTCTGGTGCCGGAGGTGCTGGTCGACGGCGACCGCTTCCATGTCGTGCGGCCGCGCCAAACCTATGAGGACCTGATCGGGCTCGATTCGATCCCCGACTGGCTGAAGTAGCGTTTTCCGCCTGGCTAGATTTTCTGCTGGATCAGCGCCTTGGCTTCGGCGATCCGGCCCTCGTCGCGGCGATAGAATATCCATTGCTTGGTGCGCTTGGTGCTGAGCAGACCGGCCTGGGTCAGCACGCGCATATGCTCGCTGAGCGTTGCCTGGGTGATGCCGAGCTTCTCGGCGATCAGCAGCGCGCACACACCGTCCTCGACCAGGTCGCCATCGGCCTGGCGCGGAAAATGCGCGCGCGGATCCTTGAGCCAGTCGAGGATCTGCAGCCTGCGTTCATTGGCGATCGCCTTGAAGATGTCGACCTCTTGCATTTAGCCATTTTGCTAAGTTACTAATTGAAGTCAATCCCGCGAGGAGCAGGTCATGTTGAACACCAGAACGATCACGCGTGAACGCATCGCCGCTGTCGAACCGCGCATCCGCCAATATGTGCGCCACACGCCGGTCATGCGCGTCGACATGGCGGACTTCGGCCGTCCCGCCTTCGCGGTCGATCTCAAGCTCGAATGCCTGCAGCATTCCGGCTCCTTCAAGGCGCGCGGCGCCTTCACCAACCTGCTCGAGCGCCAGGTGCCCGAGGCCGGCGTGGTCGCCGCGTCCGGCGGCAATCACGGTGCCGCCGTCGCTTACGCCGCCATGAAGCTCGGGCACAAGGCCACCATCTTCGTGCCCGAGGTCAGCCCGCCGGCGAAGCTCGCTCGCATTCGCGGCTATGGCGCGGAACTGGTGGTCGGCGGCGCGCGCTATGCCGAAGCGCTGGCCGCCAGCGAGGATTTCGCTGCCAGGACCGGCGCCCTGCAGATCCATGCCTTCAACCAGGAAGAAACGCTGCTCGGCCAGGGCACGCTGGGCTTGGAGATCGAGGCCGACTTGCCCGAAATCGACACGCTACTGGTCGCGGTCGGCGGCGGCGGCCTGATCGGCGGCATCGCCGCCTGGTTCTCGGGACGCATCCGCATCGTCGCCATCGAGCCGGAGGGTGCGCCGACGCTTTACCGCGCCCTGGAAGCCGGTCAGCCGGTCGATGCGCCCGCCGAAGGCATTGCCGCCGATTCGCTGGCGCCGAAGCGCGTCGGCGAAATGATGTTCCCGATCGCCGAGGCCTTCGTCGAGCGCTCGATCCTGGTCAGCGACGACGACATCGTCGCGGCGCAGAAGGCGCTGTGGGACCGCGTGCGAATCATCGCCGAGCCGGGCGGTGCGGCTGCCTTCGCCGCCATGCTTTCCGGGCGCTATGTGCCCGCGGACGGCGAGCGCGTGTCGGTCCTGGTCTGCGGTTCCAACACGAATCCCGTCAATTTCTGATCATAACGCGGCCAAACCGCTTCACGTTTTTGGAACCCGCCTCGCCTTTGCCGTGTTTGCTGGTATCCTTCTGGCGATAACGTCCGGGTTGTGCCCGGGCAGGAAGGGCCGATGACGCAACGACCCATTTCCAGCGGCGAACGCGGCCTGGCCTTGCGCCTGGCGCTGAGCCGGTTGGCGACGCGGGCCTCGATGGTCTTCGAGCGCGGCTGGCCGCTCGTGCTGCCGCTGCTGGCCGTCGTCAGCCTGTTCCTCAGCTTTTCGTGGTTCGGCCTGCTCCCGCGCCTGCCGGACGCGGCGCGCATCGGCCTCCTGGTCCTGTTCGCGCTGGCGGCGATCGCGGCGCTCTATCCGCTTCGCTTCTTCCGCATGCCTTCGGCCGCCGAGGTCGACAGGCGCATCGAGGCGGCGAACGCATTGTTGCACAGCCCGGTGCAGGTGCAGACCGACCGGCCGATCGGCGCCGAGAGCATCTTTTCGCAAGCCTTGTGGCGCGAGCACCAGAAACGGATGGCCGAGCGGCTTTCGAGCCTCGGCGCCGACCGGCCGCGCAGCAGCGTGCCGGACTACGACCGCTTGGGCCTGCGCGCCGTGGTGGCGCTGCTGTTCGTCACCGCTCTTGCCTTCTCCTTCGGCCCCTTCGGCGGCAGGGTCGGCGACGGTTTCGTCGCCCGCGCCGCGCGCGATACCGTGCCGCCGCGCATCGACGCCTGGGTGACGCCGCCCGCCTATACCGGCAAGGCGCCCCTGTTCCTGACCGCCGATGCCAACCAGGCGGTCCAGACCTTCTCTGTTCCGCAAGGCAGCGACGTTTCGCTGCGTGTCACAGGCGGTTCCGGCGAGGAAACGCTGAGCTATGCCGATGCCGGCGGCAATACCCGCGCCATCGAGCCCGCGGCACCGAAGGGGCCTGCGGCCCCCGCCAGCCAGGCCGTGCCCAAAGTGCGCCAGTTCTCCGGCAAGCTGAACACGAACGGCACGCTGACGCTGAAATCCGCTGAAAGCGATCTCGGCCACTGGGCCTTTGCCGTCATTCCCGACAAGCCGCCGACGATCCGCTTCGTCGGCGAGCCGAAGCGCGCCGTCAACGGCGCCATCGAGCTCAACTACGAGATCGACGACGACTACGGCGCCGCCGCGGCCAAGGCCGTTTTTGAGCTGTCGGCTCCGCCGGCGGCCAAAGCGCATCCGCTCTACGGCCCGCCCGACATGCCGTTGACGCTGCCGCGCCGCGGCGGCAAGACGAACGCGGCCAAGACGACCAAGGACCTGACCGAGCATGTCTGGACCGGCAGCAACATCAAGCTGACGCTGAGCGTCACCGACGATGCCGGCCACACCGCGACCAGCGACACCAGGACGCTTGTGATGCCGGAGCGGCCCTTCGCCAACCCGCTGGCCCGCGCGGTGATCGAACAGCGCCGGCTGCTGGCGCTCGACGCCAATGCCAAGCCGCGCGTTCTCGACCTGGTCGACGCGATCACGCTGCGTCCCGCGGACACGTTCGACAATATGTCGAACTACCTCGCCATCATGAGCGCCAGGAGCCGGCTGAAGCTTTCCGAGAGCGACGACCAGCTGCGCAACGTGGTATCCTATCTCTGGGAGATCGCGCTCGGCATCGAGGAAGGCAATCTGTCGGCCGCCGAGCGGCGGCTGCGCCAGGCGCAGCAGGCGTTGCAGGACGCCATCAAGAACGGCGCCAGCGATCAGGAGATCGAAAAGGCGATGAAGGAACTGCGCGAGGCAATGAACCAGTTCCTGCAGGAATTCGCCCAGCGCGCGCAGCAGAACCCGAACGCGCCGCAGATGCAGCAGAACGGCCGCGAGCTGCGCCAAAGCGATATCGACCGCATGATGGACCAGATCGAGAATCTGGCCAAATCGGGTGATCGCGACAAGGCCCAGCAGCTCCTTTCCGAACTGCAGGACATGATGAACAACCTGCAGGCCGGCCGTCAGCAGCAAGGCGGCGAGCAGGACAGCGAGATGCGCCAGCAGATGGACAAGCTCGGCGATATCATGCGCCGCCAGCAGGAGATGATGAACGACACCTTCCGCCTGGACCAGATGCAGCGCGGGCAGCGTGGCCAGCAGCAGCAGCTTGGCGAGGATGGCGAACAGGGCCAGTCCGACGACCAGCAGCAGCGGCCCGGCCCCGGCCAGGACCGCGATCCGCTGGGACGGCCGAAAATGTCGCCGAAGGACCTGGCCGACGCGCTGAAGCAGCTGCAGGAAGGCCAGGGCCAGCTGCAGAGCGAGCTCGATCAGTTGAAGAAAGGCCTCGAAGGCATGGGCATGGAGCCCAATGAGGGCTTCGGCGAGGCCGGCAAATCGATGGGCGATGCCGAACAATCGCTTGGCCAAGGCGACGGCGACCAGGCTGTCGGCCACCAGGGCCGCGCGCTGGAGGCGCTGCGCCGCGGCGCCAAGGACATGATGAAGCAGATGCAGGCCATGCAGGGCGACCAGGGCGGCAGCGAGCAGGGCGGGCGCCAGCAGGACGCCGACCGTGATCCGCTGGGACGGCCGCGCGCCACCAACGGCCCGGATGACGGCACTTCTGTCAAGGTCCCCGACGAGATCGACGTGCAGCGCGCCCGCCAGATCCTCGACGCGATCCGCAAGCGGCTCGGCAACGCGCTGAGCCCTGATATTGAGCGCAGCTATCTCGAAAGGCTGCTGGAACTGAAATAAGCTCGCCCGGTGCAATTCCAGGAAAAGTGTGAAGCGCTTTTTTCGTCCGGAATTGCGTGAGCCACTCAAACCATCCCGGATTGCCGTCGCCGCCATGCCGAAACTTGGAACCGTCACCCCGATCCTGCGCATGTTCGACATCGCCAAGGCGCGCGAATTCTATCTCGACTTCCTCGGCTTCGAAGTGCGCTTCGAACACCGTTTCGACGACAACGCGCCGCTTTATATGGGCATCGTGCGCGACGGCTGCGAACTGCATCTGAGCGAGCATCATGGCGATGGCTCGCCCGGCGCCAATGTCCGCATCGAGATCGAGGACATCGGCACATTCCATCGCGAATTGATTGGCAAGAAATACCGCTTCGCTAGGCCCGGGCTTGACAGGACACCATGGGAGACCCGCGAGGTATCGGTCGCCGATCCGTTCGGCAACCGGCTGCACTTCTATGAAGCAGCGCCGGCCAGCGCCTGATCGACGTCCTATTTGTTGCCGTCGAGCATTCCTGCCGCCTTGGCCATCTCGTATTCCCTTTGCGTGTAGCGCTGGAAGGCCGGGCGGGCGGCAAGACGGTCCAAATAGGTGCGGAACACCGGCTGGTCGGGTAGCACGCGCAGGATATTGGTGGCGAAATGGATGCCGCTGCCGATCTGTGTGTCGGCCGCGGTAAAATGCTCGCCGGCGATATAGGGTCGTGCCGACAGTGTTCTTTCGAGATTGCCCACCATCTCGGAGAAAGATCCGTAGGAATAGCCGCGGCCCATGAACTCGTTGCCATGTGCCTTCGCCGCTATCACCGGATCAAGGACGGAATCCGAATAAACCAGCCATGTCAGATAGGCGGCTCGTGCGGGGTCGCCGGTCGCCGGCGCGAGACCGGCATCGGCGAAGGTGTCGGCGAGATATATGGTAATCGCGGCGCGCTCGGTGACGATGGTGCCGTCATGGTCGATGGCAGGCACCTTCTTGTTTGGTTGGATCGCCCGATAAGCTTCTGGGACGCCCTCCTGCGCCCGAATATCGATCCGGGAGAATTTGAACGGTACGCCGAGTTCCTCAAGCAACCAATGGACGCCGGAGGCGCGGGACCATGGATTGTGGTAGAAGGTGATCATCCGGTTCGGCTCCGCTTGGGCTGGACAGTTCTACCGGATTGTTCCCGACAGCTTTCTGTCAGGGACATGGCAACAGGCAGAAACTCCGGAACGTCACGGCGGCCAACCCACCGCGGTCATTTGCCTTGCCTGAAGGCCTCGCGGATGGCGTTCTCCATACCATCGATCGCTTCGCCGGTCGCCAACGGATTGCGGTGCAGCACGACATTTGAGGAATCGATGTCGCCGAAACCGTCGGCAACCGTCAACTCGCGGCAGTCATCCGGGATGTTGCTGCGCGAGATCGGCGCGATGGCCAGGCCGGAAGTGACAGCGAGCGTCAGGCCGCCATTGGTGTCGCTGGTGTAGGCGACGCGGTAGCCGAGGCCGCGCTGTTGCAGCGACTTGATGGCGAAGTCGCGGCACCAGCCGTTGCGGCTGTAAAGCGCGATCGGCACCGGCCGTTCCTCATGCATGTGGTGCAGCATCGATGTCACCCAGACCGTCGGGTCATGCATCAACACCTCGCCGCCGGAGAACCCTTCCCATTCGAACACCACGGCGAGATCGAGTTCGCCGGCCGCAAGCGCCCTCACCTGCGAATCCGAATGCGCGTAGCGCACCGTGACCTCGACGCGCGGATGGCGCTTGGCGAATTCGCCCAGCGCCCGCGACAGGATCGAACGGCCATATTCGGCCGGGATGCCGATGCGCACCAGCCCACCGAGCGGCGGCGCCACCAGCGAGGCCGCCGTCTCGTCGAGCAGCGAGACGATTCGGCGCGCGTTCGAGATCAATTCGCTGCCGCGGCGGGTTAACGCCACGCCGCGCGAGCCGCGCTCGAACAGATTGTCGCCGACCATGTCCTCCAGCTTCTTCATCTGCATGGACACGGCCGATTGCGTGCGCCCGGCTTTCTCCGCCGCGCGTGTGAAATTGCCGGTTTCGGCCACCGCCACGAAGGTGCGCAGAAGGTCGCTGTCGAGCACGGGCTTCATCGATTTTCGCCATAAGAAAATTTGATTGCTGGCATCATTCCAATTCGTTTGCAACATGTCAAACGCCGCAGGATAGTCGCGACACCCATTGGATATGCGGTTGCGAAATCGGCCGCGGACCAATCGAAGAGTCCTCATTCGTACCCGCTGCCTGAAAATGGTAGCGGGTTCTTTTTAGGAGCATGATCCCGAAAAGTGGGAACCGGTTTTCGGAAAAGATCATGCTACGATAAAGAGTTAGATCAGGATGGCGGTTTAACGAAACGTCCTGATCTGGGAGCAATTCCAGGAAAACTGCTTGGCGGATTTCCGTCCGGAATTGCGTGAAATGAATAAGCCGACGGCTCGCGGGGGGCCGAAACTGATGCAGAACCGGATGGTGCTAGGCATTCTGAGCCTCTGTCTCGGCGTGCTGGTTTTTTCGCTGCAGGATCCGCTGGTGAAGGCGGTGTCGGGCGGTTATCCGGTGACCGAGGTGATGGCGATCCGCGCCATTGTCGCGCTACCGATCCTGATCGTCATCGTCCAGGCCGATGTCGGCCTGAAGGCCGTGCTGTCGAAGCGCTTCGGCATGCTGACGCTGCGCGCCTTCATCCAGTTCTCGTCCTACACGGTCTACTATCTGGCGATCGCCGCCTTGCCGCTGGCCGACGCCGTGGCGCTCTATTTCATGGCGCCGCTGTTCATCATGGCGATGGCCGGCCCCTATCTCGGCGAGCGCGTCTCGTGGAAAACGCTGGCGACGGTGCTGATCGGACTGGTCGGCGTGCTCGTGATGGTGCGTCCAGGCGCCGGCGTGTTCGACTGGGCAGCACTCCTGTCGCTGGGCTCGGCCTTCCTCTACGGCTTTTCGCAGTTGATGGCGCGCCGGATCGGCGACACCGAATCATCGACGGTGATGGCCTTCTACCAGAACGGCGCCTATCTCAGCGGCGCCATTGCCGTTGCAACCCTCTTTCACCTCGCCGGCATCACCCATGCGGTGCATCCGAGCGTTGAATTCCTGGTAAGGCCATGGGTGTGGCCGACAATGCCGGATCTCCTGAAAATGGCCGCCTGCGGCTTCGTCGCTTCCGCCGGCATGATCCTGTTGTCGCAGGCCTACCGCATGGCACCGGCCAACCGCGTCGCCACGTTCGAATATACCGGCATCCTGTGGTCGCCGCTGTGGGGCTTCCTGTTCTTCGCCGAGGTGCCGCGTGAAACGACCGTGCTGGGCGCGGCGCTGATCATCGGTGCAGGCCTGCTTGCGCTCAACGGCGAACGCCGGCGAAGTGCGGCACCGGCAGTCGCAGCGACCGGCGATGCCGTTTAGAGCAATCACCCAAAAGAAGGCCCCGGACAATGCCGCGGCCGGAAGCTGCCATTTAGCGGATCAGAACTTGTAGCTCACACCAACACGGACTGCATGGTCCCGGACCTTCATAGTTTCGATCACACCCGGGAAGAGTGGCGCCAGACTTCCATCGGCGGTCCCGAAATCCGTGTAGCGATACTCAACACGCGCCTGCCATTTGTCAGCGAATGCGTATTCCAATCCGGCACCGATGGTCCAACCGGTTTTGGTCTTCGTCCACGACTGCAAAGCCCCAGGGGCCGGTCCACCCTCAAAGCGGAAATTGCCAACGGCGACGCCGCCGGTAACGTATGGTAGGAAGCGATCAAAGGCGTAGCCGACTCTGACACGCGCCGAGCCCTGCCAGCGCAGATCGGCGCTTCCGGCGCTCAGGCCGCCGAAGGGGTTGTTGAAGCTGTCTTTGACATTGGCGTATTCGATGTCGCCTTCGACACCAACGACAAGCGGCGAGTCAAATTGGTGGTTGTATCCAACATACAGACCCCCCACGAAACCGCTCGGGGTAAAGGTCCCGCTTGGACAGGACCGCTGAAACTATAGCCCGTCCTCGCCCACTCATAGCCGGCTTGAGCGCCAATATAGAGCCCGGTCCAGTTATAGGTAGATGCTACCGGCTCCTGGGTTACAACGTCAGCAGCGAAAGCGCCGCCTGTAGCGGCAATGAAAGCTGCTGTTGCGAGCAGAATCGATTTCATGGCGGCCCCTTGATCTGGACTAGCGTATAGGAGCAACGCCTTGATGGGAACATCCATCAAGCCGGGCCCCTAGGCGATTTCAATGCCTTGTTGCCACGGAGCAACAACGAGGTGTTCGCTCACCCATCCGGCCAAAAGCAACTCGGCCGAGGCAGTCTCAGGCGAAACAGCTTAACGCCCGGCCGACGCGGGCGCGGATCTCTGCGAGCGTGAACGGCTTCTGCACGACATCGAGGATGATGCCGTCGAGTTCCTCGGCGCGTTCGCGCTGGTCGGCGTAGCCGGTCATCAGCATGATCTTCATCGTCGGGAACTCTCTCGCCGCCGCTGTCGCCATCTCGATGCCGTCCATTTCCGGCATGCGGATGTCGGACACCACCAGATCGAAGCTGCCAAACGCTTGCCGGATCAGGTCCAGCCCATGGGCGCCGTCAGTGGCGATGGTGACGCTATGGCCGTCGCGCTCGAGCGCTCGGGCAGCGAGGGTGCGGACGGACTCATCGTCCTCGACGATCAGAAGCTTTGCCATGCCGAAATAAATGCCGCCGAAACCTTGATGTTTTCTGAAAATTCTAACGATCGGCGGCTTTTCGAACTGCGCCTCTTCAGGCGTCGCCCTTCACCACCCCGACAAACGGCAGTTCGCGGAACGCATGGGCGACGTCCATGCCGTAGCCGACGACGAAATAGTCCGGGCAGTCGAAGCCGACATAGTCGGCGTTGAGCGCGGTCTGGCGGCGCATCCGCTTGTCGAGCAGGACGGCAATGGCGCAGCTCCTGGCGCCGCGCGAAAGCATCAGGTCGCGGGTGTAGGAAAGCGTCTTGCCGGATTCCAGTATGTCGTCGATCAAAAGCACGTCGCGGCCGGCGACCTCGTTGTCGATGTCGCGCAGCACCCTGACCTCGCCGCTCGTGGTGCCGGCGCCGTAGCTCGAGATGAAGATGAATTCGACTTCCGGCGACAGGCCGACATCATGCATGGCGCGGATGAGATCGGCTGCGAAGACGAACGAGCCCTTGAGGATCGAGATCACCAGCAGGTCGTGGTAGTCCCGCCCGGCGATCTCCTTGGCCAGTTCGAGATTGCGGCGCGCGATCGCCGACGCCGAAAACAGGACCTCGATGTCCTTGCCGCGTACAACTGGCATGCTTTTTGTCCTTCAAAATCGGCTGCAACGCCGGAAGGTGAGGTGTGTTGAGATTCAGGTCAGGCCGCGTCGAGAACGATGGCTTCCGAGAACCGGAGCGGAGCGTACTTGAAGTACGTGAGCACCGGAAGCGCAGGAAACCGTCGTTCGTAGGCCGGCCTCACCTGAAGATCGACACACCTAGCCGGCGAAGATTACGGAGACGGTCTTCACGCCGTTTCTAGGCACATCGAGGCGGCTGGAAAAGCCGAATCTTTCGCCGGGCGCCAGCGAGCGGTTGGATGTCCCCAGCCTGTAGCGGATGATATTGCTGTCATTGTCGGTGACACGGATCTCGAGCGGCGGCAACGCCTCCGACCTCATCCCGTCATTGGCTGCCTCGCCGTCGACGAACAGCACCGGCTTCAGGCCCGACGCATCGATGCGCGACGTCACGCCGGAAATGGTGAGCGCGCTCGCCTGCGCGTCGGCCACCCGGAACGGACCCTGCCTGACCAGCGCGTGACCGCCCGACACCCAGAAGGAGACCAGCGCTATGCCAATGCCGGCGATCCAGAACATCGGGCCGCCACGCGAGGGCGGCGACGGCGCGGCCTCCGGTTTGCGCAGCATGCCCATGCCTTCGATCGATGGCGTCGAGGGGATCAGCGGCGGCGACGCCGGTTCCGGGTGAGCGGCAAAACGCGGCAGCACCACATAGTCGGCATCGACGATGTCGGCCGCATCGAACATGACGCGCTCCGGCGCGGCATGTGTTGCCGTGCCGGTCATGATTTCGCCGGAAACAGGGCGCGCGGTTCTCTCGTCAGCCATAACGGCACCAGTGCAGTCTTCGTTTCTTTTGCGTAAACGGAATTGGTTAACGCTTCCCCACCGGAATGGCTTTGATGCACGCTGAACTTTGCAAAATTAACCGCCGGTTAACCATGCCGGCCGATGGTCTGTTAGAGTAGATTGTGGCGCGTCGCCGCCGAAAGTTCCAGGTCGCCGAACGTGATCCGCTTCGAAAATGTAGGCCTCCGCTATGGCATGGGTCCGGAGATCCTCCGCGATATTTCCCTGCACATTCCGGAGCGCTCCTTTCAGTTCCTGAGCGGCCCCTCGGGCGCCGGCAAGACGACCTTGCTGCGCCTGCTGTTCATGTCGCTGAAACCGACGCGCGGCCTCATCACCATCTTCGGCAAGGACCGCTCGCGCATTTCGCGCAGCGAACTACCGCTGCTGCGCCGCCGCATCGGCGTGGTGTTCCAGGATTTCCGCCTGCTCGACCACATGACGACCTACGAGAATGTCGCGCTGCCCTTGCGCGTGCGCGGGCGTGAGGAAGCGGGCTACCGCACCGACGTCACCGAGCTCTTGAAATGGGTCGGCCTCGGCGACCGCATGCATGTGCTGCCACCGGTGCTGTCGGGTGGCGAGAAACAGCGCGCCGCTATCGCCCGTGCCTTGATCGAACAGCCGGAGATCCTGCTCGCCGACGAGCCGACCGGCAATGTGGACCCGCCGCTGGCGCGCCGGCTGCTCAGGCTCTTTATCGAGCTCAACCGGCTGGGCACCGCTGTAGTGATCGCCACCCACGACCTTGGCCTGATGGAGCAGGTCGATGCGCGCCGCATGATTCTGGCCGGCGGAAGGTTGGACGTCTATGACTGACTTTCCGGCCGATCACCTTCAGGACGAAACCGCCGAGACGACGACGGTCCGGCGTGTCCAGCGCAAGACGGCGCCGATCGTGCCGGCGCAGAACATCGCCGGACGGGCGCTGGTGCTGGTCATCGCCATCATGACCTTCCTGTCCTGCCTCACCTTCGGCGCGGTGACGCTGGTGCGCGACACGGCATCCGTCTGGGAAAACCAGATCTCGCGCGAGGCGACGATCCAGATCAAGCCGGCCGACGGCCTCGACATGGAGGCGGCGCTCACCCAGGCCTCGCAGATCGCCGGCGAATTTCCCGGCGTCAAGGGCACCAAGATCATCGACCGCGATGCGACGGCGCGCCTTCTGGAGCCGTGGCTGGGCAGCGGCCTCAACATCGACGAGCTGCCGGTGCCGCGCCTCATCATCGTCACCATCGACGAGGCCAGCCCACCGGACTTTGCCGCCATGCGCGCCGCGATCACGCCCAAGATCCCAACCGCGGCACTCGACGATCACCGCACCTGGGTCGACCGGCTGGTCGCCATGGCGCACACGACGGTGACGATCGGCATCGCCGTTCTGGTGCTGATGCTGTCGGCAACGGTGCTGACAGTGGTGTTCGCTACGCGCGGCGCCATGGCCGGCAATGGCCATATCATCGAGGTGCTGCATTTCGTCGGCGCCGAGGCGCGCTTCATCGCGCGCGAATTCCGCTGGCATTTCCTGGTCACCGGCATGAAGGGCGCGGCCGCCGGCGGCGCTTTGGCGATCGTCGTCTTCATCGTCTTTTCCTGGTGGTCGTCGCGCAACATGGCGACGCCGCAGGCCGACCAGGCGACCGCTCTGTTCGGCAATTTCGCCATCGGCTCGGCAGGCTATTTCGGCGTCGGCCTGATGGTGCTGGTGATCGGCGTGCTGACCGCGGCAACCTCGCACGCGACCGTCGTCGCCTATCTCAGCGACATCGACGTTCGCCAGCCGGAGGGTTGACCCATGGGTTCCAACCGAAAGTCAGCGCAAGGCGTTATATACAAACAAGACGACGATCACACATTGGGCATCTGCCGTAACGCAAAGTGCGGCCGTCTTACCTATCAAAGGCCGCATTTCAGAGTTAACCATGGGATGTTTTCAGGATTAACCTGGGGATGATGGACGCGCGGGACTCGATCGGGACAGTTGGACGGATGCCGACGGTGCATGCGCATGCCGCCGTTTCCGCCAAGCTTGGCCGCCTGAGGTTCGCCTTGCGCGTCTGCGGATTCACCGTTCTCGCCATCCTGATGCTTTTTGCCGGCGGCTTCGGGTGGTTTGCCGACAAGGTCAGCCATATGACGACCCCGCTCAACCCGGCCAGGGCCGACGCCATCATCGTGCTCACTGGCGGCCAGTCGCGCCTCGACGCGGCGATGGATCTTTTGGCGTCCGGCAAAGGCGAACGGTTGCTGATCAGCGGCGTCCATCCGTCGGCTACCAAACGCCAGTTGCAGGCGGCAATGGGCGGCGACAAGCAGCTCTTCACCTGCTGCGTCGATATCGATCATGCCGCGCTCGACACCATCGGCAATGCCGAGGAAAGCGCCAAATGGGTGGAGAACCACGCCTATGGCAGCATCATCATCGTCACCAACAATTACCACATGCCGCGCAGCCTGCTCGAAATGGGTCGCCTGCTGCATGGCGCGCGGCTCGAGCCCTATCCCGTGGTCAACACCAATCTCGGCAATGGCGGCTGGCTGACCAAGCCGGAGGCGCTGCGCGTGCTGCTTACCGAATACAGCAAATATGTGCTGTCGCTGGCGCGCGGCTTCCTGCCGCTTCGCACGGCGCCCGAAGGCATGACGCTCGCCGAAGCCTCGGCGGTGTCTAAAAACTAATGCATGTCGCCCAGAAGTGTGCAGCGGTTCTGGGAAAACGACATGCATCAAAGCAAAGACTTTTAAGCTTCGCTCGGCGCGCTGTTGCGCAGGCGCGCGATCTCCTGCTCCAGACCGGCGATGCGCCGGTCGCGCTCGGCGAGGGCGGTGGCGACATCCGCCGCCTCGAAGCGCTGCGGGATGTGCTGCGGGCAATTGGCATCCCAGGCGGAGACCGTGAACAGAATCGTCTGATCCGGCCGCGCCTTGTAGCCCGGCGGCATCAGCCTTGCCGTCAAATCCGGGTCATTTTCGACGATGCGCGCCCTGCCCCAGATCTTGATGCGCTGCCTAAGCATGTAATCGATCAGGAACAGGAAGGCCCGGTCGTTGTCCTGGAGGTTGCCTTGGGTGATGAACTGCCTGTTCCCGGAAAAATCGGCAAAGCCGATCGTGTGCTCGTCCAACACCTTGAGGAAGCCGGCCGGCCCGCCGCGATGCTGGAGGTAAGGCTGGCCTTCGGCGTTGGCCGTCGCCAGGAACACGCTGGTCTGTGCTTCGACGAAGGCTGCGAGGTCCGGCGTGATCGTCGCCCGCCAGCCGCCGCGCTGTTCGACGCGCGCATAGGAGTCGCGTGACCCCTTGCGGGACTGGATCGCCTTGACCGAGGGGGTGAAGGCGACATCGCTGGTGAAGGCATCCATATCAATGTCCTCCAGGGCCGGGGCCTGAAAGCAACAGCGTCAGGCCAGGTCGAATCAGGCGGCCTGACGGGCTTGTACGACCGGGAAGTCGACCTCCGTATCCGCAACCTTGTTGATGTAGTTTGTCCAGACGTTGAGAGCGACATGCTGCACGATCTCGATGATCTGCGCGTCGTCGTAGCCGACGCGCCTCACCGCCTCGAGGTCAGCCTCGCCGACATGGCCACGCTCGCGCGCGACCTTGGCAGCGAAATGGACGGCCGCTGCCGCCATGCTGTCGTTGGAACGACCTTCCCGGTTGGCAGCCATCTCCGCATCGTCGAGGCCGGCTAGATTCTTACCCAGATAGGTGTGGGCGGAAAGACAATAGGTGCACTCATTGATTTCCGCGACAGCCAGCGCGATGCGCTCTCGGGTCGGCGCAGGCAGTCGGCCTTTGGATAGTGCCGCCGACATTCCAAGATAACCCTCCAACGCCGCCGGGCTGTTGGAGATCAACCTGAAGAGATTTGGCGCGACGCCGAGTTGTTTCTCGACAGCCCTGAGCATCGGCTGCGAGGGGCCGGGTGCGGCAGAGATGGTCTCGGGCGTGGGGATACGAGGCATGTGAACTCCTGTCGGGTCGATGACGACAGGAAAATGAATCCTTCCAAATTGAAATGGTAGATGGCATAATTGCAATCTATCCTTGCGATTTATGGAAAGATCGATGGACCGCCTCGACGCCATGTCGCTGTTGGTCGCCACCGTGGAGGCCGGCAGCCTTTCCGCTGCCGCGCGGCGCGTAGGGGTGCCGCTGGCGACCGTCAGCCGCAAGCTCTCCGAACTGGAGAAGCATTTGAAGACGCGCCTGCTCAACCGCTCGACGCGGCGCCTGACACTGACCGATGCCGGCCAGTCCTATCTGGATGCCTGCCGCCGTATCCTCGACGAGGTGAGCGAAGCCGAGCGCATCGCGGCCGGCGAATATTCGAGCCCGACCGGCGAACTGGTCGTCACGGCGCCGGTTGTCTTCGGCCGCCTGCATTTGCTGCCCGTGATCACCGACTTTCTCGCCGTCTATCCGCAGGTGGATATCCGCCTGAGCTTGTCGGACCGGATCACCCAACTGATCGAGGAGCGTATCGATCTGGCCGTGCGCATCGGCGAGTTGCCGGATTCGGCCATGGTCGCGATCCGCGTCGGCTCGATCCGACGCATCGTCTGTGCAAGTCCTGCCTATCTCGCCGGGCACGGCACGCCTGCTGAACCGCGGGGCCTCGCCGGCCACAACTGCATCACCTTCGAAGGGCTTGCCGCTCCCGCCGCATGGAGTTTCGTCACCGGCAAGAGCGAGGCCACGGTCCCGGTCCGCTCACGCCTTCAGGTCAACGCCGCCGAGGCGGCGATCGATGCCGCGATTGCCGGGCTCGGCCTGACGAAAGTGCTCTCTTACCAGGCCGATGCCGCGGTGCGCGCCGGCGCGCTGCGCGTGGTGCTGGAACCATTCGAACCGCCGCCCTGGCCGGTCAGCCTCGTTCATGCCGGCCAGGGCCGGTTGCCGGTGAAGCTGCGCGCCTTCCTCGATTTCGCCGCGCCGCGCCTGAAGGAACGGCTGGCGCGGTCGCTTTAAAAGCAATTTCCAGGAAAAGTGTGAAGCGGTTAGGTTCGGCGACCTCGCCGTAACCTCCGTCCGGAACTGCGCCAAAACAAGAGAGGGAGCGGCGGCATTCGACCACGGCGCCGTTTCCTTTTTGCCGCCGCTTGGTGTAACCAACGCACACTTCCTCACCGGGCCCCTTGCATGCTCATCATCCGCTCGCTGGCGTTCAACTTCGTCTTCTATCTCAGCCTCATCGTCCAGATGATTTTCTGGACGCCCTTTTATTTCCTGTCGCCGCGCCACCGCGCCTGGTTCGTGCCGAAATTCTGGTCGCGCACCTCGATGTGGCTCTACGACAAGATCGCCGCCACGAAGAGCGAAATCACAGGTGTCGAGAACCTGCCGGAAGGGTCCTTCATCCTGGCGCCGAAGCACCAGTCCTTTTGGGACGCGATCGCTTTCTTCCCCTATCTCGACGACGCGCTCTACATCCTGAAGCGCGAACTGACCTGGATCCCCTTCTTCGGCTGGTACATCTTGAAGATGCGCATGATCCCGGTCGACCGCGGCAGCCGCTCGAAAGCGCTCAAGGCGGTCGTCACCGCGACCAGGCAGGAGATGGATCGCAACCCGCGCCAGCTCATCATCTATCCCGAAGGCACGCGCCGCCCGCCGGGCGCCGAGCCGTCCTACAAATACGGCATTGTCGAGCTCTATACGCAGCTCGGCGTTCCGGTCGTGCCGGTCGCCCATGTCGCCGGCCTCTACTGGCCGCGCCGCAAGTTCCTGCGCTATCCGGGCACCGTCAAGGCCCGCTTCCTGCCCGCTATCCCGCCGGGCCTCGGCAAGGAGGAATTCATGCAGCGGCTGATCGGCGACACCGAAGCCGCCTGCGACCAGATGCTCGTCGAGGCAGCGCAGGCGCCGAACCCGCCGCCCATGCCGCCGACGGCGGTGAAGCGGCTGGCGGAGCTCGGCGTAACCGCAAAAACCTGATCGGCTATCGCAACGCCGCCAGCACGGTGGTCATCACCAGCGTTGCGGCGAAGGCCAGGTTGATGATCCGCGATGCCAGCGGATTGCGCAGGAAACGCGCGAAAGCCGTTCCGGCGAGCAGCCACACCAAGTGGATGGCGACGATCATCGTGGCAAGCACCAGCAGCCTGATGGAAACGCCTAATGTATCGGCCTGCGACGCGGCGCCGGCGAAAACGGCGGTGATCGCCACATAGGCCTTCGGGTTGGCGACGGCGAGCATGAAGCCGCCGAGAAAAACAGGCTTCGTCGCCGTGCTCTCGAGTTCGGCCAGTGGCGGCGCGGTCGCGATCTTGAAAGCGAGATAAAGGATGTAGGCCGCCGAGGCGATCGCAAGCAACGGCGCCAGTCCCGGCACCGAGGCCAGCATGCCGAAAACACCGGCCGCCACCACCAGAAGCACGGCGATCGTGCCGAGCACCACGCCCGAAGCATAGCCCAGCGAAGGCCGCAGGCCGAAAGCCGCGCCGACCGCGGTCACGCTGATGGTCGCGGGCCCCGGGCTGCCCATGACGACAGTCGCCGCCAGGACCAGCGCCAGCAATTGCTGCCAGGGCTGCGCCTCGCCCGGAACGCCACCAGCCATGCCGAACCCTCCACCTGCCGCGATGCGGAAAGGATTTACGAGGATTTTGTCATGGCCGTCTTGGACGATCGTGCGCGCACCGGTGTCAGGCGCTGGCCCGATCCAACGCTCCGATATCGTCGGCCGCTAGCTTGAGCGACGCGGCGCGGATCAGACTGTCCATCTGGGCCGGCGTCGTGGCGCTGGCGATCGGCGCGGTGACGCCTGGACGCGCGATGATCCAGGCCAGCGCCGCTTCCGCCTGCTTGGCCGAATGGCGCTCTGCCACGGCATCGAGCGCGGAAAGAATGCGCATGCCGCGCTCGTTGAGATAGCCCGCCACGCCCTCGCCGCGCGCGCTTTGCCCGAGATCGGCCTTGCTGCGGTATTTGCCGCTCAGGAATCCCTTGGCCAGGCTGGAATAGGTGATGACGCCGATATCCTCGGCCTTGCAAAGGTCGAGCAGCGGCCCGTCGAGCGAGGAACGATCGTACAAATTGTATTCAGGCTGCAGAACCTCGTAACGCGGCAGGCTGCGCAGGCTGGCGACGTCGAGCGCGGCGCGCAGCTGGCCGGCATCGAGATTGGAGCAGCCGGGATAGCGAATCTTGCCCTTTTCGAGCAGGCGCTGATAGGCGCCGAGCGTTTCCTCGTAAGGCGTGGCAGGATCCGGCCAGTGCGACAGGTAGAGGTCGATGACGTCGATTTGCAGCCGCCTCAGTGAAGCGTCGACCGCCTTTTCGATATAGGCGGCGGAGAGGTCGCGCTTGCCCTGGCCCATGTCCGAACCGACCTTGGTGATGATCACAACCTTGTCGCGGTTGCCGCGGCTCTTCATCCAGTTGCCGATGATGGTTTCCGATTCGCCGCCCTTGTTGCCGGGAACCCAGCGCGAATAGGCATCGGCCGTATCGATGGCGTTCAAGCCCGCCCCGACGAACCGGTCGAGCAGATCGAAGGAGGCCTTCTCGTCGGCGGTCCAGCCGAAGACGTTGCCGCCCAGAACCAGAGGCGCGATGGAAAGGTCGGTGCGACCGAGACGGCGTTTCTGCAAGACTGATCTCCGTGATGCTGGGACGGGCCTGATGCCCAAGGGATGGGGTTGCGGCTAAGCTAGGTCGTGCCCGGCCGAGGTCAAAGGCATGGTTTTGCTTTTTGATCGGACCAGAGCAATTCCGGCAAAAGTGCGCAGCGGTTAGGCTCGGCGAGGTCGCCGTAGCCTTGCGTCCGGGGTTGCGTAAAAACAAAGAGATAGAGCATTGGAGGCGAAATCATTTTCGCCGGAAATGCGCTTCACGAAGGCGCGACCCGACGGCCCACCTCCTCCAGCCAGTGATCGCGGACGCCGAGCGCCTCGAGGTGATCGAGCGTGCTGAGCACATAGTCCTCGTTCCGGCCGGATTGACCGACGGCGCCGCGAACGACCTTCGCCGCATGACCGGCGTCGAGCGCGCCGGCATATTGCTCATGCTGCCGGTCGACGATGTAGGCGACCGCCTCGACGGAAACGCCGCTGTCCAGCCGGACATCCAGCATGCGTTCGAGATAGACGCTGGTCACCAGTTCGCGTTCGCGCAGATAGGAAAGCACCTCGTCGCGCAAATTGCCGGGAACACGGTAAGCGAGGCCGACGCAGGAGCCGCCCCGATCGAGGCCGAGCACCAGGCCCGGCCGCCCGCGCGTGCCGCGATGCACGAAGGAATAGACGCAAAGCGAGCGGCGGTAGCCGTAAAGCCGGGCGCGGCGTGTCTCGACATGGGCAAATCCGGGCCGCCAGATCAGCGACCCATAGCCAAAAACCCAAAAATCGCCCATATCGCCAAGCCTGATCGCATTCGAGGTGAACGACACCGCACTTTTGAGGTGCTTCTGTCCCCTGCTTGTTTGCGTGGGAATGTCCGCTCGCCGTGTGAGGGGTTAACGAGAGCAGCAGCATGACGTCAAGTGACGAGCGACCGCCCAAACTTCGCCGCCGGCTGTTCTGGCTTGCCGCATTCCTTGTCGTGCTGTTCGCCATCTACAGCGGCGGCTGGTTCTATCTCGCCGGCAGGCTCAAGACCGAAGCCGACCAGGCGGTGGCGAGACTGGGCAGCAAGGGTATCGCGGCCGGCTGCGCCAACCTCGCCGTCAGCGGCTATCCGATGAGCTTCACGGTCTCGTGCGACAACATCGCCTATGAGGACGACACCCGGAAAGTCGCGGCCTCCGCCGGAAACTTCAACGCCGTCGCCGACATCACCGGACCTTTGTCGCCGGTCGCCGACTTGCGCGGGCCGTTGAGGACGATGGCACCCGGAATGCCGCCGCTCTGGATCGACTGGGACCAGCTGCAGGCAAAGGTCAAAGTGTCCTGGCCGCTGCCAAGGAGTGTTTCGCTGCGGGCCGAAGGGCTCTCCGGTCAGACCGACCCGCAGGACGACACGGATCCGATGCAATTGTTCAGCGCCGGCAAGGCGGCCGGCCAATTGCAGCCGATCGGCCAGGATATCAACTATGTCGGCAGCTTCGGCGATCTGGAGATCAATGCGGATGCCATTGGCGGGCGCGTTTTACCGGCATTGGACGGCACCGGCGAGGTGACGCTGAAGAACGGTGTGGCATTGATCGCGGCACCGCCGAAGGGCCTGCGCGGCCAGTCGATCGACATCGCCAAGCTTGACCTGTCGTCCGGGACAGCGCGCATCACCGTGTCCGGCCCCCTCTCCGTCGACGCGGAAGGCCTGATCGACGCAAGTCTGACGATCAAGCTCAAGGACCCCAAGGCCGTGGCAGCCATCCTTGGCGGCGCCATCCCGGAGCACAAGAGCGAGATCGAGCAGGGATTTGCCGGCATCGCCATGCTCGGCAAGGAGCCGTCCCTGCCGCTCAGGATCGTCAAGGGCAAGGCCTCGCTGGGCTTCATCCCGCTCGGCAAGATCAAGCCGTTAGAGTAACGCAGCCATGCCGGAGCCGGTCAGACTGCTCAGCGTCGGCGCCTTCACCCTCGACACGATCCTTCGCGTCGAGACGCTTCCCGCGCATCAAGGCAAGTTCATCGCCAGCGACGGCGTCCAGATCGCCTCCGGCATGGCGACGAGTGCCGCCTGCGCCGCGCATCGCCTCGGCGCCCAGGTCTCGCTATGGGCGAGCGCCGGCGACGATCCGGTCGGCGACCGGCTGATCGCCGACATCGAGGCCGAAGGCGTCGACTGCAGCCTCATCCGCCGCGTCGCCGGCGCGCGATCGGCGCTGGCCGCAATCCTGGTGGATGCACATGGCGAGCGCGTCATCGTCCCCTTCTATGACAAAAAGGCGCAAGCCGATCCCGAGGCGCTGCCGCTCGCCGACCTCTCCGCCTTCGATGCCGTGCTGGTGGATGTCCGCTGGCCGGGCGCCGCGGCACTTGCTCTGAGCGCGGCCAGATCGATCGGCCGTCCGGCGATCCTGGATGCCGACACCGCGCCGGTCGAGGTGCTGGAGCGCCTGTTGCCCTTGGCCTCGCACATCGTCGCGTCCGAACCGGCGGCGCGCATCGTTTGCGGCCACGCGCTCGACCCTGAAAGCGCCTGCACCGATCTTGCCTCGCGCACCGATGCCTTCGTCGCAGTAACCGGCGGCGCGGCCGGGACGTGGTGGCACGACCGGGCGACTGGGCGCGTGCGCCATGTCCAGGCGCCGAAGGTCAAGGCTGTCGACACGCTTGCCGCCGGCGACGTCTTCCATGGCGCCTTCGCCGTCGGCCTCGCCGAGGCAATGCCCATGGAAGAGGCCCTGCGCTTTGCCAGCGCCGCCGCCGCGCTCAAATGCCTGCGGTTCGGCGGCCGCCTCGGCGCGCCGGACAGGGCCGAGACGCTGGCCATGATGGCGGCGCACTGGCCAGCATCCGAACCAGGCTAGGTCCTCGACACAGGGGCTTTGAAAGATTGCAGGCTGTCGGCGGGCAGACTTCACCATCCTTGCCGTGAGATCGGTGCTGACTCTCGGAATTGGCGGAAAGTCTGCCCATCTCGTCATCCTAGGGCGGAGCAAGGAGCGAAGCGACGCGCGCAGACCCTAGGATCCATACCGTGACGCTAAAGCATTTGCAGCGGTTTCAGAATTTTGCGCCGCTGCACCCTATGTCGAACGTCACGGAATGGATTCTCGGGTCAAGCCCGAGAATGACGACCGAGTGGGCGTTTCGGCCAATCTCGAAGAAATACCACCTTCCGCCGCAGACATAGCCGACCGGTCAAAATCCGGTGCGGAAGCCTAAGGCTTGGCTGGATGCTCGACCGCCTGGCGACCAAAGTCCGGCACATCGATGTCCTGGCCGGCCTCGATGATCGAGCGGCGGATGGCGCGGGTACGGGTGAAGAGGTCGAACAGCTTTTCACCGTCGCCCCAGCGGATCGCCCGCTGCAGCGAGGCCAGATCCTCCGAGAAACGCGCCAGCATCTCCAGGATCGCGTCCTTGTTGTGCAGGCACACATCGCGCCACATGGTCGGATCGGAGGCGGCAAGACGCGTGAAATCGCGGAAACCGGATGCGGAGTATTTGATCACTTCGCTCTTGGTCACCGCTTCCAGGTCGTCGGCCGTGCCGACGATGTTGTAGGCGATGATATGCGGCAGATGCGAAACGATCGCCAAGGTCATGTCGTGATGCTGCGGATCCATCGTATCGATGTTGGAGCCGCAGCGCCGCCAGAATTCCGAAAGCTTCTCAAGCGCCGCGGGATCGGTGCCGGGCAGCGGCGTGAAGATGCACCAGCGGTTCTCGAAGAGATCGGCGAAGCCGGCATCGGGTCCGGACTTCTCCGTGCCGGCCAGCGGATGTCCGGGGATGAAGTGCACGCCTTCCGGCACGTGCGGCTGCATTTGCGCGATCACCGAGGCCTTGGTCGAGCCGACATCGGTGAGGATGGCGCCTTTCTTCAGCGCCGGCGCGATCTCGGCCGCGACCTCACCGGACGAGCCGACCGGCACCGAGACGATGACGAGGTCCGCGCCGCGCACGGCTTCGCTGGCGTCGGTGCTGTAGGAGTCGCCAAGGCCTAGCTCCTCGGCGCGCTTCAGCGTCGATGCGCTGCGCGTCGCAATCGCGATGTGGCGCGCCAGGCCCTCGCGGCGGATGATTCGGGCGAGCGACGAGCCGATCAGGCCGATGCCGACCAGCGCTATTTTCTCGAACATCGGTGATGCCATGGTGTTCTAGCTTTTCAGGAAGGTCTTGAGCGCGTCGATGACGCCGCGATTGGCCTCTTCGGTGCCGATGCTCATGCGCAGCGCATTGGGGAAACCGTAGCCGGTCACGCGGCGCAGGATGTAACCGCGCGCACTGAGATAATCGTCCGCTGCCGCCGCCGAATGCTTCCTGCCGTCGGGAAAGTGGATCAGCACGAAATTGCCGACGCTGGGCGTGACGCGCAGGCCGAGCCCGGTCAGCTCCGCGCTGAGCCAGGCCAGCCACTTCTCGTTATGCGCAACGCTGCGCTCGATATGGGCGCGGTCGCGGATCGCGGCGATGCCGGCCTCGATCGCGGTCGCGTTGACGTTGAAGGGGCCGCGCACGCGGTTGATCGCATCGACGATATGCGCCGGCCCATACATCCAGCCGATGCGCGCGCCGCCAAGGCCGAGCTTGGAGAAGGTGCGGGTCATCACCACGTTGTCGGAACTGCCGGCAAGCTCGATGCCGGCCTCATAGTCGTTGCGCCGCACATATTCGGCATAGGCCGCATCGAGCACCAGAAGCACGTCCTTCGGCAGGGCAGCGTGCAGCCGGCGTACTTCCTGGAACGGCACATAGGTGCCGGTCGGATTGTTGGGATTGGCGAGGAACACGATCCGCGTCGCCGGCGTCACCGCGGCAAGGATCGCGTCGATGTCGGCGCGCTCGTCGGTCTCCTTGACCGCGACAGGCTTGGCGCCGGCCGCCTGGATGTAGATCTTGTAGACCATGAAGGCGTGCTCGGTGAACACGGCCTCGTCGCCCGGCGCCAGATAAGTCTGCGCCAGCAGCCCCAGTATCTCGTCGGAGCCGTTGGAGCAGATGATGTTAGCCGGGTTGAGGCCATGCACCTCGGCGATCGCCTCGCGCAGCCGGCGGGCGGAGCCATCCGGATAAACATCCAGCTTTGCCGCAACCTCACGCGCGGCCTCGATCGCCTTCGGCGAAGGTCCGAGCGGATTTTCGTTCGACGACAGTTTGTAGACTTTCGTCACGCCGGCCGGCGCGGTGCTTTTTCCCGGCACATAGGCCTCGATGTCCATAATGCCCGCGCGGGGCGTCGGACGGGGCTGATCCTGCTTCATGTCACAAATCCGTCGAGAAGGCCTCTTCAAGGCCGCAGCGGAAATACAGGCCACAGGCTGGAATGTCGAGTGCCGGCGCTTGGCACCCGCGCCCGCCCGCGAGAAGGCTACCCGTTGACGAAGCGCGGCGCTGGTCCTAGAAGGTCTGCCAGACTTCCGTGGTGATTTGGCCGGTCGGCTTGCAGCCACGTTAAACAACTCGCTAAAGGGCCGTTTGCAACCTGTAACCGGCTTTGCGACGGCAATGCCGGTTTTTTGTTGTCCGCTGCCGGCCGGACACCGCATCGGGATGAGACCGATGCGGGACAGGATGAGGACGGACATGGCCGCTCAGCGCGCTGCAAGGACCAAGGACGAGGCCGACCATCCGTCGAGCCCGGTGCTGCAGTTCGGCCCCGACAAGCCGCTGAAGCTCGACGCCGGCACCTTGCTTTCGCCTTTCCAGGTCGCCTACCAGACCTACGGCACGCTCAACGACGCGCGCTCCAATGCCATCCTCGTCTGCCACGCGCTGACCGGCGACCAGCACGTCGCCAACACCAATCCGGTGACCGGCAAGCCGGGCTGGTGGGAGGTGCTGATCGGCCCCGGCAAGATCATCGACACCAACCGCTTCTTCGTGATCTGCTCCAACGTCGTCGGCGGCTGCCTCGGTTCGACCGGCCCGGCCTCGACCAATCCGGCGACCGGTAAGCCGTACGGCCTCGACCTGCCGATCATCACCATCCGCGACATGGTGCGCGCGCAGGCGATGCTGGTCGATCATTTCGGCATCGAAAAACTGTTTTGCGTGCTTGGCGGCTCGATGGGCGGCATGCAGGTGCTGGAATGGGCGGCCAGTCATTCGGAGCGCGTGTTCTGCGCCCTGCCGATCGCCACCGGCGCGCGCCATTCCTCGCAGAACATCGCCTTCCACGAGGTCGGCAGGCAGGCCGTCATGGCCGACCCGGACTGGCACGGCGGCAAATATCTCGATTTCGGCAAGCGCCCGGAAAAAGGGCTCGCCGTCGCGCGCATGGCCGCCCACATCACCTATCTTTCGGAAGCCGCGCTTCACCGCAAGTTCGGCCGCAACCTGCAGGACCGCGAGGCGCTGACCTTCGGCTTCGACGCCGATTTCCAGATCGAAAGCTATCTGCGCCATCAGGGCATGACCTTCGTCGACCGCTTCGACGCCAATTCCTACCTCTATCTGACCCGCGCGATGGACTATTTCGATCTTGCCGCAGATCACGGCGGGCGCCTCGCCGACGCTTTCGCCGGCACCAAGACGCGCTTCTGCCTCGTCTCCTTCACCAGCGACTGGCTGTTCCCGACCGAGGAGAGCCGCTCGATCGTGCATGCCTTGAACGCGGCGGGCGCTTCCGTCTCCTTCGTCGAGATCGAGACGGATCGCGGCCATGACGCCTTCCTGCTCGACGAGCCGGAGCTGTTCGCGGCCATCAACGGCTTCATCGCCTCCGCCGCCCGCGCCAGAGGGCTCGGCGCATGAGCGGCTCGCGATCGCCAATGCATGTCGCCCAGGAGCGCGCGGCGGTTCGGGGACAACGACATGCATCAAAACAAAAGCCGGAGGTGTCCCCATGAGCGTCAACCGCGCCCAGCGCGTCGACCTCGACGTCGTCACCGACCTCATTCCATCGAACTCGCGCGTGCTCGATGTCGGCTCGGGCGACGGCGTGCTTTTGGAGCTTTTGCAGGAGACCAAGCAGGTCGACGGCCGCGGCCTGGAACTGTCGCAGCGCGGCGTGAATGAATGCGTCGCGCGCGGCCTCTCGGTCATCCAGGGCGACGCCGACACCGATCTTGCATTCTACGCCGACAAGGGTTTCGACTTCGTCGTCCTGTCGCAGACGCTGCAGGCGACGCGCAACCCGAAGGTGGTGCTCGACCAGCTGCTCAGGATCGGCAACCGCGCCATCGTATCCTTCCCCAATTTCGGCCACTGGCGCGTGCGCTTTTCACTGCTGGTCAAGGGCAGGATGCCCGTCACCAAGGACCTGCCCTACTCCTGGTACGACACGCCCAACATCCACTTCTGCACCATCCGCGACTTCGTCAATCTGTGCGAGGAGCTCGGCGCGACCGTCGAGAAGGCTACCGCGCTCGACGACAACGGCCAGAAGATCGGCCTGAAGATGCCCTGGTGGTTCTGGAATTTCTTCGGCCAGCAGGCGGTGTTTTTGTTGAAACGCTGACGCCGCGGAGCGGCCCCACGAGCACAATGGTTCTCGCCGCTGGCCCTTGCCAGCGGACTTGCCCCGCCAAGGCGGAAACCCGATTGTGTTGCCATCAAACCGCAATACTGCGGAAAAGCCGCCAGTTCCGGCATTTCTTGGCGGGCGCGGCGTGACACAAGGGTGGCTTTTTTGTAGCGTCGGCCGCAAATCGGAGGTGGGAAACGAAGATAGGCGTCAGACCCCATCCGACAAACACCAGAACCGACCGGTAGCGGCGGCCCGATGTCGAGCGAAGACGTTCCGCTGATGACAGTGATCACGCCGACGCACAACCGGCGCAGCCAGGTAGTGCGCGCGGTGGAAAGCGTCCTGGCGCAGACATTCACCCGCTTCGAGCACATTGTTGTCGACGACGGTTCGACGGACGGGACAGCCGCCGCGCTCGCCGAAATCCGCGACACAAGGCTGATCTATGTCGGCGCCAAATGGCGCGGCGCCAATGCCGCGCGCAATGCGGGCATAGAGCGCGCGCGGGCGCCAGTGGTGACTTTCCTCGATTCGGACGACGTCTATCTGCCGGACCGGCTGGAGCGGACGCTGGCGCGCTTCGACGAGAACCCTTCGCTTGAGGTGCTGATCAGCTCCTTCCTGTCGGTGAAGGGCGGCCGCAGCACCAAATGCATCAATCGCAACGCCCTTCTCGACAAAAGCACGCTGCAGCGCGCCCTGGTCTTTCAGACGATCTTCATTGCCGGCTCGGCAATCACGGCCCGGCTCGGGTCGCTGCTCGCGATCGGCGGCTATGACAGCGACGTGACGCGCATGCAGGACCGCGAATTGCTGCTGCGCTTTGCCCGCCGCGGCGGCGCCCTTCTGTCCGAGGACATCGACTGGAAGAAGTACAATTCGGAGAATTCGATCTCCGGCCGCCGTGACGGCTATGTCGAGGCTTATGGCAATCTGATCGACAAGCATCCCTATATCGCCGACCGCTATCCCGACGTTCCGCCTTACATGATTGCGCGCCAGATCATCGCCGATATCCTCAAGGGCAGGTTGCCGCAGGCGTTTTCAGGCTATCATGCCAACCGGTCGTCCAAGTCGCTCGGCTACTCGCCGACCGAACTGGTGCGCGGCTATGTCGTCGGCCGGCGCTGGCGCCGCGACTGCTATGATGAGTTCCGTGCCAAGTACGGCGCCCGGCCAGCCTAAGCTTCAGAGGATACCTTCTTGCGGCGCGCCGCCGGAGGCGGCGGTTCGATCGCCCCGGCCCTGACCCGCGCGGGTTTCAGTGCCTGTGCGCCGGTATCCTTCACGATGTTCAGCGAGCGCGGGAAGAACTGAGTGTTGTGCAGGCCGCGGCCGATGTTGAGGATGGCGGCGTCGGGCAGCCGCGTCTGCAGCATCGCCAGCACCCGCCGCAGTGACGGGCCGTCGAACGCGTCCAGGGCTTCGTCGATGATCACCCATTTTGGTTTCCGCACGGCGATCCGGGCGAAAGCGAGCGCGCGTTGCTCATCGTCGCCCAGTTCGCGCTCCCAGCGCCCGCTGCGGTCGAGCGAAGATGACAGCCGTTCGAGGCCAACCTCGGCAAGCACCGCCGAAATTTCGGCATCGCTCACTGGCGCAGATCCGTTCGGATGGTCGAGGACCTCGCGCAGCGTGCCGGCCGGGAAATACGGAACGCGAGGCACGAAGATCGGGGTTTCTCCCGCTGGCAGGCCGATCAGTCCCCTTCCCCACGGCCACAGGCCGGCAATGGCGCGGAAGAACAATGTCTTGCCGGCGCCCGGTTCGCCAGTGATCATGACGCGCTCGCCGGCATGGATTTCGACATGCGGGTCTGCCAGCTTGGCACAGCCCTCCGGCGAGGCCACCTGGAGTTTTTCGAACGTCAGGCTGCCATTGGCGTTTTCCCCGAACTCGATGCGCTTTTCCGTGTCGTGCAGCACATCGGTTTCTTCCAGCGCGATGCGAAAATCGGCGACGCGCATCAGCGTTGCGCGCCAATCGGCGATGCTGCCGATGTTGTTGATGAACCAGCGCAGGGACGAATGAACCTGGTTGAAGGCGCCGACCGCCATCATCAACCCGCCGAAGCTGATGTTGCCCGAGAAATAGACCGGCGAAGCCACCAGGATGGGCGCCACCACCGTTATCCAGCCATAAGTATCGGTCACCCAGGACAGGTTGATCTGCGCGGTATAGATGCGCCGCATGGCGCCCAGCACCGTGCCGAGGTCAAGTTCGAGCCGGCGCCTGGCATCGGGCTCGCCATGGTAGAGCGCTATGGCATCGACGTTCTCGTTGACCCGCACCATGGAGGAGCGCAACTCCGCTTCGCGGGTATAGCGCTCGCTGTTGAGGCTGATGAGCGGGCGTCCAACCAGCCAGCTCAGCCAGGACGCGGTGCCGGCATAGAGGAAGGCGGCCCAGACCATGTAGCCCGGTATCGCCAATGACCAGCCGCCGACGAGGAACACAAAGCCGGAAGACAGCTCCCACAGCACGCCGATGAAGGAGACGAGCAGGATGAATGACTGCAGCAGGCCGACGCCGAGGTCCGTCGAAAGGTCCGACAGATGCGCCGCATCCTGCTGCATGCGCTGGTCGGGATTGACGCCGATGGCGCCGGCATTGGCCAGCCGGAAGGCCCGCGCCGGAAGCATCCATTGATCGATCAGGTCCAGCGTCAGCGCCTCGCGCAGCCTCAAGCGGATCATCTGGTTAAGCCAGGTCTGGCCGATATTGAGCACCAGAAGTCCGCCGGCAATGGCCGCAAAGACCAGAAGCTGGTGCAGGAAGTCCGCCATGTCGCGCCGGGCCAGCGCATCGTAGAAAGGCTGGTTCCAGCGGTTGAGCAGAACCTGTCCGATCGAGGTTGCGACGATGACCGCGACAATACCGATCGAGACCCAGGCAAGCTGCCTGCGCACCGGCGAGGACTTCAGCCCCCGCTTGATCGTCGCCACCTGGTCGGCGAGGCTGCTCGCCTCGACCGAGACAGCGGCATTTTGCGGGCCCGGCTTTTTATCGGTCTGGTCTTCCATGGGGGAATTTCCTGATTTCCGCAGCGGTCACCAATACCGCGCCTGGCGAGCATTTCTCAGATCGAGCTTTCCTCAGATAGGGTGACGATCGCTGCGCGATGCAAGGCGCGGTCGCGATCACGAACGCGTCACTTGGCCAGGCGCGGCATCGGCCGCCTGCCGGCCGAGCCGTGTCGCGCCCTGCGGCGAGAAGACCGGCACGAAGACGCGGCGCGAGGCGCGCTGCGCGACCGGCACGCCCTGGTAGAGGCGCTTCTGCGCCTCTACAACGATGACGCCGGAAAAGATCGGCCAGAACCGACGGCCGGCCCGCTCCAGCACATTGTGGAACCGCATCATGAAACGCCGCGGCGACGGCGGGAAGAACAGCGCATCGCTCCATGTCGCCGGGGTGAAATTCGCCTCGCGCAGCAATTCGGTAAGCTGGCCGCGCGAGAACGGCCGGCCGTTGCCGAACGGCGTGTGCTCGAACCGCGCCCAGACGCCGCGCCGGTTGGGCACGACGATGACGACACGGCCCGCCGGCGACAGCACGCGCCAGATCTCGTTCAGCGTCTCGCGCGGGTTTTCGGCATGTTCGAGCGAATGCACCAGGAGCACGCGGTCGATGCAGGAATCGACCAGCGGCAGTTCCTCGTCGAACACCAGCGCCGTCGCCGTCGGCCCCGACGCCGGCCACACCACGGCGCCCTGCGTCGCCGGCATGAAGGCGAAGACGCGCTCGGCATCGGTGCCGAAGCGCTCCAGCCAAGGCAGCGTATAGCCGAGGCCGACCAGCCGCTCGTTGGGAACGGTTGCCCATATGGACGACAGCGCCATGGTGATCGAATGCTCGGCCAGGCGCCCAAGCGTGGTCGAGTAGAAGGAGCGCAGATCGACGATATCCGAATGCATGCGCGCGACGGTAGCCGCGATGCATGCCAAGTTCAACAAAGGCAGATGACATCGGCGGCCTGCGGCCCTATGTCTGCGGCGATAACGGAGAAAGATGCCGATGGCCGTCGAGATCGAGCAGTTCATGTGCCGCACCGACAATTTCGGCGTGCTGGTTCACGATCCCAAAAGCGGGCAGACGGCGATCATCGACGCGCCGGAAGAGGCGCCGATCCTGGCGGCGATCAAGCGCACCGGCTGGACGCCGACATTGATCCTGACCACGCACATCATACCGATCATGTCGAAGCCAATCTGGCGCTGAAGGAACGCTTCAAGCTGCGCATCGTCGGCCCCGAAGCCGAGAAGGCAAAGATTCCCGGCCTCGATGAGATGGTCAGCCAAGGCTCGGTCGTGCGCCTCGGCGAGGAAAGGATCGAGGTCATCGAGACGCCCGGTCATACCGCCGGCCACGTCTCCTACCATCTGCCGGCCTCGAAGGTGGCCTTCACCGCCGACACGCTGTTTGCGCTGGGTTGCGGCCGCCTGTTCGAATGCAAGCCGCCGGTGATGTATGAATCGCTGAAGAAGCTGGCGGCGCTGCCGGCGGAAACCGCCATCTATTGCGGCCACGAATACACTTTGGCCAATGCCCGCTTTGCGGTGACGGTCGACCCGAGCAACCCCGCGCTGAAGCAGCGCGCGGCAAGGATCGAAGCGCTGCGCGCCGCCAACAAGCCGACGCTGCCGACGACCCTCGGCGAGGAATTGTCGACCAATCCGTTCCTGCGCTGGCACGACCCTGCGATCCGCAAGCATCTCGCCATGGAGAAGGCCTCGGACGCCGAGGTGTTTGCCGAGATCCGCAAGCGCAAGGACAATTTCTGATGCATGTCGCCCAAAAGTGTGCAGCGGTTTTGGGATAACGACATGCATCAAGACAAAGAATGCGAATGACCACCAGCGCCGCCGGGATCATCGCAACGCTAGGTCTTCAGCCGCATCCCGAGGGCGGCTGGTACGCCGAGACGTTTCGCGACGCCGCGGGCGGCTCACGCGGTCATTCGACCGCGATCTACTTCCTGCTCGAGCAGAGCCAGCTTTCGGCCTGGCATCGGGTGAAGGACGCGGCCGAGGTCTGGCACTTTTATGCCGGCGCGCCGCTGGCGCTGTCGATGCATGAGGAAGGTTCAGGCAACGTCATCGAGCAGTTGCTGGGCACAGCCCTTGCCACGGGCGAGCGGCCGCAGATCGTCGTGCCGGCCGGCTGGTGGCAGTCGGCGCGCAGCCTTGGCGAATGGACACTGGTCGGCTGCACTGTGGCGCCGGGCTTCGACTTCGCCGCCTTCGAGCTGGCCGAGCCTGATTGGCGACCGAAAGCATGATCCCGAACCAAAGGTCAGCGAAAGCAAGAAGTGGTTACCGGAAGATCATGCGCAATCCGAAAAGGCCTAAGCCAGCAAAATTCCCAGCGTGATCGCCAGCTGGGCGGCGTAGTAAAGCAGCCAGACCGCGTAGCGCATCCACACACGATGCGGCGAGATCGCCGCGAGCAGGAAGCGCTCGGCCGCCAGCAGCCCATCCGAAGCGATGAACAGCACCGCGCCGGCGATCACCCAGGCGTTGCCGGTGGTGAGCGCCGAAATGCCCGTGGCGAGGATCGCCGCGACATAGACGGCGATCGGGACGCGCAATTGCGGGCCGACGCGGCGCCAGAGCGCGGCAAGCATGACGATGCCGAATGCGGCCATGGCCAGGGCGATCACGCCCCGCCAGGCTTCGGCGCTCAACAGGTCGAGCCCGCCGCCTGCCCGCACAAAAAGCGCGACATAGACGAAGTGGGCGGCGAGGAAGCTCGCCAGCCCGCCGAGAAAGGCCTTTTCGCCGTCACGCGACAGGAAGGCGTCACCGACGGCGCTTAAGCCCAGCGCGGCGACGAGCAGCAGCGGACCGCCCTGCATGGCGGCAAGCACGGCCAGGAAAGCGACGGCAAGCGTTTTTGCCGCCGTGCGCGTCAGCTTCTGCGGCATGTCGAGCGCAAAGGCGTAGATCACGGCCGCGACAAACGAAAACAAAAGCGTCGCATTGGCGTTGGCCTCGATGCCGCCCGGAAACGGCATCATGCGTTCACCTCTTTGGCCGCCGGCTTGCGCATCAGCAGCGACTTCGCAGCCAGCGCCGCGCCGCCGGTGATGAGCACACAGGCGGCGAGAACGCGCAGCGACGGCTCGGCGACGCCGGCAGCAATCAGCACCAGCGTCGACAAAAGCGGCGCGGCATAGCTCGCGGCACCCAGCACCTGGATGTTGCCGCGCTTGACGCCGATGTCCCAGGCATAGAAGGCCGCGCCCACCGGCATCAGGCCGAGCCCGATGACGGCCAGCCACTGGCCGGGACCGTCCGGCAGCACGGTCTTCTCAAGCAGCAGATGGCAGGCCAGCGAAAGCGCCGACGTCGCCGCGCAGAACCAGGTGACGATCGAGGTCGGCACCGAGGGGAAACGCCGTGACAGCAGCGAATAGGACGACCACAAAAGCGCGCAGACGGCCGCCATCGCATAACCGAAAGCATAACGCGCATCGAAGGCCAGTCCGCCACCCTTGGTGACGATCAGGAAGGTGCCGGCGAGGCCGAGCAGCGCACCGACGACGTGGTTCCAGGCAAGCCGCTCGCCCGGCATCAGCGCCGAGCCGAGTACGATCAGCAGCGGCCACAGATAGGCGATCAGGCTCGCCTCGACCGCTGGCGCGTTGCGCAGCGCCGTGAAGTAGAAGAAATGATAGCCGAACAGCCCGGCTATGCCGATCACCCAGACTTGGCGAGGGATCTTCTCACTCTTGTCGGCGGCCGGCATCACCAGCCGCGCCGCCAGGCCGACACAGGTGCCGATCGCAAACGTGATGGCCGACAGCAGGAACGGCGGCACCTGCCCGGAAGCGTCGGTGAGCAGCGCCAGCAGCGCCCACATGGCGACCGCCGAGAATCCGATCAGTGTTGCGCGCCCCATCGATTCCCCCCGGCGCGCGGGTGGCGCCTAATCTACCGCTTCGAACCGTCCGGCGCTGATGGTCAGCGGACCGATCTGGGTCCCGACCGTGGCGCGGATCGGCGCATATACGCCGGATTGGCCGACCGGTGCAAACGTCACCAGCATTCGGCTCTTGTTCTTGAGGAAGTTCAGCGCCTTGCGGCCCTTGCGATAGCCTGCCACCGGCTCGAAGCCCATCTTGCAGGTCACCGTGTCGCCCTTGTAGCCCGGCACGGAGATCGAACCCTTGGAGGCATAGGTCAGGGTCAGGTCGGCGCGCATTTCGCCGTCATAGAACTTGACCGTGCGTCCGCAGACCTTGTCCAGGCTGTCGGCATGGATGACGGTCGCCGCCATCGGATCGAGCACCGATTTCAGGTCTGCGCCGCCGAGCGGCACCCAGCTCGTCGGATCGCGCTTGCCTGGCGCCGGAACGACTTGCGTGGAGGTGACCGCGCCGTTGCTGAAGCGGATGTCGACCATCGAGGCCTTCTTGCCGGACGTGTAGTCGGCCCTGAATGCCTGCGGCGTCATCTGCTTTCCGGAAATGGTGCCTTTCGACGAAATCGTGCCTTTCGTGTCGTCGAACAGCCTGCCGAGGCCGGCGGCCGAGACGGTGCCGTTGATGGCGTAGCTGCCGCCTTCGTAACGGCTGGAAAAAGTCGCCCTGGCGATCGAAAGGCCGAGATACGAGACCGTATATTCGCCCTTGAAGGACTGTGGCGCCGCGGCGGCGAAGCTTGTTGCCGGCACGGCGAGGGCCAGCAGGGCGGCAAATGCATGAGATGGACGGAGCATGGCGGCTGGCGAATCCCTGGCGGTTCGGCCGGAACGCGGAGGCTCCAGCCTGGCATATCCCTTCGCGATGGGCTTATAATGTGAAATCCGGCCTTTATATGGAGCGTGCCCGAGCCGGCCACGTGCCGGAGCTTGACGCAGTGGTGAAATGCCACTATGGAACGCCAACTTTTCCAAAGGCCGCCTGACCGAGACCGCGCGCCGCCTGGCGCGGGCAGAATGGTTTGGCAGGTTTAGAAACTGAAGGTAGACAAGATGTCCCGCACCTGCGAACTCACTGCCAAGGCAGTCCAGACCGGCAACAATGTGAGCCACGCCAACAACAAGACCAAGCGTCGCTTCCTGCCGAACCTGGTCAACGTGACGCTGATTTCCGAAGCGCTGAACCAGAACGTTCGCCTGCGCATTTCGGCCAACGCGCTGCGTTCGGTCGAGCACCGCGGCGGCCTCGACGCCTTCCTGGCCAAGGCCGACGTCAAGGAACTGTCGCAGCGCGCTCGTCTGCTCAAGAAGCAGATCGCCAAGAAGCTTGCCGAGCAGCCGGCCGCTTAAGCAGCATTCAGGCGGGGGACGACCGCCTCGAGCACCGGCTCAAACCGGGGCTCGAAATAAGAGCGAGCGTCGACACGACGCTCCGCTGGTTCCATTACCCAGGATAAAAAAATGAACTTCCTTACGCGATACCTGCCCTTCGTGGCCGCCATGGCGCTTGTCGTCGTGGCGTCGAATATCCTCGTGCAGTTCCCGATGCAGGGCCAGGTCGGCGGGCTGTCGCTGGCGGACCTGCTCACCTGGGGCGCGTTCACCTATCCATTCTCCTTCCTGGTCACCGACCTTGCCAACCGCCGCTACGGCCCGGCTGTGGCGCGCAAGGTGGTGTTCGTCGGCTTCATGGCGGCGGTGACCTGCTCGATCCTGATCCCGCCGTTCCTGTTCCGCCACGGACTGATCGAGTTCGAGACCGCCGCCGATCGGCTGGTACGTATCGCCGCGGCTTCCGGCGCGGCCTTCCTGACCGCGCAGCTGCTCGACGTCACCGTCTTCAACCGGCTGCGCCGGCAGAGCTGGTGGCGCGCGCCGATCGTCGGCACGCTGGTCGGCTCGGTATTCGACACCGTCGTTTTCTTCGGCGTCGCCTTCTCCGCCGCCTTCGCCTTTGCCGGTCCCAATGACAGTTTCGCGCTGGAGACCGCGCCGCTGCTGGGCATGCTGCCGGTCGAGACGATGCGCTGGGTCTCCTGGGCGCTTGGCGATCTTTCGGTAAAGCTGATCATCGCCGTCGTGGCGCTGATCCCCTACCGGCTGCTCGCCGCGCGCTGGAGCCAGCCGGCCGTCGCGGTTTAACCATGATCCCGCAAAGTGGAGCGCGGTTTGCGGAGAAGATCATGGTCAGGCGAAGAGCTGGCCCTTGATCCCCTGGGTTCAGCTTGATTCGGCCCGCACGCCTGATGGCGGCCAGGAACTTCGCCTGAAGCAGCGCGGCACCGAATTCTCGATCATGCTGGGCACCAATGAGCTGATGAACAGCCGCCTCAGCGGCTCCGAAGAGGCTCTCGCCAGGCTTTCCTGCGAGCGGATCGCCGGCCGCAAGCGGCCAAGGATCCTCATCGGCGGGCTCGGCATGGGCTTCACCTTGCGCGCCGCTCTCGCGGTGCTCGATGGCGACGCTGCCGTCACCGTTGCCGAACTTGTCCCCGCGGTCGTCGCCTGGGCGCGCGGCCCGATGTCCAGGATCTTCGACGGCTGCCTCGACGATCCCCGCGTCACTATTCGCGAGGCTGACGTCGGTCAGCTGATAAGGACGGAGAAAGCCGCCTGGGACGCCGTATTGCTCGACGTCGACAATGGTCCCGAAGGCATCGTCTACAAAGGCAATGATTCTCTCTATGACGCGGCCGGCCTGACAGCCGCTCGTGCCGCATTGAAGCCCGGCGGCGTTCTGGCGGTCTGGTCGCAGGGGCCGGACAGCCGCTTCACCCGGCGGCTGAAGCAGGCCGGCTTGGCGGTCGAGGAGATCAACACGCGGGCCCACGGCGGGCGCGGTGCCCGCCACGTGATATGGATCGCAGCCAAGACGTTGTGATCCGGATCTCAGCCAACGGACGCTGATCTTGCCGGCAGCTCGTGTTCCACTGCAGCCAATTGGCCGCGGCCTGACGCTTTCGGCCGCAGGATTCCGCGGCGGCTTTACGCTTTGTTACGGCTGATGGTGGAGGATCGCGGAAGTTCCCTCAGGGCATTGCTACATGACCGTGCAAGGCACCGGTTGGAAAAATGAACTCCTGCTTGCGTTATGCGCCACCCTGGTGGTGCTGACGATCAACGCGGTTTCCGGCTTTCCGACGCTTGCCGACTATGGCGCCGACAACGACAGCATGTTGCGGCTGGTCGAGGTCCGCGACCTGCTTGGCGGCCAGGGCTGGTTCGACCTCCATCAATACAGGATGGGCACCTCCGGCGGCTTCCTCATGCACTGGTCGCGGCTGGTGGACACGCCGCTCGCGCTGATCATCATGGCCTTCGATGCGCTGGGCGCCAGCCCCGCCATCGCCGAACGCGCCGCCCAGATCATCTGGCCGACCTTGCTCTACGGGTTGACCATATTCGTGCTCATGCGCGCCTCGCGGCGCTTCGCCGGCACGAATGTGGCGATGCCGGCAGTCATCCTGTCGACGGCGGCGCTTTTCTTCCTGGTGATCTACAGCCCGGGCGTGATCGATCACCACAACGTCCAGCTGCTGCTGACGGCGACAAGCCTCTGGCTTCTGATGGAGGCGCCCTCCTGGCGGCCTGCTGCCCTTCTGTCAGGCATTTGCTCCGGCCTGACGCTCGCCGTCGGCATGGAGACAGCTCCCTATGTGGCGGTACTCGGCATCTGTGCCGCGGTTCTGTTCATCCTCGACGACAAGGAGCGCGTCACGGCCCGCGGCTTCGGCCTCGGATTTGCCGTCGTCGCCTTCCTGGTGTTCGTGGCGACCGTCCGGCCGGCCGACTGGGGCGTGGCCCAGTGCGACGCCTTCTCGTCCTTTCAGTTCGCGGTTGCCGCACTTTCCGGCTTCGGCCTGGCGATTGCCAGCACGTCGACCGCATCGACGGCCCGGACGCGGCTTGTTTCAATGCTGGGGTTGGCGGCGGTGGTCGCGGCCGTTGTGATCGTGCTTTTCCCGCAATGCCTGGCGTCGCCCTATGCGGGCATGGACGAGCGTATCCGCACCTATTGGCTGGGCGACGTGGTCGAAGCGCAGCCCTTCTGGAGCGTCGCCATCCACCAGCCGAAGCTGATGGCGTCGCGCTATGTGACGCCCTTCATCGCGATCCTCCTGATCGGCTTTCAGCTCCGAACCCGTCGCCTGCGCCGCGAGGAGATGCTCGCCGCCGTCCTGCTCGTCGTCGCCTTCGGCGTCAGCCTCTGGCAGGTGCGCGGCTCGACCTTCTCGGTCGCCTTCGCCGTGCTGCCGCTCTCGGCCTGGATTGCGAAAATCCGACTGCGGGCGGACGCCACGCCCTCATGGCGCATCTCCACCGGCATTGTCATGGCGTGGCTGGTCTCGCTCAACGCGACCTGGGCCGGTGTGGCGGTGGCGGCACAGTCCGTGGTCCAGAAGGCGCCGCAGCGGATCAATTCCGATCCCGACCATGCCGTGACCTGTGGCAAGCCGGCCGACTTCCGCGATCTTGCCGCCATGCCGGCGACGACGGTGCTTGCCTCGTCCAATCTCGGTTCGGGAATATTGGTGTTCACCGGCCACCGGGCGCTGGCCGGCCCTTATCACCGCAATATCGGCGGCAACCTTGCCATGCTCGACGCGTTCTTGGGAACGCCGGACGCCGCCCGCGCCGTCATCGAGCACGAGCATGTGGGACTGATCGCGATCTGTCGCGGCAACACGGAAGAGACATCGCTGGCTCTGGACGCGCCAAAGGGTCTTGCGGCGGAGCTGCTGCGGGGCGAAGTGCCGGAATGGCTCGAACTGGACCGCTCGACCGCAGGAAAGCCGATCGAGATCTACAAGGTTCGCTGAATATCGGCCTGGGGCCATATCAGCATCGTCGACGGCGCCCCTTTCACACACTCGCTTAGCGCCCATACATCTTCACTTCGTGATGTAGAAAACCGCGATCGAAATCAGTCCGGTGGATCGTTGCAATCCAGCCTGTGCTTTGATTAGCATTTCGCCCGAGCAGCGATATATGTATCCAGGAAATCAGGATTCGGGGTTAGCTTGGGGGAAGGATATTCATGTCGGCCATAGACGGCGCGGTGGCGCCAGCATCAGCCACGCAAACGCTGCGGCATGTCGTCTCCCACATGGTGGAAGCAGTCGACCGCGCCACGTTTGTGGAAACGCCTTTCTGGCATCTGGAAATGACGAATGTTTTCCCGGCGGATCTCTATCTGCGCATGCGCGCCGCCATGCCCGAGGCGCGCGAATATCGCGCGCTCAAGGGGCGCAACAATGTAAACATCAAGGCTGACGGCACCGCAACGCGGATCAAGATCGACCTCTACCCCGAATATATCCGCCATCTGCCTGGCGAGAAACGCGCAGTCTGGGCCTTGGTCGGCAAGGCGTTGCATGCGCCGGAGCTAAAAGACGCATTCATGCGCCGCCTTGCCCCGGGCCTGGAACGCCGGTTCGGGTCGGATTTCATGAAGGTCGGCATGTATCCGGTGCCGATGCTGACGCGCGATGTGGCGGGTTACAAGATCGGTTTCCACACCGACACGAAATGGAAGGGCATCACGGTCCAATTCTATTTGCCGGCAGACGACAGCATCAACCATATCGGCACTCGCTTCGCCGAGCGCAAGCCGGATGGGCGTTTCGAGAATTCGCACCGGATGTCGTTTTCCCCGAACACCGGCTATGCCTTTGCGGTCGGCGCCGACACCTGGCACGCGGTCGACACCGTCGGACCGGAAGTCCGCACCCGCGACAGCATCCTTCACACCTATTTCGTCGACAACACCGCGACGCTCAAGATCCGCAACCGAAGCAAGCGCGCGGCCAATTTCGTGATGAACGAGGTCCGTCACGTCGGCCGCTAGAGCAATTCCAGGAAAAGTGTGACACGGTTTTTCAGTCCGGAATTGCGTTATTGCAAAGCGACAGAGCCTCGCGGCGGGCAGCACCCGTCGCGGGCAGTACCGAAGCGCTCAATCCTGGTGCAGGATGAATTCCAGATAGAGGTTGCGCTGCAGGATCGAATGGTTGTCGTCGGAGACCAGCGACACCATCAGCGCGCCGTCGTCGCGGGTCCAGACGTCGAGGCCTTCCATATTGTCGATCTGGTAGCCCATATCGGCCTCCATCAGCACGGGCCCGTCGGCGACAGCACCCTTCTCGACGCTTTCGCCATGGATGCGCCGCAGCCGCATCTTCACCCCGCGCGCGATCGAGAAGCTGCGCTCCAGAAGCAGCAGATCGCCGTCCGGCAGGAAGGCGCCGTCGGTTATGTCGAAATCGCCGCCGCGCTTGACGGTGAAGACGCCCTTGTCCGGCCCCTCGATGAGGGCGGCGTAGACATTGCCTGATTTGTCGAGGCTCGTTTCCGAGACCACGACCAGCCCGCCCGCATGCTGCCCATAAGGGTTGGCATGGGCGACGGTCTCGAAGCCGCGGTTCTGGCGCAACTCCTCGACGGGAACCAGGTAGTCGAGCAGCTTGACCGGCGCTTTCATGTTGTCGGGATCGATCTTGAACCGGGCCACGCGATGGTTTTGCTCGAAACCGACGGTGGCGATGCCGTCCTTGACCGCGAGCCCTTCCGCGTCGACCTCCCATTTCTTGTCGATCGGCCGGCCCGAAGCGTCGACCATCTGCTGCATGCGGAAATTCTTGACGCCAGTGGGACGTCTGTCGGCGTCATGCGTGATCGTGCCGAAGAACCAGAAGCCGGTGTCGGCGACACCCATGAAGTCATTGCCCGGCTTCAGGAAGCGAAGCGCCGACAGCGCGCCGAAATCGCGCGACGGCGAGGTCATCTCCAGCCCGCCGACGAATTCGAACGGCCCGAACCGTTTCTCGTCACGGCCGATATGGAACTGCGTGATCGGCCGCGCCGAAATCTCGACGGTCTCGACGGGAGCTCTCTGGGCGGCAATCGCCGGCGAGGCGCAGGCCAGCACGCAGGCGAAAAGCGTCCGCCGTGCACGCCGCCAGGAGGAGATCATCCGGCGCGCCGCAAGCCGCCGCGCCGCGTGTCGCGCGCGCTTTCCTCGCCGAACAGCGAGGCGAGCTGCTCGGTCATGGCGCCGGCCAGTTCCTCGGCATCGACGATGGTGACGGCGCGGCGATAATAGCGCGTGACGTCGTGGCCGATGCCGATCGCCAGGAGCTCGACCGGCGAGCGCGTCTCGATCAGTTCGATGACCGCCCGCAAATGCCGTTCCAGATAATTGCCCGGATTGACCGAGAGCGTCGAATCGTCGACCGGCGCGCCGTCCGAGATCATCATCAGGATCTTGCGCTGCTCGGGCCGGCCGATCAGGCGGTTATGCGCCCAAAGCAGCGCCTCGCCGTCGATGTTTTCCTTGAGCAGGCCCTCGCGCATCATCAGCCCGAGATTGCGCCGCGCCCGACGCCACGGATGATCGGCGGATTTGTAGATGATGTGGCGCAGGTCGTTGAGCCGCCCGGGGTTCGGCGGCTTGCCGTCCTTCAGCCATTTCTCGCGCGCCTGCCCGCCTTTCCAGGCGCGGGTGGTGAAGCCGAGGATTTCCACCGAAACGCCGCAGCGCTCCAGCGTGCGCGCCAGAATGTCGGCGCAGGTCGCGGCGACCGTGATCGGCCGGCCACGCATCGAGCCGGAATTGTCGAGCACCAGCGACACGACAGTGTCGCGGAACTTGGTGTCGCGCTCCTGCTTGAAGGACAGCGGCTGCATCGGATCGATGACGACGCGCACAAGGCGGGCCGGATCGAGATAGCCCTCTTCCAGGTCGAAATCCCAGGAGCGGTTCTGCTGCGCCATCAGCCGGCGCTGCAGCCGGTTGGCGAGCCGCCCGACGACGCCGGAGAGGTTGGCGAGTTGCTTGTCGAGGAAGGCGCGCAGCCGGTCGAGTTCTTCTTCCTCGCAAAGATCCTCGGCGCCGACCGTCTCGTCGAAGGCGGTGGTGAAGACCTTGTAGTCGATTTCTTTCGGCAGGTTGAGGAACGGATTGTCGTTGCGCTTGGCTTCGCCGGGTGTCTCGGCATCGGCATCGTCTTCATCCGAGAGATCGTCGGAGGTGGCGTCGGTCGCTTCCGTCTCGGCCGACTCTTCCTCGTCCGCAGAGGCCTCGGCATCTTCCGATTGCGACTGCTCGGAGCCCGAATCCTCCTCGCCGCCTTCCTCGCTCTGTTCCTCGCCCTGCTGTTCGTTCTCGTCGTTTTCCTCCGAGTCGTCGGTTTCCTGGTCGTCGCCGAGCTCCTCGGCCATTTCCATGGAAACGAGCATCTCGCGCACGACGCGCGCAAAAGCCTGCTGGTCCTCGAGCTTGGCCGACAGGCCGTCGAGGTCGCCGCTAGCCTTCTCCTCGACCCAGGGACGCCAGAGATCGACCAGCCGCTCGCCGCTCTTCGGCACGGGTCGGCCGGTTAGTTTTTCGCGCACCATCAGCGCAACCGCTTCCTCGATCGGCGCGTCTGCCTTGTCCTTTACGTCGACGAGGTTCGCCTTGGCGTATTTGTCCTCGAGCATCGAACCGATATTGTCGGCCACGCCCTGCATGGCGCGGCTGCCGATCGCCTCGACGCGAGCCTGCTCGACCGCGTCATAGATCGCGCGCGCCAGCTTGCCTTCCGGCGCCAGCTTCGTATGGATGCGCTGATCGTGGCAGGCGCGCTTCAACGCCATGGAATCGCCCAGGCCGCGCGTGATCGCGATGTCGTTGCGGGAGGCTTTCTTGGGCAGCTCGGGCAGGCGCGCCCGATTGCCGGCCAGCGCCGGCCGATCCTTGGCGAAGCCGACCTCGAGGTCCTTGTCGCCGGCGACGGCGCGCATGCACACGGTGACGGCGCGCTTGAAGCTGTCGGCTTCAGAACCCGTCTTCGGCTTGTTGCGCGTGTTGTCGCCTGGACCCGCCATTGATCATTCCCTGCGCGATTCATGCTGAAAGGCCGGAGGCCTTTCAGCTGCGCGCCTAGCCCAGCACCACGTTGGCGGCGCTCTCCGGCAATTCCTCGCCGAAGGCGCGCTGGTAGAACTCGGCCACCACCGAACGCTCCAGCTCGTCGCACTTGTTGAGGAAGGTTAGCCGGAACGCCATGCCGATATCGCCGAAGATCTCGGCGTTTTCGGCCCAGGTGATGACGGTACGCGGGCTCATGACGGTCGACAGGTCGCCATTGATGAAGGCCGAGCGAGTCATGTCGGCGACACGCACCATCTTGTTGACGATGTCCTTGCCCTTGCTGTCGCGGTAGTGCTTGGCCTTGGCCAGCACGATGTTCACCTCATTGTCGTGCGGCAGGTAATTGAGCGTGGTGACGATCGACCAGCGGTCCATCTGCGCCTGGTTGATCTGCTGCGTGCCGTGATAGAGGCCGGTGGTGTCGCCCAGCCCGACCGTGTTGGCGGTGGCGAAAAGCCGGAACGCCGGGTGCGGGCGGATGACCCGGCTCTGGTCGAGCAGCGTCAGCCGGCCCGACGATTCCAGCACGCGCTGGATGACGAACATCACGTCCGGACGGCCGGCATCGTATTCGTCGAAGCAGAGCGCCACATTGTGCTGATAGGCCCAGGGCAGGATGCCGTCGCGGAATTCGGTGATCTGCAGGCCTTCCTTGACGACGATGGCGTCCTTGCCGACGAGGTCGATACGGCTGACATGGCTGTCGAGGTTGACGCGCACGCAAGGCCAGTTGAGCCGCGCCGCCACCTGCTCGATATGTGTCGACTTGCCGGTGCCGTGATAGCCCGACACCATGACGCGGCGATTGTAGGCAAAACCCGCAAGGATCGCCAACGTCGTTGCCTTGTCGAACAGATAATCCGGGTCGATGTCCGGCACGTGCTCGGTCGCTGCCGAATAGGCGGGAACCACCATCTTGGAATCGAAGCCGAATTTCTCCTTCACCGACACTGTCGTGTCGGGCAGGTTGGCGATGTCGCGATCGACCTTGTTCATCACTATCAACGTCTCCACGGGCGAAACGCCGCGTTTCGCCGGCAATCGATTTTGTCCGGGGGCGGTCTTAGAGCCTTTTCCAACCTTATGAAAGTTGGAAAACGACTTGGGACCGTAGGGCCGCTCAGCACAATCCTGCTTGCTTGAGCACGCGATAGGCCTGCAGCACATCGCGGAACCGGTCTTCCGAACCTCTGTCGCCGCCATTCGCATCCGGATGGTGGCGCTTAACGAGTTCCTTATAGCGCGCCTTGATGTCCTGACCAGTCGCCTTTGTGTCAAGGCCAAGCGTTTCCAGCGCCTTGGCCTCAAGCGGCTTTGCCTTGCGCTCGCGTGGTTCCCGCGCTCCGCCGCCGAACAGGTTGAAGGGGTCGCGCATGCGGTTGTGGTAGCCGGCGCGCCCCGAACGCTGCTGCGCGAAATCCGGCGCCGAGCGCGTCCCGCCGCCATTGGCGCCCATGCGCCATGTCGGCCGATGGCCGGTCAGCGCCTCTTTCTGGAAACGGGCGATCTCGCCGTCCGACACGCCGGAGAAGTAGTTGAAGCCCTTGTTGTATTCGCGCACATGATCGAAGCAGAAGCGGAAATACTCGCCCTCCTTGAGGCGTCCGACCGGCGCGCGATGCGTGCCCGCCTCGTTGCAGCCGTCCCACTGGCAGATCGGCGCGCGCGACTTCAGCTCGGCGTCCTTTTCCGGCCGGATTCGAATTTTCTCGAAATATTTGGGATACGCTTTCATCTCACCCATTTATGGGCTGTCCGCACGTGCGAAACAAGAATTGACATTTCGCCGATGATCGCCCTAACCGCTGAATCGCGGCTTAAAAGCGGTCGAAAACTCAAGATTTTGCGGCTATGCCGCAGATACTTGCGGCTATGCCGTCAAGTGGGGAAGGGAAACCAGGATGTCCATGCAGTCGACGATGGAAAACAAGCTGAAGGCGGCATTTTCGCCCGAAAGGCTCGCCGTCATCAACGAAAGCCACCTTCACGCCGGCCATCACCATGCGGAGTCCGGCCACCATGCGACATTCGACGGCACCGGCGAGACGCATTTTCGCGTCCGTGTCGTCTCAGCCGCCTTTGCCGGCATGGGCCGCATCGAGCGCCACCGCGCCGTCAACGAACTGCTTGCCGACGAATTGAAGGCCGGCGTGCACGCGCTTGCGATCGAGCCGGCCGCGCCTGGCGAGAAGACGCGCTGGTAAGTTCCCGCCCCGCCTAGATCACCGCTTCGATCAGGAACGGTCCCGGTCGCGACAGCGCGCTGTCGAGCAGCGCGTCGAAGCGCTCGCAGGTATCGGCGCGGGCCGCTTCCACGCCCATGCCGTTTGCCAGCGAAACCCAGTCCAGCGCCGGCTGATCGAGGTCGAGCATGCGCCTGGCATTCTCGCCGATTGCGTTCACCCCGACATTGCGCATTTCGCCATGCAGGATGGCGTAGCTGCGGTTGGAAAAGACGATGGTGACCACATCGAGCTTTTCGCGGGCCTGCGTCACAGGCCCTGCACCGTGTACATGCCGCTGCCGTCGGCCTCCAGGTTCACCACCTTGCTGCCAAAGGGTGCGCATACGCGCCGCGCGCGTCCGGTTGGTGATCAATATTGGGGATATCCGGACGCGAAACCAAATACGCCCTTGAAGGTCCGCCGGTAATCACCACGTATTTTCTTAGGCAGACATTCTCGGCCGAATCGGGTGCCTCCCGAAGGCCAACGCCGGATCGCATTTGCTGTCCTTCGTGTGAAGGGAACCACAATGCCCTCCGGCAGTTGAAGGTATGATGAGCCGACTGTCTGCCAGAACGGGCTCTGAGAGCAAAACATCATGCGCGAGAATCAATCCGACGTCTTCGACCTGTTTTCGGAGATTTATGCGAACGCGGCTCAGGAAGAGATCAGCCTCCAGCAATATCTGCTCGCCTGCCGCGAGGACAAATCCATGTATGCCTCGGCGCCGGAGCGTATGGTTGAGGCAATCGGCGAGCCGAATCTGGTCGACACCAGCAAGGACGAGCGGCTCGGGCGGATTTTCTCGAACCGCACCATCAAGATTTATCCCTCCTTCTCCGACTTCTACGGAATGGAGGATACGATCGAGCGCATCGCCGGATATTTCCGCTACGCCTCGCAAGGTCTCGAGGAGCGCAAGCAGATCCTCTATCTGCTGGGCCCGGTCGGCGGCGGCAAATCCTCGCTCGCCGAACGGCTGAAGAAGCTGATGGAGCAGCGCCCGATCTACACGCTCAAAGTCGGCAACCGGATCAGCCCGGTCTTCGAATCGCCGCTCGGCCTTTTCCAACCCGATCGCATGGGCGATCTGCTGGAAGACAAATACGGCATAGCCCGCCGTCGTTTGAACGGGCTGATTTCGCCCTGGGCGGCCAAGCGTCTCGACGAACTGTCCGGCGACATCTCCAAATTCAGCGTCGTCAAGCTGTCGCCGTCACGACTGCGCCAGATCGCCATCGCCAAGACCGAGCCCGGCGACGAGAACAATCAGGACGTCTCGGCGCTGGTCGGCAAGGTCGACATCAGGCAGTTGGAACACTTCAGCCAGTCCGATCCGGATGCCTATTCCTACAGCGGCGGCCTGAACCGGACCACGCAAGGGTTGCTCGAATTCGTCGAGATGTTCAAGGCGCCGATCAAGGTCCTGCACCCGTTGCTGACGGCAACCCAGGAAGGCAGCTACAACGGCACCGAGAATTTCGGCTCCTTCCCCTATCAGGGCATCGTCGTTGCCCATTCCAATGAATCGGAATGGCAACAGTTCAAGAACAACAAGAACAATGAGGCCTTTCTCGACCGCATCCTGGTGGTCAAGGTTCCCTATTGCCTGCGCATCACCGAGGAAAGGCATATCTACGAGAAGCTGCTACGCGAAAGCGACCTGGCAAACAGCCCCTGCGCGCCCGAGGTGCTGGACATTCTCAGCCGCTTCACCGTCTCGACCCGCCTTGCCGAGCACGACAATTCGCCGCTCTACACCAAGATGCGCGCCTATGACGGCGAGAGCCTCAAGGAGATCGACCCGAAGGCCAAGTCGGTCCAGGAATATCGCGACGCCGCCGGCGTTGACGAAGGCATGACGGGGGTCAGCACGCGTTTCGCCTTCAAGATCCTGTCTCAGACTTTCAACTACGACACCAAGGAGGTCGCCGCCGATCCGGTGCACCTGATGTACATCCTCGAGGAGGCGATCAAGCGCGAGCAGTTCCGCAAGGAGACGGAGGCTGCCTACCTCGAGTTCATCAAGTCGGAGCTCGCAACGCGCTATGCCGAGTTCATCGGTCATGAGATCCAGAAGGCATATCTGGAATCCTACAGCGAATACGGCCAGAACCTCTTCGACCGCTATATCGCCTACGCCGATGCCTGGATCGAGGATCAGGACTACAAGGACCCCGATACAGGGCAGATCCTCAACCGCGAGGTTCTGGACAAGGAATTGTCGCAGGTCGAGAAGCCGGCCGGCATCGCCAATCCCAAGGACTTCCGCAACGAAGTGGTCAAGTTCACCTTGCGCGCCCGGGCGCGCAATCATGGCCGCAACCCATCATGGGCGAGTTATGAAAAGCTTCGCGAGGTCATCGAGAAGCGCATGTTCGGCCAGGTCGAGGATTTGCTGCCGGTGATCAGCTTCGGCTCCAAGCAGGACAGCGTCACCGAGAAGCGGCACAATGAATTCGTGCAGCGCATGGTGGAGCGCGGCTATACCGAGCGGCAAGTACGCCGGCTGGTCGACTGGTACATGCGCGTGAACAAGGCGGGTTGAGCAAAGCCTGGACGGTTCCATGCCGATCTTCATCGACCGCCGCCTGAACCCGAAGGACAAGAGCCTTGGCAATCGCCAACGCTTCCTGAGGCGTGCGCGCGAAGAGCTCAAGCGGAGCATCCGCGACCGCGTCCGCACCGGCGGAATCGCCGAGTTGGATCGCGAGCATGCCGTGCCGATGCCGCGCACAGGCACGAGCGAACCGACCTTCAGCGACGCCAAGGACAGCGGCCGGCGCCAGCATATCCTTCCCGGCAACAAGACGTTCAACTCCGGTGACCTGGTCCCCAAGCCAAGCGGCGGAGGTGCAGGTGCCTCGGCCCCTGGAACCACGGACTCCGAAGACGATTTTCGCTTCGTGCTGTCGCGCGAGGAAGTGCTCGACCTCTTCTTCGAGGATCTCGAACTGCCCGATCTGGTTAAGCTCAGTCTGAAGCAGATGCTCAGCTTCAAGCCGAGGCGGGCGGGCTTCGCCGCAAGCGGCGCGCCGACCAACATCAATGTCGGGCGCACGATGCGAAACAGCCACGGGCGCCGCATCGCGCTCAGGCGTCCGAAGCAGGCCGAGGTGGAGGCCATCGCCCGGCAGATCGCCGAGCTGGAATCCAAGCCGCCGGATGCAAAGAGGCGCGAACGCATCGAGGCTCTGCGCGAAGAGCTCGATCGGCTGGAGCGCCGGCGCAGGCGCATTGCCTATGTCGATCCGGTCGACATCCGCTTCAATCGCTTCGACCCTCAGCCGCAGCCGAATGCCAGTGCCGTCATGTTCTGCCTGATGGACGTATCCGGATCGATGGGCGAGCGCGAGAAGGATCTGGCCAAACGCTTCTTCGTGCTGCTGCACCTCTTCCTGACACGCCGCTATGAACGCACCGAGGTGGTCTTCATTCGCCACACCCACGAGGCCAAGGAGGTGGACGAGCACACGTTTTTCTACCACACGCAAAGCGGCGGTACCGTCGTTTCCACCGCGCTCGAGGAGATGCATCGCATCATCGAAGAGCGATATCCGGCCTCTGAATGGAACATCTACGCCGCCCAGGCTTCCGACGGCGACAACTTCGCGACCGACTCCGAGCGCTGCATAGAACTGCTCGACCGCAAGCTCATGCGGCTTTGCCAGTATTTCGCCTATGTGGAGATCATCGACGAGCGGGAAAGCCACATTTTCGGCTCGACCGAGAATGGGACATCGCTCTGGCGCGCCTACAACGCCGTCGATGGGAAATGGCCGAATTTCCAGATGAGGCGCATCGCTGCTCCGGCCGATATCTACCCGGTCTTCCGCGAGCTCTTCGCGAGGCAGCCTGCTCTGCGCAAGAGTGCGTGAGGAAATCGGCGATGGTCAGTCCGGCGCGCAAATCCGCACTGCTGTTTTCCGGATCGGACTGGGATTTCGGAAAACTGTCGCGGGTCTATGACGAGATCGAGGCGATCGGCATCGAAGAGCTTCGCCTCGACATCTATCCGGTGCAGATGGAGGTCATCTCCTCCGAGCAGATGCTCGATGCCTATTCGTCGGTCGGCATGCCGCTGATGTATCGCCATTGGTCGTTCGGCAAGCATTTCCTCTATGACGAACTTCTCTACCGCAAGGGCGCGCGTGGGCTGGCTTATGAACTGGTCATCAACTCCAATCCCTGCATCGTCTACCTGATGGAAGAAAACACCATGGCTCTCCAGGCTTTGGTGACCGCCCATGCCGCGCTTGGGCACAACCACTTCTTCAAGAACAATCATCTCTTCCGGCAGTGGACTGACGCCGGCGGGATCCTGAGCTATCTGGATTTTGCCAAGAGCTACATCGCCCGCTGCGAGGAACGGCATGGCCTGGCGGCTGTGGAGGCGGTGCTCGATTCCGCGCACGCGCTGATGGAGCAGGGCGTGTTCCGCTACCATCGACCGCCGAAACTGTCCTCGGAGCAGCAGCGCGAGGGGTTGCGCGAGCGCCTGGACTATGAGGAGCGTTCCTTCAACGATCTATGGCGGACGTTGCCGTCCTCACAGGGAAAGAACAAGCCGGAAGCGGAGGAGGACAAAATCCTTGCCGAGCGGAAGAAATCGCTTAACCTGCCGGAGGAGAACCTGCTCTATTTCCTCGAGAAGAACAGCCTCGTTCTTGAGCCCTGGCAGCGCGAGATCGTCAGGATCGTGCGCGTCATCGCGCAATATTTTTATCCGCAGCGGCAAACCCAGGTGATGAACGAAGGCTGCGCGACCTTCGTGCACTACACGCTCATGAACACGCTTTTCGACCGCGGCCGCATCAACGAAGGCGCCATGCTCGAGATCTTGCGAAACCACTCGAACGTCGTCTTCCAGCCGGCCTATGACGACCCGCGCTTTTCCGGCATCAATCCCTATGCCCTGGGTCTCGACATGATGCAGGATATCAAGCGCATCTCGACCGCGCCGACCGCGGAGGACCGCGACTGGTTTCCCGACATCGCCGGCCGTGGCGACTGGCGCGACACCCTCCTCGATGCCTGGGCCAACCACCGCGACGAATCCTTCATCCGTCAGTATCTGAGCCCGGCGCTGATCCGGAAGTGGCGGCTCTTCGTGCTGGCCGACGGTGCCGACGAGCCGCACTACGAAGTCGCCTCGATCCACAATGAGCGTGGCTATCGCAAGATACGGTCTGCGCTCGCTCAAAGCCGCGATGTCGGGGCGCGCCACCCCGACATCCAGGTGATCGACGTCGACCTCCTGGGCGACCGGCATCTGCGACTTCAACACACGGTGAAGGATGGCATTATGCTCGAGGGCGAAAGCCGCGACGCAACCCTGCGCCATATCCGCAAGCTTTGGGGTTACGACGTTAGCCTGGCAGCAATCGATGCTGGAACCGGCGCAATGCTTAGCGAGCGCTCGACGAAGGAAATTTGAGATCGGGCCCCCAACTTCGCCTAGGGGTCTGTTGAGATTCAGGTCAGGCCGAGCCGAATATGGTGGTTTCCGAGAACCGGCCTACGCCGGCCGTAGCCTTCATAGGGCGGAAACACTTATGAGGGCTTCGGCCGGCGAAGGCCGGAAGCGCAGGAAGCCCCCGTTTGCAGGCCGGCATCACCTGAATATCGACACACCTTAATGCATGTCGCCCAGAAGTGTGCAGCGGTTCTGGGACAACGACATGCATCAAAACAAAGACTTAAAGCGCGTCGCCTGAACCCGGTTCAGCGCGACGCGCTTTAGCCTTCGCCGGCGGGCCGGATCCTCAACCTCGCGATGCGGTTCTTGTCGCGCTTCATCACCACGAAGCGCTTGCCATGGAAGGTGAAGGCCTGCTTCTCCTCGGGGATAGATTGCGTCTCATGGATGACGAGGCCGGCGATCGTGGTGGCCTCCTCGTCGGGCAGGTCCCAGTCGAGTGCGCGGTTCAAATCGCGGATCGGCACCGTGCCCTCGACGACGACCGAGCCGTCGGCCTCCTTCTTCACACCCTGCATGTCGACATCGTGCTCGTCGGCGATCTCGCCGACGATCTCCTCGATGATGTCTTCCAGTGTCACCAGCCCTTCGACCTCGCCATACTCGTCGACGACGATGGCGAAATGCGCCTTGCGGCGCAGGAAGGCATTGAGCTGTTCCTGCAAGGTGGTGGTGTCCGGCACGAACCACGGCTTTGCCGCGATCTTCATCACATCGATCTGCGAAAAGTCGTTGCCGACCTCGTTGAGGGCTCTGAGCAGATCTTTCGCATGCAGCACGCCGACGATGTTGTCGAGCGAGCCCTTCCACAACGGCATGCGGGTGTGCGGGCTCTGGAGGATTTCGCGCACCACCGCTTCCGGCGCATTGTCGGCATTGACCGAGCGCATATTGGTGCGGTGGACCATGATATCCGACACTTCGAGCTCTTCGAGGTCGAAGAGGCCCTCAAGCCGATTGCGTTCCTCGCGGACAGTCCCGCGATCGCGACGGAGATCGTCGCTGTCTTGATCCTTGCCGTTGCGCTCGGATCGCTGCTGCGGCTCGATCGGCCGCAGCGCGTAGCCGAAGGCGGCAAGCAATCGGGCGCGGAACAGAAGCGCCAAGAGCACGATGGCGGCAAGGACGGCGGCAACAATCCAGCCGGCGTCGGTCATCCGGGACGGCTCATCTTGAGCCGTTCGGGATGACTCGTCTCGAGGAACGTCAACACTTCCGAGGGCGGCACGTCCTTGGCGATGAAAGCCTCGCCGATACCATGCGTCAGGATGAAGGTCAGCGCGCCGCGCGAGACCTTCTTATCCTGGGTTATGAAGCCGAGCAGCGCCTCGGCGTCCGGCAGTTCGCCCGGAATATCGGCCATCCGCCAGGGCAGGCCGACGGCGCGAAGATGCGCTTCGACGCGGTCCGCGTCATCGGGGCTGGCCAGGTTGAGACGCGCCGAGAAGCGGTGCGCCAGCGCCATGCCGATGGCGACGCCCTCGCCATGGACGAGGCGCGCCCCGTCATATTGCGTGGCTGCTTCGAGCGCATGGCCGAAAGTGTGCCCGAGATTGAGCAGGGCGCGGTCGCCGGTCTCGAACTCGTCGCGGGCAACGACGTCGGCCTTGGCGCGGCAGGCCTCGGCAATCGCCTCGACGCGCGCCGGGCCGCCGGCGAACACGTCCCGCCAGTTCTGCTCAAGCCAGCCGAAGAAGGCCGGACGATCGATCAGCCCGTATTTGGCAAGCTCGGCATAGCCGGCGCGGAATTCGCGGATCGGCAGCGTGTCGAGCACGCCGGTGTCGGCAAGCACCAGCTTGGGCTGGTGGAAGACGCCGACGAGGTTCTTGCCGCGCGCGCTGTTGATGCCGGTCTTGCCGCCGACGGAAGAATCGACCTGCGCCAGCAACGAGGTCGGTATCTGCACGAAATTCATGCCGCGCCGCACGATGCCGGAAGCAAAGCCGGCAAGGTCGCCGATGACGCCGCCGCCGAGCGCGATCACCACGTCGCGGCGTTCGAGCTTTGCCGCAAGCACGTCGTCGACCACCTCTTCGAGATGGGCAAAACTCTTTGTCTTCTCGCCGGCGGGCAGCGTGATGACGGCGGACTGGATGCCGTCTTTCTCCAATCCCGCCTTGAGCGTGTCGAGATGCGCGGCGGCAACGTTCTCGTCGGTGACGATGGCCGCGCGCGTGCCGGGAAGCCGGCGCGCGATCTCTTCGCCGGAACGCAACAGCAGGCCGGAGCCGATCAGGATGTCATAGGCGCGGTCGCCGAGCCCGACCTCGACCTTCACCGGTTCGGCATTGCTCACGACCGCACCTCGTCTCTGGTCGCGATCGTGTCTACGCCGAGATGGGCGCAAAGCGCCGCGACGACTTCGCTGGCGATGATCTCCTTGCGGTCATCGCGCGTCGGCACGGTCAGGTCGGCGGTGGCGTAGAGCGGGTAGCGCTCGTCCATCAGCCGCTCCAGCACTGCGCGCGGATCGGGATTCTTCAACAGCGGCCGGTTCTGTTTCTTCGAAACCCGCTCCATCAGGAGGTCGAGGTCGGCCTTCAGCCAGACCGACACGCCATGCGCCGCGATCGCCTCGCGTATCTGCGCGTTCATGAAGGCGCCGCCGCCGGTCGACAGCACTTGCGGGCCATTCTCCAACAGACGCAGGATCACCCGCTGCTCCAGCGCGCGGAATTCCGGCTCGCCATAGCGCTCGAACAGTTCCGGCACCGTCATGCGCGAGACGCTTTCGATCTCCTGGTCGCTGTCCATGAAGGGCAGCGAAAGCACGGTCCCCACCTTGCGGCCGATCGCCGTCTTGCCGGCCCCCATCAGCCCGACGAAGACGATCGAGCGGCTGCCGAGCCGTTCGATCAGCGCGGCGTGGCCTTCGTCCGTCGGATTTGCTGGCAGAGCGTTCATCGGAGCCTCTTTGCGCCGTATCGACATCAAAAGCCTGTTTGCGTCAAGCACGGCCGGACAAACGGGCTCGGAGCCTTCCCGGCGATACCTCTGTCAACCGGAATCCTTCGCCCTTGAATTGGCCGGATTGGCGTCCCATAAGGGCACAGGGCTTTGGAAACGCAGAACAACAAGACGGGCGAAAATTGAATGCCGACTTTGTTTCGCTTCGTCGTGACGCTGGCGGTTCTTGCAGGCATTGTCTACGGCGCGATGTTCGCGCTGGCGATGTTCGTGGAGCCGAAAAAAGCGGAAATGAGCATCCGCATTCCAGCCGAAAAGCTCAACCCCAAGAAGAATTGACCCAAGAGAACTGACAAAGAGCTGATCCGGCCCGATGAACAGCGCCGCCCGCATCGAAGCCTTCCTCGAAATGATGAGCGCCGAGCGAGGCGCGGCCGAGAACACGCTTTCCTCCTACCGCCGCGACCTGGAGGACGCTTCGGAAGCGATCAAAGGTGGGCTTGCGCCGGCGGGATCGGCCGACATCCGCGCCTATCTCGACGACATTGCCGCGCGCGGCTTCGCGCCGACCTCGCAGGCGCGCAAATTGTCGGCGATCCGCCAGTTCTTCAAATTCCTCTATGCCGAAGGCCTGCGCGGCGACGACCCGACCGGCACGCTGGACAGCCCGCGCAAGGGCCGGCCGCTGCCGAAGACTATGAGCGAGGCCGAGACCGGCCGCCTGCTCGACCGGGCGGCGCAGGAAGCCGGCGAAGCCGGACCGGACGGCGACCGGCTGGCCGCATTGCGCCTGCACGCGCTGGTCGAGGTGCTCTACGCCACGGGCTTGCGGGTGTCGGAGCTGGTCGGCCTGCCGGCGACGGTGGCGCTGCGCGACGACCGCTTCTTCATGGTGCGCGGCAAGGGCGACAAGGAACGCGTGGTGCCATTGTCGACCAAGGCACGCTCCGCCATGCGCGCCTGGCTCGCCGCAAGGGCCGAGCGTCCGACCTTTGCCGAGAGCCCTTTCCTGTTTCCGGCCTCCTCCGACAGCGGCCATCTCTCCCGGCAGGTTTTCGCCCGCGATCTCAAGGGGTTGGCTGCACGGTCGGGGATAGCTGCAGCCAAAATCTCGCCGCACGTGCTTCGCCATGCTTTTGCCAGCCATCTGCTCCAGAACGGCGCCGATCTCAGAGCCGTTCAGCAACTCCTGGGCCATGCCGATATCTCGACCACGCAGATCTACACCCATGTGCTGGAGGAGCGGCTGGTGCGGCTGGTCAACGATCATCATCCGCTTGCCGACTAGGCCTCATATCGCTATGTGAGGGCGACGTTCCACCGCCCGGAGCCCGCATTTCAGCGGTTCCGCCAGCCATTTGCCTTCCGACGGATCGGTCCGCCCAAGCATGTACAACTACCTCGACTTCGAAAAGCCGGTGCAGGATCTGGAGCTCAAGATCCTTGAGCTGAAGAAGCTTGCCGAGAACGGCGAGGCGGTCGATGTCGCCGAAGAGATCAGCAGGTTGGAAAAGCGCTCGCGCGACGCATTGCGCGACCTCTACAAGGCGCTCACGCCCTGGCAGAAGGTGCAGGTCGCTCGCCATCCCGACCGCCCGCATTGCGTCGACTACATCAAGGCGTTGTTCACCGATTTCACACCCTTGGCCGGCGACCGCAATTTCGGCGACGATCAGGCGATCGTCGGCGGTTTCGCCCGATTCCGTGGCGAGCCGGTGGCGGTTATCGGCCAGGAAAAGGGTTCGGACACGGCAAGCCGCATCAAGCACAATTTCGGTTCGGTGCGGCCCGAGGGCTACCGCAAGGCGGTGCGCCTGATGGAATTGGCCGACCGTTTCAAGATCCCGCTTTTGACGCTGGTCGACACCGCCGGCGCCTATCCCGGCGTCGGCGCCGAGGAGCGCGGCCAGGCCGAAGCGATTGCCCGCTCGACCTCGGCCTGCCTGGCGCTGAAAGTGCCGTCGATCTCGGTGGTCATCGGCGAAGGCGGCTCCGGCGGCGCCATCGCGATTGCCACCGCCAACCGGGTCTACATGCTGGAGCACGCCATCTATTCGGTGATCTCGCCCGAAGGCGCCGCGTCGATCCTGTGGCGCGACACCACCCGCTCGAAGGACGCGGCGACCAACATGAAGATCACCGCGCAGGATCTTCTCGAGATGAAGATCATCGACGCCATCATTGCCGAGCCGATGGGCGGCGCGCAGCGCGCGCCGGAAACGGTGATCGCCTCGACCGGCGACCTCATCGCCAGGACGATGAAGGATTTTACCGGCGCCAACATCGATTTCCGCGAGCAGCGCCGCGAGAAATACCTGGCGATGGGCCGCAGCCTCTGATCTCTCTTCTCAGGTCGGCAACAGGTTCAACTGTGGCCGCAATGAGCAATTTCGCCACAAAAATGCCGCCGCATTGGGCTCAATGAAAATGTCGCGAGGGGTTGGCCAAGATTTGCTGGCGAGACTTGCGGTAAGGAATTTTCAAGGTTAACGGGCTTACGGTCCGTCAATGTTCAGCGTGCGGGCTCGGCGCTGCCGAAGCCTTTGGCCCGAGAGAAAAGCATAGCCGTACCCATGTTTGCCAAGCTTGCCCGCACCGGAGTCCTGATCGCCGCCATCGGCGTTGCCGGCTGCAATGATTCCTCGATGAAGAATTTCGCGCCGGAGGGCAACAAGCCGCTGCCGGACAAGATCCTCGCCGATATGCGGGCCAAGGGCATGGTGCGAACCTCCTCGGTGATGGCGCGCATCTTCAAGGAAGAAGGCAAGCTGGAGATCTGGAAGGCCAAGACCAACGGCCGCTACGAGATGGTCGCCAGCTACGACATCTGCAAATGGTCGGGCAAGCTCGGCCCCAAATACACCGAGGGCGACCGCCAGGCACCGGAAGGCTTCTACACGGTGCGTCCGTCGCAGATGAACCCGCGATCGAATTACCATCTGTCCTTCAACATCGGCTTCCCCAACGCCTATGATCGCGCCAATGGCCGCACGGGCCAGAACCTGATGGTTCATGGCGCCTGCTCGTCGTCCGGCTGCTATTCGATGACCGATGCGCAGATCGAGCAGATTTATGCCTTCGGCCGCGACGCCTTCCAGGGCGGTCAGACCGAGTTCCAGATCCAGGCCTTTCCGTTCCGCATGACCGCCGCCAACATGGCGCGCTACCGCAACGACCCGAACTACGACTTCTGGAAGATGCTGAAGGTCGGCTACGACAATTTCGAAATCACCAAGGTGCCGCCGAAGGTCGACGTCTGCGAGAAGCGCTACGTCTTCAATCAGGTCGCGCCCGAAGGCACGGCCTTCGACCCGACCGGCCCCTGCCCCGCGACGACGCAGCCGGATTCGCTGAAGACAGCCTTTGCCAATTACGAGAAGAGCTATGACGCGGCCTTCAATTCGGCCGTGAATTCGAGCGCGGTGGCACCGAAGCCGACGATTTCCGGCATTAAGGAAGCCAGCATCGTTTCCGACTGGTCGAAGCGCCGTGCCCGCGGCGAGCGCGTGCCGATCGACCCGCCGTCGATGAATTCAGACGGCTCGGTGACGGAAACGACCCGCATGGGCCGCATCGATTCCCCGGCCGGCCGCAAGATGGCAGCGCTCGACGCGGAGAAGGAAGCCAAGCGCAAGGCCGAAGAGCAGCGCCTGGCGGCGATCGAAGCGGCCAAGGCCGCCAAGGAACAGGCAAAGGCGCTGGCGCTGGCCGAGAAGGAAGCCGCCAAGCAGGCGGCGCAGCAGCAGGTCGTCACCGCGGGCGTCGAGGCCACGCCCGCGCAGCCGGCGCCGGAGCAGGCCGCCGACGCCGACCAGGGCACCGTGTCGAAGCTGAAGAAGAAGCTGCTCGGCATGTTCGGCGGCTGAGATTTCCATGCATGTCGCCCAAAAGTGGAAGGCGGTTTTGGGATAACGACATGCATGAACAAAAGGCAAGACAGGCAGCCATTTACGATCTCAAGGGACTGAACTGTCCGTTGCCGGTGCTGAAAGCCCGCAAGCGGCTGGCCGCGATGCGGCCGGGCAGCAGGCTTTGGCTCGAGACCACCGATCCGCTGGCGGTGATCGACATCCCGGCCTTCTGCGCCGATGCCGGCCACCAGCTTGTCGAGACGGCCGCGATCATCGGCGGTCATCGTTTCCTGGTCGAGCGCGGCAACGCGGCCTGAGCCGGTTATAGCCCTGCAATAGCCAGCGGATTGGCTTCGAGCGCCGCACGGTCCGGCGTGTCGACCGACGGCTTGTTGGTGAGGGCTGCAAACAGCCGCTGGATATAGTCATTGGGCATGTCGAGCGTGATCAGCACCAGCCTGGTGCCGCGCTGGCCGTCCGGCCAGGCCGGCAGCCGTGCCGGCGGGTGCAGGATCTTCTGCACGCCATGGATGACCAGCGGCCGCGACGGGTCCTCCGTCAGCTCGATGACGCCCTTCAGGCGCAGCAGTTTCTCGCCATGCGTCGAACGCACAAGATCGAGGAACATCTCGATCGCCGAGAACGGCACCGGGCCGTCATGGACAAGCGAGTGCGAGCGCACGCGCGTGTCGTGGCGATGGCCATGATCATGGTGATGGTGGCGATCTTCATCACCATCGTGATGGTGGTGATCATGCGCCGCCTCGTCACCGAGCCAGCGCCGCACGTCGGCGGACTTGGTTTCGGGGTTGTAGAGCCCGCAATTGAACAGCGCCGCAGCACCCGTGCCGGCCTCGTTGACATCGAGCACGACAGCGCCCGGATTGATCTGCTTGAGCCTCGCCCGCAACGCCTCCACCTCGGCCGTCCCGGCAAGGTCGGTCTTGGTCAGCACGATGCGGTCGGCCACCGCGGCCTGCTTGACTGCCTCGACATGGGTGTCGAGCGTCGCCTCGCCGTTGACGGCGTCGACCAGCGTGATGACGCCGTCGAGCCGGAAGGCTTGTACCAGCGCCGGATGCGCCATGATCGACTGCAGAACGGGTGCCGGATCGGCCAGACCCGTCGTCTCGACGACGACACGGGCCAGTTTCGCGATACGGCCAGTCTGCAACCGGTCGACGAGGTCGGCAAGTGTGTCGACCAGGTCGCCGCGCACTGTGCAGCAGAGGCAGCCGTCGGAAAGCTGTATGATGCCGTCGGAAGCCTGTTCGACCAGCAGATGGTCGATCGCCACCTCGCCGAACTCGTTGATGATCACCGCCGTGTCGGCAAGCCCCGGATCCTTGAGCAGCCGGTTGAGCAGTGTCGTCTTGCCGGCGCCGAGAAAGCCGGTGAGCACCGAAACGGGAATGGGAAAGCCGCTACCCATGGCAGGGGTCAGTTCGCCGCCTTGGCGGGCTGGTCGCCCTGCGCGGCGGCGGCGGCCGTTCCGGTCGCCAGCGGCTCGGCGCCGGCCGGCGCCGGCCTGTCGGGCCGCCAGCTCGGCAGCGGCACGTCGGCATAGTTCTGATCGACCTGGTCGACGAAAGCCTTCGGCGCCGGTCCGGTGGCGCCGCCGAGGCCTACCGCGATCAGCGTCGGGTGGTCGAGCTTCACCTGATAAGGCGATTTCGGCTTGTCCTTGGCGTCGACGGTGGGGGCGGCCTCGGATTGCTCCTCTTTCGTCTTCTTCTTGCAGATCTCATCATGCAGGTCGTTGGGCGACAGCGTGTCGCCATAGGGCTTGAGCGCCGCAAGCGTCGTCGAGCCGGCGGCCGGCGTATCAAAACCCTGGTCGAGCAGCTTCGCTGCGGCTTCGGCGCGGCTGACCGCGGATTTTTCACCAAGCACCACGGCAACCAGCGTACGGCCATTGCGCGTCGCCGAGCCGATCATGTTGAAGCCCGAGGAGCAGACGAAACCGGTCTTCATGCCATCGGCGCCCGGGTAGCGGCCGATCAGGAGATTGTAGTTGGGAAGCGCCTTCTTGCCGACGGCAAGTCCCTCGATGGAGAACCACGGCGCATATTGCGGGAAGTCGTTGCGCACCGCCGTCACCAGGACGGCGAGGTCGCGCGCGGTCGTATACTGGTCCGGGGAATAGAGCCCGTTCGGATTGACGAAATGCGTGCCGGTCATGCCGAGCCTGGCGGCCTCGGCATTCATGCGCTGGGCAAAGGCCTCCTGCGAACCGCCGATGTTCTCGCCGACGGCCATGGCGATGTCGTTGGCCGATTTGACCAGCATCATCTTCAGCGCATTGTCGAGCCGCATCACCGAGCCTGGCTTGAAGCCCATCTTGCTCGGCGGCTCGCCGGCCGAATGTTTCGTTACCTTGATCGGCGAATCGAGCGCCACCTCGCCGGCGGAGATCGCCCGGAAAGTGACATAGGCCGTCATCAGCTTGCTGAGCGAGGCCGGATACCAGCGCTTGAAGGCGTCCTGATGCTCCAGCACAGAGCCGCTCTTCAGGTCGAAAAGGACAACCGGATTGGCGCGAGCCGCGCCGATAAACACCGGAAGTGCCAGCGCGCCTGCCAGCAACAGGTTGAGGAAATGCCTTTGCCGCATGATCAAATCCGAAATCGCCTCTTGCCGTAGTCGCCGGTGGGTCCGTAAGATTTCGTTACCCATCGCCAGCATAAATGCGGCCCGACCCCTCGATCCGGAACGCATTGTTGCGGTGCTATTTACCCTATGTGACGCCAAAATGGCAAAGTGCAAGACATTCGCAATTGCAGGGTAGCGGCTCTGAACCGACTGCCGCCAATCAACCAAGAGATGGACCGATCATGCCGATTCTGAACCGCGCCGAGGAAATGCAAGAAGAAGTTGCTGGCTGGCGGCGACATCTGCACCAGACACCGGAACTGAATTTCGACGTCTACCAGACCGCCGACTTCGTGACTGAAAAGCTGAAAGCCTTTGGCTGCGACGAAGTCGTCACGGGGCTGGGCAAGACCGGCGTCGTCGGCATCATCCGCGGCCGCAAAGGCGATGGCGCGACCATCGGGCTGCGCGCCGACATGGACGCGCTGCCGATCGATGAGATCACCGGCAAGCCATGGGCCTCGACCGTGCGCGGCAAGATGCATGCCTGCGGCCATGACGGCCATACCGCAATGCTGCTGGGCGCCGCCAAATATCTCGCCGAGACGCGCAATTTCGCCGGCAGCGTGGCGGTGATCTTCCAGCCGGCCGAGGAAGGTGGCGGCGGCGGCAACGAAATGGTCAAGGACGGCATGATGGAGCGCTTCGGCATCGAGAAAGTGTTCGGCATGCACAATATGCCGGGCCTGCCGGTCGGCCAGTTCGCCATCAAGCCCGGCCCGATCATGGCCGCGACCGCCGAATTCACCATCACCGTCAACGGCCGCGGCGGCCATGCCGCGATGCCGCACGGCACGATCGACCCGATCGTCATCACCAGCCAGCTGGTCGGCGCGCTGCAGACCATCGCCTCGCGCAGCACCGATCCGGTCGAGGCCGTGGTGGTGTCGGTGACGAAGTTCCATGCCGGCGACGCCTATAACGTTATCCCCGAAAGCGCCGAGATCGCCGGCACCGTGCGCACGCTGAAGAAGGAAGTGGCCAAGAAATCGGAAGAGCGCATCCGCGCGCTCTGCGCCGGGCTGGCCTCCGCCTTCGGCGCCACGATCGACGTCGACTACGACGCCAATTACCCCGTCACCTTCAACCATGCCGAGGAAACCGTGTTTGCCGGCGATATCGCGGCCAATGTCGCCGGCGACAGCCATGTCCACCGCGCCATCCAGCCGGTGATGGGCGGCGAGGATTTCTCCTATATGCTGGAAGCCCGCCCCGGCGCCTTCATCTTCATCGGCAACGGCGACTCGGCCGGCCTGCATCACCCGGCCTACGACTTCAACGACGAGGTCATCCCGCACGGCATGAGCTATTGGGTGAGGCTGGCGGAGACTGCGCTCGCGGCTTGAGCGGCTGGCGAGCGAAGGCGGCGGGCATTCCGCCGCCAATGCAGGTCAGGCTGCTGGCCTGGCCTGGGCGGACGCCGCCGGCGTTGGGGAAGCACTGTCGCATGCCCCTTGGCGAACCGGCTCGAAGCGTTTATGTGTCGGCCCGCGTGGTCCCGTAGCTCAGTAGGATAGAGCGGCAGATTCCTAATCTGTAGGTCACAGGTTCGATTCCTGTCGGGATCACCAAGTATTTCAAATGCTTAGTGAATTGCTCCCGTACTTTTTTCCAAATTAGTATGGCAATTGGTACGGCGAACTCTCGTGCGCTCGTATTGGTGAGCGCCTGCGTTGGTCGGGGTCGGAGAACGCGCGAAATCCTATTTTCCGAAACGGCGGCGGCGACACTGATAGGCGCGAATGGCGCGGAGAAAATCGAGCTTGCGGAACTCCGGCCAGTTCACGTCTGAAAAATAAAGCTCGCTGCTGGCGCTTTGCCAAAGGAGAAAGCCGGAAAGGCGGACCTCGCCGCTTGTGCGGATAATGAGATCGAGATCGGGCAGAAAGGTATTCGTCTATCGCCGCTGGGCTCTGCTCGTCGAGGATCGTATCGAGATCGACCCCCTGCTGGCGCTTTTGGCGCACGAGGTTGCGGACGGCATCGACGATTTCCTCGCGTCCGCCATAGGCGATCGCGATTGTCACGGTGAGCGTCTCGTTCCCGGCGGTTCGTTCCGTCGCCTCACGGATCACGTCGGCTGTCGAAACCGACACAAGGTCGAGCCGGCCCGCGGCCCTGAGCCGGACTCCGCGGCTCAGGATCGAGGGATCCTCGGCCAGCCCGGCGATCTTCTTCTCGACGGCGGCCATGATGGCGGAGACCTCGGCCGGCGGCCGGCGCATATTGTCGATCGAAAAAACCCAGAGCGTGACAGCGCGGATTTCAAGGTCGATGCACCAGGCAAGCACGTCGTCGAGCTTTTCGGCTCCCAGCTCGTATGCCACGCGCGGGTCGCTGTAGCGGGCCTCATCAACTTGGGAGCGAGAACCCGCAACGACCGCGGCCGTATCCGATAATGCAACGGCGGTATTGCTTCGGCGGTCGCCATGGCTGTTTCCGGATTCCGGTATCAATGTAAAGTTTTGTAAAGTCTGTACCGGGACAGCCAGTCTGTGAGGGGGTCTTTAACGGGTTTGAATGTGCTGAAATCCCAATGAGGCCAAGGCCGCTACGCAGGATTGGCGATGGCGCCAGCAGCAGATAGCTTGACCGCCCCTGCTTGACAGCACCTCTCGATTGGTCACACTCACCCGCTTCGTACCTTTACCTCCGCCTGCAGTCGTGCCTGGCTTGATAGAGCTAGGCTTTTGGGGACAATTGCGTCGTGATCACTTATTTCCAAGCGATCGTTTTGGGACTTCTGCAGGGTTTCGCGGAACTCTTCCCAATATCGAGCCTAGGACACACCGTTCTGATCCCCGCCCTGCTCGGCTGGCCTGTCGAGCGATCGAGTGACGCGTTCGTCGCCTTTCTGGTGCTGACACATCTGGCGACGGCTCTCGTGTTGCTGGGGTTCTTCTGGCGTGATTGGCTGGGCATAGTTGGTGGCGTCCTTCGCTCGCTTAAGCAACGCGAGATTCACGCCGATGACACCTATGCCAAGCTGGGCTGGTTGCTGGTCGTCAGCACCATCCCGGCTGGACTTCTCGGCCTGTTGTTCGAAGAGCGGCTGAAGCAGCTCTTTGCAGCCGCAACAGTTGTCGCGATCGTCTTGATGCTGAACGGCGTCATGCTTTATGCCGTCGAGGTGCTGCGCACTCGCGGCGTGGCTGAAGGTCCGCACGATGACAGGAAGCTTGCTGCCCTTTCGTGGACGCAAGCTGTCATCATCGGCATCGCGCAATGTTTCGCGCTGATACCGGGATTTTCTCGCACCGGACTAACCATGGGCGGTGGGCTGGCCTGTGGGCTTTCCCACGAGAACGCCGTCCGCTACTCCTTTCTCTTGGCGACGCCCATCATTCTGGCGGCGGCCGTCCTCAAGGTTCCCGATCTTTTCGCAAATGGCGGGGCTGGATTGGGTCAGGCGATTGTTGGCGCTTGCTGCGCGGCTGTGACCGCGTTTCTTTCGGTCCGCTTCCTGCTCAAATATTTTGAAACGGACACGCTCAAGCCGTTCGCACTATATTGCGTTGGCGCTGGCCTCGCGGCCTTCCTCTACCTGGCGCTCTAGGATTTCTTCGGCCCGCTCTGGAACCAGGCGAACGCGAACAGTGCAAGGGCGAGGATCAGTGTCCCGAGACCATGCTTGAAATGGACACGCGCGGAGCCTGCTTCATATCCTGGCAGATACACGGGAAGCGACCCGGCCGGCTCCAGCCAGTAGACCGCCGTCAACACCAGTAGCCCGATTCCGAGAATGATCGCGCCCCAGATCATCGGCCCTTTCATGCTGTCATCACCCCACAAACGGAGAACCGCCAAAGCGTGCTCATGGCGGTCAACAACATGCCATAGCGATCACCGGTTCTCAATCGCCTTCAAGTGAACTTTATACGCGGCAGGCGTGAGAACTCGCAGAGACCGCGGCCGTATCCGATAATGCAACGGCGGCATTGCCTCCACGGTCTCGCCGTCCATCGCAATGCGCAGGTGTCGTCGACGGGTCTTGATCTCCACACTTTGTACCCGGAAGTGTTCGACATCGCGGACTGGGTCGATCAACCCGAGCGCGGCCTTGAACGGCAGTAGCGCGAGCCCCAGCCAGGACTGCGGCTTCACGACGTAGATGCACAGCTCACCGGACGTAAGACTGCCGCGGTGGCCGAGCGCTCGAAGATCGTAGAAATTGTTGCCAACGAACACGCAAAGCGTCTTCTGGCTTCGCTCGTTGCCAATAGAGATCCTCACCCTCTTCCACGATGAAGCCTTGAGCGTACGGATAAGCGCCGGGCCGAGCGCGGCAAGCTTTCCGATCCCCAGCCGCTTCTGCTCGGCGGTCCGTTCGGCGACAAGAAACGGATAGATGCCGATGGATGAGTTGTTGAGGAAGGTCCGGCCGTTCACCTCCGCAACGTCGATCTGCTCGACGTGGTCCGTGGCGATTACGTTCATGGCCACCTCCAGATCATTTGACAAGCCAAGATCCCTGGCGAAATGATTGAGGGTGCCGAGCGGCAGGACGCCCAGCAAGACATCCGTTCCTGCGACGGCCGAGGCCACGGAACCGAGTGTGCCGTCGCCGCCGCCGACCACGAGGGTCCTTGGTTTATCGCGGGGTGATTTCGTCGAGACGAAGCGGTGGGCCATCTCCACGATCTCGTGGGCCTCCGCAAGTCGCACCTCGGCCTCGATGCCACGCGCTCGCAACCCGTTTCGAACAAATGCTTCGACATCGTAGTCGGCGCGTTGAATTGTGCCGGCACTTGCGTTGAGGAGGACCAGAACTGTCATACATGCGCCATTTGTGGGAGTGAGAAGGTCCGCTAGACCAACCATGCGGCCAGCATGCCAAAACCCCGACGAACCCGTCTGCAGAAATGAAAAGCCCTCGGTTCGGCTGGCGTGTTGCCCGCAGCATTGGTGTGACGGCAATCGACATGCTAGCCTAAAGGTTCGCCGCAAGCACCAGGTTGTTCCGGCGAATTGCAGGGGAGTGGCGGCTGGATGTGGCGCTTGGCGAGCTCACTGCTGCAGTCCATTGTCGAAGCCATACGGCGTGACCCGGAACTTCAGCGCCACATCGCATCCCACCCAAGGTTCTGGGGCTGGCTTGCCAGGCGGTTCAACCGTTCCGAGCTATTTGGCCTGCGCCTGACGGTTGGCGCAGCGCTGGCGTCCATCCTCCTGTTCTTTTTCCTCTCGATTGTTCAGGATTTGATCGCCAACGAGGCCATCGTTCTCGCGGATTTGCGTCTGCTGTCCGTGGTTCAAATGTATCGCACGCCCGGCCTGAACAGGCTGATGCTGTTCCTGACCTATCTGGGGAACTGGCAGATCGTCACGGCGGGCGCCGGCCTGTTGGTCCTATATCTTGCGCTTACGCGCCGACGGCTTTGGATCCTGGCTCTACTCATCTCGATCGGTGGCGGCGAGATTCTCGTCCAGTTGGGAAAGGTAGGTCTTGCCCGCCCCCGGCCAGATCTCATCAACGCGTTGATCCCGGCCAAAGGCGCGAGCTTTCCGAGCGGTCACGCCTTCGTGGCAATATGTTTCTATGGACTGGTCGGGTGGTTCGCGATCGATCGGGTGAAGACCTGGACAGCGAAGGCCGCAATCGCGGTCATGACGATAGCCATCGTGGTGGCCGTCGGGTTTTCCCGGATCTATCTCGGAGTCCACTGGCCATCCGACGTGGTTGCGAGTTTTGGACTCGGCGCGGCCTGGCTCACAGCAACAATCACCTTCTTCAGCGTTGCGAGAGCGTCCGCCGGAGACACGATTTCGAGCCCTACGCCTGCCTTGTCCAGAGCCGCGGCGGTGTGCCTCTTCGTAGCGTGGGCTGGCATCGTAGGCGCGTTCGACTACACACACCCGCTTGTCGACAAGGGGCAGCCCAGAAACGCACCGGTCGACCTGGCGGAAAACAACTTTCCGGAGGCGATGTTCGCCTTGGCGCCACGCTTCAGCGAGGACATAACCGGCAAGCCGATGGAGCCGATCAACGTCATCCTGATAGGAAGCGAGGCTGACTTGGCGAAAGCCTTCGCTCAGGCCGGATGGGAGCCGACGGACAAGATCTCGTTCGCAAGCACATGGCGATTGCTTGGCGCGGAGTTACGCAACCAGCCTTCTTCACGCGCGCCGGGGCTTCCAACGTTCTGGCACGGGCAGCCCAACCAGCGGGGCTTCCAATATGTGGATCCCGGCGGCTCGGTGCGGGAGCGGCACCACATTCATGTTTGGGACACTGACTTTCGGGTTTCCGGCAGCTCGGTTTGGCTTGGTACCGTTCACTTCGACAAAGAAGCTAAAACTGAAAGCGGAAGGGGGCTGCTGATCCACCAAATTGACCCGGACATAGACAAGGAGCGGGAGGCATTGCGCGCTGTCCTCCTTCGGTCGAAATGCGTCGGGAAGATGGATGATGCAGTCGTGACCCAGCCGATGGCGGGCAAAAACGCTATAGGCAATCCATTCTTTACTGACGGCAAGGCCATTGTCGCCTTGCTGAATTGCGGCGCGGAGTGATCGCCGGGCATGGCGTCACCCTCAGCGCAGGCGTTCAGCCCGGGCTGCCGGCCGCCGGATTGGCGATGATCGCTGCCCGGAAGCGGGCGACGAAATCGTCGAGCGCCGGGCGTTCGGCATCCGAGATCGCCCAGTAGGAGAAGGCGTCGTCGGTCCAATGGACCAGAAGGAACCCGCCCGCCGAGAGGTCGTCGGCCACCGGCTTCGATTTGGCCTCGTTCTGCCGGGGTGCGGCTACCAGCGTGATCAGATGCTCGTGATGGCGATAGACCAGCGCCGGCATCGGCCTGTCGCCGATCACCTCGACACGTCCGCCAAGCAGCGCATAGCCGTCCTTGGCCATGTCCGGCGCCGCCGGCGAGACGCCGATGCGGCCGTCGAGCCATGGCTTCACCGTATGCCGGTCGGACGAGACGATGTCGACCGGGGTCGCAGCGAGCAGGCTGCGGCGATGGCCGTTGGCGACGGCGACCGCGAAACTGTCGGGCGCATTGTCCACCATCAGCCATTGGGTCGCGCCGCTGGCGACAAACGCGGTCAGCGCGATCGAGGCCGCCATCTGGCGCCAGTCGAAGGAGTTGAACCAGCGTGCCGCGCGCGGCCGCATCTCGATGACTTTGCCTTGCTGCTGTTGCGGCTGCACGGATGGCTGCGGCTCCGCCTTCGCGGCTGCGGGTTGGACAAGCTCAGCCTGCTCGGCGCCTTTGACTTCGGCGATGGCCGCGATACGCGCCAGGAAATCGTCGCTGACGGTCGGACGCGGCACGTTGGCGACAGCGCCGCGTAGCGCCACGAGGCGAGCATGTTCGGCGGCAAGGTCCGGATCGGCGGCCATGCGGCGCTCGACTGCCAGGGCAGCCGCGGCATCGAGCTCGCCATCGACAAGAGCGTGGATCATCAGCTTCATATCCTGTGGGTCTTCCGGCAATCCATCCTCACGCGGGCGATTTTCATGCGGGCTCATGGCGCCCTCCAAGTTCCGTCATCAAGAGGCCGCGGGCCCGTGCCAGCCGCGACATCACCGTGCCTTGCGGCACACCGAGCATGGCGGCGATCTCGCGGTAGCTGAGACCGTTGATTTCGCGCAACACCAGCGTTTCGCGGAAGGCTTGCGGCAGCCTTGCGATCGCTGCTTCCACCGCCGCCGTATTCGCCTTGGCGATCAGCGCCGCCTCAGGACTGTCGGCATCGTTGTCGGGCGGCGGCGAGACGTCGTCGAGATCGGCGAGGTCGCCGACGGCCACCACGCTGCGTGGACGGTTGCGCGCCATCCACGTGTAGGAGGCGTTGCGCACGATGGTGAGCAGCCAGGCGCGGGCGTTGCCGCCGGCAAAGCCGGCAATGCCCGCATGCGCCTTGAGGCAGGCCTCCTGCACCACATCCTCGGCATCGGCTGTGTTGCCGGTCAGCCAGCGGGCGAGCGACAGCGCATCGCCAAGATGCGGCAGCACCACTTCGGCAAAACGCGCGGCCAGTATCTTTTCGCTCAACACCGTTCCACCGTCAGGCGCTCCCGCCAGGGGCTTGCGGCCACCCTCGGCAGGTGGCGCTGAGCTGTCCCTGCTCGTGCGGGTGAAGATCGCGGCTGCAGGCGACGGCGCCTGCTTCGGAGGAGGAGAAGGCATTGGCGTCACCGGAGTCAAGCGTATTGAACGAGAACGGCGCCTCGGAAGAGGACGGCGCATCGCTGGCTGCAATGAGATGCTGGACGTCGCCGTCATGGCCGTGGATCTCGATGGTTGCGATCGGCACGGATCAGAGCCGGCGACGGGGCGGCATCGCCCAGAACAGATGCGCCCAACGCTCCAAAGGACGGCGGCGGCTGATGCCTTCACCCTCTTCGGCCCTTGCGCTTTTATCTTCATGCCGCTTCATGATGGTCTCCTGCTGTTGCGCACAAATGGCGCATGCCCTGAAGACCAGCGGACTCAACCGTTTATTCCCGGCGACCGGCTTTTTTTGTTCACGCCGATGTGATCGGTTTGTTGAGCCGCCTTACAGCGCCAGCAATGCAAGCCCCGCCAGCGCCGATCCTGCCAGTGTCGGCAGCATGCCGAGTTTCAGCCTGAACATGGCGACCATCGCCGCCGCCGACAGCAGCGCGGCGCGCCAGTCGAGCGAGGGCAGAACTGGAATCTCCACGCCCCAGCCGACGCTCTCGACCTTGCCGAAGACGACATGCAGCGCGAACCACAGCGCAAGGTTCATGATCACGCCGACCACCGCCGCGGTGATCGCGCCGAGCGCCGCCGACAGTGCCTTGTTCTGGCGCAATTGCTCGATGTAGGGCGCGCCGAGGAAGATCCAGAAGAAGCACGGCGCGAAGGTGGCCCAGAGCGTCAGCGCCGACCCGAGCGATCCGGCAAGCAACGGGCTGATCGCCCCTGCATGGCGATAGGCGGCAGTGAAGCCGACGAATTGCAGCACCAGGATCAACGGCCCGGGCGTCGTCTCCGCCAGCCCGAGCCCGTCGACCATTTCTCCGGGCGAAAGCCAGCCGAACGAGGTCACCGCCGCCTGCGCGACATAGGCCAGAACCGCATAGGCGCCGCCGAAGGTGACGACGGCCATCAGGCTGAAGAAGCCGCCGATCTGCGCCCACACGCTGCCCGGCCCTGCCAGCGCGGCGACCAGAGCCACCGGTCCGAGCCAGAGCGGCAGCCAGATGGCGATGGTTCGGACCGCATGCCATCGCCTCGGCACGGTGTGGCCAAGCTCGCCGCGCTCGAACATCAGGTCGACCACGGCGATTCTGTCGGCGGCGGCGCTCCCCTTGCCGTGCGCCGAGCCGGAAAACAGCCCTGGTGCAAAACGATTGCCGATCCAGCCAGTGAAACCTGCCGCAAGCACGATCAGCGGGAACGGCAGCCTGGCGACATAGATGGCGAGAAAGGCCGCCACCGCGATCGCGACCATGGCACGGTTCTTCAGCGCCCGCTTGCCGATGCGAATGACAGCCTCGACGACGACGGCAAGCACCGCCGCCTTGACGCCGAAGAACAGCGCCTCGACGACCGGAGCATCATTGTAGAGCATGTAGAAGCTGCTCAAGCCCAGCATGACCAACGCGCCGGGCAGCACGAACAGGATGCCGGCGACGAGGCCGCCCGCCGTCCGGTGCAATAGCCAGCCGACATAGATGGCAAGCTGCTGCGCCTCTGGCCCAGGCAGAAGCATGCAGTAGTTGAGCGCATGCAGGAAGCGCTCCTCGCCGATCCAGCGGCGCTCCTCGACCAGTTCCTTGTGCATCAGCGCGATCTGTCCGGCCGGCCCGCCAAAGGACAGCAGGCCGATCTTGGCCCACAGCCGCGTCGCTTCGCGAAAGCTCGGCACGGCCGGGGTCTCGACCGGCCGCGCGGCGCCGTCTTTGGCGAGCGCCGTCATTGCGCCTTGCCTCCGACGGGCCAGTTGTGCGTCTCTTCCGCCGCGTCGCGGCACCAGCGGAAGAAGGCGTCGTAGAGCAGCATGCCGGCTTCGAGCTGCTCCAGATCGTCGCGGAACATGCGCGACAGGCCGAGCGAAGCGGCGAGGAACCCGGCCGCCTGCGGAACAAGGTCGAGGCGCGCCGTATCCGCTCCGCGCACGATCAGCGCCAGGCGATCGAGCGCATCGACGCGCAGGCCGAATTCCTCGATCATCGTGTCGAAGCTGCAGCGATCGCCACGATGGCTCCAGAACACGCCTTCGATGTCGAAGGGAACCGCGGCGAAGCGATCGGCCACCAGAGGCACCTCGGCCGGATCGACGAACAGGAACACCGCATCGGGATCGATGAAGCGGCGGATCAGCCAAGGGCAGGCAATGCGGTCGACCTTCGGCCGGGAGCGCGTGACCCATACGGTGCGGCCGTTCTCGTCGCGGGGCGGGATCGCGCCGGCCGCGACCAACGGCGCCTTGGCGGCGGCCCAGGCCTCGAAGCCGCCTTCCAGCGACTCCGCCGGAATGCCTTCATGGCGCAGCCATGCGGCAACGCCTTGCGACAGCTTCTGCCCCCTCTGGCAGATCACGACGACTTTGCGTCCGGAAAATTCCGCCGCCCACAACGAGACAGTCCTGAAATCGCGCCGGCATGACGCCGGCAACAGGCGCGGATCGGCTTCATGGTCGTCATCGATGCGCACATCGACTAGGCAAGGCGCGTCGGGCAGACCGACGAGGCGGGAAAGCTGCGGAACGGTAATTGCGGTTGTTGACGGCATGGCGTCCACCTCCAGAACAAAGAGAGTTTGGACGCGATCGTTGGGCTGACGCCTCACGGGGTCGTCGCGGGGAACCCCTTGGCGAGGATGCTGGAACGCTCCCCTGCGATTGTCAAGAATTCAAATTGCCAAGGAAGACGGAAGCTCCGCCCACCCTTCCCCGGAACGGCCGTTGCCTTTACTGCGCGGTCCAGCCGCCATCCATCGGCAGGGTCGTGCCGGTGATCTGCTTGGCCGCGTCGGTGCACAGGAACAGCGCAAGTGCCGCCAGTTCCTCGACGGTGACGAACTCCTTGGTCGGCTGCGCCGCCAGCAGCACGTCGTGCTTGACCTGCTCTTCGGTCATGCCGCGCGCCTTCATCGTGTCGGGGATCTGCTTCTCGACCAGCGGCGTCCAGACATAGCCGGGCGCGATCGCGTTGACGGTGATGCCGTTCTGCGCCACTTCCAGCGCCACCGTCTTGGTCAGGCCGGCAATGCCGTGCTTGGCCGAGACATAGGCCGACTTGAACGGCGAGGCGACCAGCGCATGCGCCGAGGCGGTGTTGATGATGCGGCCCCATTTGCGGCTCTTCATGCCGGGCACCACCGCCTTGATGGCATAGAAGGCGGCAAGCAAATTGATGCGGATGATGGCTTCCCATTTGTCGTCGGGAAATTCCTCGATCGGCGCGACGTGCTGGATGCCGGCATTGTTGACCAGGATGTCGAGGCTGCCGAACGCCTCCTCGGCCTCGTGGATCATGGCGGTGACGGCGGCGCCGTCCATCATGTTGGCATCCGAGTAACGGCACTTCACGCCGAAATCCTTCTCGATGCCGGCGCGCTCCTGCTCGATCGCCGCGGCATCGCCCAGACCGTTGATGGTGACGTTGGCGCCCTCGGCGGCAAAGGCGCGGGCGATTGCCAGGCCGATGCCGCTGGTCGAGCCGGTGACGAGCGCATTCTTCGAAGACAGGGAACCCATGGGAGATCTCGCGACAGGAGGACCGAAGGCAAGAGTATGAGGACAGACAGCCGGGAAGGCACATGATTTGTGCACTGCAGCATCACAATGCCACACCCATATGTCGGCGCTATTACAAGTCCGCGGCCGCGTTTGCCGGCTGCAGGAAGCACTGTCCTGGCGTTGACACGGCATTGTCATGCTGCCGTGCAACATATTTGCCAGCGCATTCGCGCGGGGTCATCCCGAACCTGTTGGGGCACCAGCCATGGAAATCGCCGATGTCGTGAAGCGCGCCTATGCCATGCCGCTCACCAACCCGTCCTTTCCGCCCGGCCCTTATCGTTTCTTCGACCGCGAATACATCATCATCACCTACCGCACCACGCGCGAAGCACTCGAGGCGGTCGTGCCCGCGCCGCTCGAGATCGACGAGCCGCTGGTCAAGTATGAGTTCATTCGCATGCCGGACTCGACCGGCTTCGGCGATTACACCGAGACCGGCCAGGTCATTCCGGTGCGCTACAAGGGCCAGCACGGCGGCTACGTGCATTCCATGTATCTCGACGACGACGCGCCGATCGCCGGCGGCCGCGAGCTCTGGGGTTTCCCCAAGAAGCTCGCCAGCCCCAAGATCGTGCATGAAGGCGAAGTGGTGGTCGGCACGCTGCACTATGGCAGCGTTCTGTGCGCCACCGGCACCATGGGCTACAAGCACCGAGAAGCCGATCACGACCAGGTGCTGGCCTCGCTCGCCGCGCCCAATTTCCTGATCAAGATCATCCCGCATGTCGACGGCAGCCCACGCATCTGCGAGCTGGTCTGCTACTACCTCACCGACATCACGCTGAAGGAGGCCTGGACGGCGCCCGCCGCGCTCGACCTTCGGCCGCATGTCATGGCCGACGTGGCGAAGCTGCCTGTGCTCGACATCGTCTCGGCCGTTCACTTCACCGCCGATCTGACGCTCGGCCTGGGCGAAGTCGTGCATGATTACCTCGCAGACCACGGCCGATCAGTTGCCGGCGCGAGCCAGCTGGAGAAAGCCGGTGCTTGAGCGTAACCGCAGCAAGGCTGTCGCCGCCACTATCCAGGAAATCACGGCGCAATATGACCGCATCGCCCTGGTCTTCCAGGGCGGCGGCGCGCTGGGCGCCTACCAGGCCGGGGTCTATCAGGCGCTTGCCGATGCCGGCTGCGAGCCGACCTGGCTCTCCGGCGTCTCGATCGGCGCCATCAATGCCTCGATCATCGCCGGCAACGAGCCGAGCCGCCGCCTGCAGCGGCTCGAACAGTTCTGGCAGACGATCTCCGGCCGCAAGATCTGGGCCTATACGCCGGAAGGCGACATCTATCGCGATATCCGCAACCAGACCTCGTCGTTGATGACGATGACCATGGGTCAGCCCGGCTTCTTCAAGCCGCGCAGTCCCAACCCCTGGATCCAACTCTCCGGAGCGGAAGGCGCCACCAGCTTCTACGACACCGCCGAGCTCAAGGACACGCTGGAAAGCCTGATCGACTTCGACGTGCTGAACGACGGCAAGAAGCGGCTGAGCGTCGGCGCGGTCAATGTCAGGACCGGCAACTTCGTCTATTTCGACACCGAAAAAGTTCGCATCGGGCCGGAGCACATCATGGCGAGCGGCGCGCTGCCGCCGGCCTTCCCCTCCATCCGCATCGAGGGCGAGTATTATTGGGACGGCGGCATCGTCTCCAACACGCCGCTGCAATATCTGCTCGACCAGGAAGAGGATCGTTCCTCGCTGGTGTTCCAGGTCGATCTGTTCAGCGCGCGCGGCGTGCTGCCGCGCAGCATGGCCGACGTTCTGTCGCGCCACAAGGACATCATGTATTCCAGCCGCACGCGCCAAAACACCGACAACTTCCAGCGCATCCATGCGCTGAAGATGAAGCTGCTCGACGCGCTGAAGCGCGTGCCGCCGGAGCAGCTCAAGGACGGCGAGAGGGAACTGATAGCCGACTATTCCGACGCCGGCGTGGTCAACATCGTCCACCTGATCTACCAGCACAAAGGCTATGAGGGCCACGCCAAGGACTATGAGTTTTCCGGTACCTCGATGCGCGAGCATTGGGAGATGGGCCTGGAAGACACCGAGCGCACGCTGCGCCACAGGAAGTGGCTGATGCTGCCCGATAACGCAGATGGCGTCACCATCCACGACCTGCACCGCGAAGACCCGACTTAGCCAGCCCTGCGAAGCGGTTTCACCGGTATCATATCGTTGGCAGCGAGAATCCAGCCGTTCGATCGAGCGGATCGACGTCCAAGATTGTCGAAGCCCTCCGCCGCATCGTCATCCACGGGCGGAGCAGCCGCGAAGCGGCGTCGCGGAGACCCGAGGATCCATTCCGTGAGCTAATGCATGTCGCCCAGAAGTGTGAAGCGGTTCTGGGACGACGACATGCATCAAAACAAAGACTTAAAGCGCGTCGCCTGAGTCCGGTTCAGCGCGACGCGCTTTAGCGCGAAGGGTAAAGGCGACGCAGAACCGAGGTCGTTCTGCACCGCCGTGGCGCTTCTGGGTAACGGAATGGATTCTATGGTCTGCGCCGCGTCGCTTCGCTCCTTGCTCCGCCATTGAATGACGACGTGAAGGGCGCCTCAGCTATCTCCGATGCGCCTCTGTCGACACACCAAATACATCCCTGCGACTCGTGTCCCGCACAATGGGTTTTGCCCAAAGAAAAGGCAACGCCGGTCGCCGGCGCCGCCTTTTGTTTGAGCGCTTTCGTTCTCCGCTCAGAAAACCTGGCGGAAGATCACGAATAGAACGAAGGCCAGCGCGATCGAGCAGGGCAGTGTCAGCACCCAGGCAAGCAAAAGATTGCGCACGGTCGACCACTGCAGGCCGGACCCATTGGCCGCCATCGTGCCGGCGACGCCCGACGACAGCACGTGGGTGGTCGACACCGGCAGTCCGAGGCGATCCGCCATGCCGATGGTGATCATCGCGACCAGCTCGGCGGCGGCCCCCTGGCCGTAGGTCAGGTGGCTCTTGCCGATCTTCTCGCCGACGGTGACGACGATGCGCTTCCAGCCGACCATGGTGCCGAGCCCAAGCGCCAGCGCCACGGCGATCTTCACCCACAGCGGGATGAACTTCGTGGCGTTGTCGACCGCCTTGTGATAGTCGGTGACCGCCTTGAGGTCAGCATCCTGCATCGGCAGGAGCTTCTTCTTGTCGATCAGCTTCAGCGCTTCGCCGATCAGGTAGATGTCGTTACGCGCGTTGCTGACCAGATCGGTCGGCACCTTGTCGACGGAGGCGTAGGGCTGCAGCTCGGCGGTCGTGTTGTGGATATAGGTCTTCAGCGCGACGGTCGTCTGGTCGTTCCAGGTCTTGCTGCGCACGGCCTCCTGCACGGCAGCCTTGGCGGCATTGGCATCGGCGACCGTAACGCCCGGCTTGACATACTTGCCCAGCGCCTGCTCGACGGCGACCGAGGCCGACTTGTAGGCTTCGAGATAGTTGATGTCGGGCGTCCGGTTGAGCGCATAGGCGGTCGGCACCACGCCGATCAGGATCAGCATGATCAGGCCCATGCCCTTCTGGCCGTCATTGGAGCCATGTGCGAAGCTGACGCCGGTGCAGGTGAAGATGAGCAGTGCGCGGATCCACCATGGCGGCGGCGTGTTGCCCTTCGGCGCTTCGTAGAGCGCCGGATTGCGCACCAGGAGCTTCATCGCATAGAGCAGGATGGCGGCGGCAAAGAAGCCGACGATCGGCGAGACCAGCAAGGTGGTGCCGACATTGGTCGCTTGCCCCCAATCGACGCCGCTGGTGGCGCTGCCGGCCGGAGCCATGAACTGATTGGCAAGACCGACGCCGATGATCGAACCGACCATCGTGTGCGAGCTCGAAGCCGGCAGGCCGAGGAACCAGGTGCCCAGGTTCCACAGGATTGCGGCGACCAGCAGCGCGAACACCATGGCGAAGCCGGATGACGAGCCGACCTGCAGGATAAGCTCGACCGGCAGCAGCGACAGGATGCCGAAGGCCACCGCGCCGCTGGACGTCAGCACGCCGAGGAAGTTGAAGACGCCCGACCACATGACGGCGAACTCGGCCGGCAGGGAACGCGTGTAGATGACGGTGGCGACCGCGTTGGCGGTGTCGTGGAAGCCGTTGACGAATTCGAAGCCCAGCGCAATCAAAAGCGCGATGCCGAGCAGGATCCAGGGCACCGTCTTGGCGACAGCCAGGTCCTGGCTGAGCGCATAGCCGACATAGATGATGCCGACGAGCACCAGCACGCCGAAAGCCGGCAGGAACCATTTGGCACCGCCCGATTGTCCCAGCGGATGATCCGGTCTCGGGATCCCCGCCTCGCTGGAAACGACGTCCACCATTGCCCCACTCCTTTTGCATTGCAGCAAAGAACCGCGAGGAACGCTATGTCTCCAGGATGAAGCTGGTGTGACGTTGGTGACTACCCGGCTATCTTGAGAAGCGAGGCGACCAGCAACTCGCGCTCGTCCGGCGACAGCACGTCTGAATCAAAGAGATTCATGCTGCGCATCCCCTCGATGGCGAGAAAGCAAACCAGCAGCGAGCCGAGATCGTCCGTCTCCTCCTTCAGCCGTTCGAACAGCTGTCGTTTGAACGCTTTTATCGGCGTCAGGAAATCGGGGTCCTCGGCGATCGCCGAGAACATCCAGGAAGCCGAGGGTTTGGGTTGCTCACAGTCGTCGGCCGATAGTTTGATATAGGCCGAGAGCACGCTTTCGTGGCCGGCTTCGGCGGCGCGTGCTTCCAGAGCCTTCTGGAAGTCGCGGAGATAGCTCTCCACAAGCCCCTGCATCAGCTTGGCCTTGGTCGGAAAATTGTAAAGCAGGCCGCCTTTCGACACGCCGGCGCGGCTGGCGACCGCCTCGAGCGACAGGCTTCCCGGGCCCGCCTCGCGCGCCACGTCGGCGGCTGCGGCAAGTATCTTCTCGCGTGAGTTTGCCCTGCGTACTCTCATCGCGCCTCCCCCTACATTAGCCTAGGCGGAATTGACAAGACCGTCCAGCCGGTACAGTAAGGCGCCCGCCATTTGAAATCGGGACTTATCGTCGATATGTGTCCCGGAATCGATTGTTTTGCCGCTTGCCGGCTCGAGGGGACCATCCGTGAAACGCTTTTTCATCATCGTCGGTTTCTTGCTGCTGCTCGTCCTGGTGTGCGTCGGCATCGTTGGCTTCAACTTCATGCGCGATGCCGGCATTAAGCAGTATTTCGCCACCATGAAGCCGCCGGCCGCCACGGTTTCGACAGTGACCGTCAAGCCTTCCGAGTGGACGCCCGGCGTCGAGGCCATCGGCACCGTCAATGCCGTGCGCGGCGTCGACCTTACCGTCGAAACGAGCGGCATCGTCAAGGACATCCTCTTCCACGCCAACCAGAAAGTTGCCGCCGATGCCGTGCTCTTGCAGTTGGATGACGCGGTCGAGAAAGCCGATCTGGTGGCACAGAAGGCGCAGGCCGCCTCGGACCAGGCGGCGCTGACCCGCGCGATCGAGCTGCAACGGCGTGGTGTTGGCACCGACGCAACGCTTGACGCCGCGCGTGCCGCGGCGGACGCCTCCGCCGCGCAGGTCAACAAGATGCAGGCCGTGCTTGTCCAGAAGCAATTGTCCGCGCCCTTCGGCGGCACGATGGGTATTCCGAAGATCGACGTCGGGCAGTACCTGGCCCCAGGCAACTCGGTGGTGACGATCCAGGACCTGGACACGATGCGGGTCGACTTCACCATTCCCGAACAACAGCTGCCGCTGCTGAAGATCGGCCAGACCGTGAAGCTTGGCGGCAATCCGGCCGACATGTCCTTTGCCGGCTCCATTCGCGGCATCGACCCCAAGATCGACCCGGCAAGCCGGCTGGTCTCGATCCGTGGCGAGGTCGCCAATCCGGAAGGCAAGCTGACCCCGGGCCAGTTCGTGCAGATCCGCGTCGAGCTGCCGCCGGAAAACAATGTCATCTCCGTGCCGCAGACGGCGGTGACGACGAGCCTCTACGGCGATTATGTTTTCGTCGTCGAGCCGGCAAAGCCCCAAAAGCCTGCCGGCGATGCCGCCAAGCCGCAGGCCGATGCTGCCAAACCCGCGACTGAAGCGACCAAGCCCGCTGACAACGCGATGAAGCCGGCCGACAGCGCCAAGCCGAACGCCGATGGCGCCAAGCCGGCCGATGCCGCGCAACAGCCGGCGCTCGTCATCTCGCAGGTGTTCGTGAAGCTCGGCCGCCGCAACAACGGCATGGTCGAAATCACCGAGGGCCTCAAGGATGGCGACCAGGTCGTCACTGCCGGCCAGAACCGGCTCTTCAACGGCATGTCGGTTGCCGTCGACAACACCATCGACCCCAGCAAATCGGCGAACAAGCAGGTCCAGCAATGAGCTTCTCCGACCTCTTCATTCGCCGGCCTGTCCTTTCGACAGTGCTGGCCTGCATGATCCTGCTTCTGGGGTTCCAGGGCATCTTCGGCCTGTCGATCCGTCAATATCCGAAGGTCGACGAGACCGCGATCACCATCACCACGGCCTATCCCGGCGCCAGCGCCGACCTGATCCAGGGCTTCATATCGGCCCCGATCGCGCGCGCCGTCGCCTCGACCGAGAACATCGACTACGTGACCTCGTCCAGCCGTCCGTCTTCGAGCACGGTCACGGTGCAGATGAAGCTCGGCTCCAATCCGGACGTCGCGCTCGCCGAGGTGCTGTCCAAGGTCCAGGGCGTGCGTGGCACCTTGCCGACCGCCTCCAAGGATCCGGTGATCGTCAAGGGCACCGGGCAGCAATTCGCGATGATGTATATCTCGATGCAGAACCCGAACATGACGAAGGAGCAGCTCACCGAGTATATCGAGCGCGTCATACGGCCCCGCATTTCAACCGTGGAAGGCGTGGCCGACGTTCAGGTCTTCGGCGCCCAGGAATATTCCATGCGCATCTGGATCGACCCGATCCGGCTCGCCGCCCGTGGCGCCACGGCCACCGATGTGCTGACCGCGATCAACAACTCGAACTTCCTGTCGGCGCCCGGCAACACCCAGAACGAGTATGTGGTCTCCTCGATCACCGTGCATTCGACCTTGCAGACGCCGGAGGCGTTCGCCCAGCTCCCGATACGCTCGACGGGTGGTCAGGTGGTGCGCCTGCGCGATGTCGCGCATGTCGAGCTCGGCGCGAAGAACACCGACACCAGGGTGAGCTTCAACGGCAAGCCGGGAACCTTCCTCGCCATCTTCCCGACGCCGGCGGCCAACCCGCTGACGACGGCGGCGGCGCTCACCAAGCTCGTCCCGGTGATCCAGGAGACGTTGCCGAAAGGCATGACGATCGAGATCGTCTATGATGCCACCGGGCAGATCAGCGCTTCGATCGAGGAAGTGTTCAAGACCATTGGCGAGGCGGTTGCCATCGTCATCGTGGTCATCCTTCTGTTCCTGGGTTCGTTCCGATCGGTCATGATGCCGATCGTCACCATCCCGCTGTCGCTGATCGGCGTCTGCTTCATTTTGTTTGCGGTCGGCTACTCGATCAACCTTCTGTCGCTGCTGGCCATGGTGCTGGCGATCGGGCTTGTCGTCGACGACGCCATCGTTGTGGTGGAGAACATCCACCGCCACATGGAGGAGGATCACATGTCGCCGATGCAGGCGGCATTCAACGGCATGCGCGAGATCTTCTCGGCCATTGTCGCCATGACCATCACGCTGGCCGCGGTGTTCACGCCGCTTGCCTTCACCGGCGGTCTGACCGGCGCGCTGTTCCGCGAATTCGCGGTGACACTAGCCGGCTCCGTGGTGCTGTCGGGCCTCGTTGCCATCACCATCACCCCGATGATGTCGGCCCGCCTCTTGAAGCCCGGCGCGCATGGCCGTTTCCAGCGCATCGTCGACGGCACCTTCAGCCGCGTTGAACATATCTACGAGCGGGCGGTCACCGCTTCGCTGAGGAACCGCCCCGTAGCACTGATCATGGTGGTGGCCCTGGTGGCGCTTACCGGCTTCATGTTCACCACGACCTCCAGCGAATTGGCGCCGGAAGAGGATCAGGGGTTCCTGCTTTCGATCGTGACCGCGCCGCGCTATGCGACATCGGACTACACGGAGACCTATGTCAACCAGATGCTCGGCCTGGTGAAGGATATCCCGGAGACCAGGGCGCAGTTTTCTGCCGTCGCCTTCGGCGGCGCCACCAACGGCGCTTTCGTCGGCTTCGCTTTCAAGGATTGGGCGGACCGCAAGCGCGGTTCGAAGGAGCTTCAGGCCGACATCCAGGGCCGCCTCGCCAAGGTAGCCGGTGTCCAGGCCTTCGTCTTCGCGCCGCCGACGCTGCCCGGCTCCGGCGGCGGCCTGCCGATCTCGATGGTCGTGCGCTCGACCGGCGATCCCTCCGAGGTCTTCGACCAGGCGGAGAAGATCAAGAACAAGGCCCAAGCGTCCGGCCGCTTCATCGTCGTCCAGAACTCGATGGCTTACGATGCGCCGCAGGTGACCGTCACCATCGACCGCGAGCGCGCCGCGGCGCTGAACCTGCCGATCGCCGATATCGGCAACACGCTGACGCTGCTTGTCGGCGGCGCCGAGGTGGCGCAGTTCGACCGCGACTCCAACAGCTATGACATCATCCCGCAGGTGCCGCAGCAGTTCCGCGACAACCCCGAAAAGCTCGGCGAATATTTCGTGCGCAGCGTGGATGGCAAGATGGTGCCGCTGTCGGCTGTGGTGAAGATTTCGACCAACGCCTCGCCGGCCGCGATCGAACAGTTCAACCAACTCAATTCCGCCACCATCTCGGCCCTGCCACTGCCCGGTGTCACCACCGGCGACGGGCTGAAGGCGCTGGAGGACATCGCCAAGGAGACGCTGCCGGACACCTTCTTCGTCGACTACTCCGGCCAGTCGCGGCAGGAGAAGGAGCAGGGCAACACGATCCTGATCGCCTTCGCGGCGGCGGTGATCGTCATCTATCTGGTGCTGGCCGCCCAGTTCGAGAGCTTCCGCGACCCGCTGATCATCATGATGGCGGTGCCGCTGTCGATCTTCGGCGCGATATTGCCGCTCAACATGATCCCGAACATCAACATGATTTTCACCATTGTGGGATCACATTTCACCCTTCCGGCCACAACGCTCAACATCTACACCCAGGTCGGCCTGATCACGCTGATCGGCCTCATCACCAAGCACGGCATTCTGCTGGTCGAGTTCGCCAACCAGCAGCGCGAGATGCATGGCATGCGGCGCCGCGACGCCATCATCGCTTCGGCCAAGGTGCGCCTGCGGCCGATCCTGATGACCACGGCGGCCATGGCGCTTGGCGTCGTGCCGCTGATCATTTCCAGCGGCGCGGGTGCCGCCGCGCGCTACTCGATGGGCCTGGTCATCTTCACCGGCATCCTGGTCGGCACCATGTTCACGCTCTTCGTCGTGCCGATGTTCTACACTTTCATCGCCAGCAGGGACCTGCCGCATCTCGCCGAGAAGCCCGATCCAAACCTGATGCCGGCGTTGCCGGGCTAAGAGGCGACGAAGCGAAAAACAAAAGAGGCCGGAAAGTTCCGGCCTCTTTTTTTGGCGGTGGCCCCACGGCTTCGGCGCCAGAGCAATCCGAAGGCGGCAACTGCCTGCTACTTGACCAGCCCGTTAGTTGACCAGCCCGTTACTTGACCCAGCGCGTTACTTGACAATGACTATACTGGTGTTGGCGGGGCCGAAGGCCTCGACCAGCTGATAGAAATCGGCCGCGGCATCGGGATGCAGCCGCACGCAGCCATGCGAGGCAGGACGACCGAGACGGCTGATGGCAAAGGTGGCGTGAACGGCATAGCCGCCGCTGAAGAACACCGAATGCGGCATCGGCGCGTTGGCGTATTTCTTCGAGTACCACATCTCATGCATGCTGGTCGGCTTGAATGAGCCGGTTGGCGTGATGTGCATTCTGTCGCCGGTCGACACCTTCCAGGTGTAGGTCGGACGGCCATCGACAGTGACTTCCATGATCTGCTGCGACAGCGAAACCTTGGCGATGATCTGATTGGCGTGGGCGGCGTTGCCGGCTCCGAAGAGCAGCGTCGCACCGGTGAGCGCCGCGGCGGTGACATTGATGAGCTTGGCGGAAACATGCATGGCGATCCCTCTCTGTTTTTTGCCGGTCGCGCCGGCTTCAATTCGATGGACAGCCTTATCGAGGTCGCCTGTTTCAGATCGATTTCGCTTGATGCTCGCTTTTGTTTCGAATTTGTTTCTCAAAGTTAACGCCAGAGGGTCCCAACACCATTCCGCCACAAGGTGGCGCTTTCCCTCAATTTGCAACAAGGTGGTATGCTGCAGCGCAAACGAAAGCGCATTTGACCCTTATATGAAAGTCTGACAGCCAATTTCGAAACAAATCTGCAACAAAGTGCGTCTCCGGCGGCATGATGCGGATACAGGCCGGCGGCAGATTTGACGCAACGGGAACAGACATCTGCAAACGAAAATGGGCAGGAAATCGAAACTCCGCTCCTGGCTTCTCAGGATCAGCGTCGCGGCGATCGTGCTCGGCGGCGCCGGCTCACTGGCCGGCAACCCGGTGACGGCGCTGGCGGCGATGAATTCCGGCGAGGTTTCGACGCTGCACATGGCTCTGTTCATCGCCACGGTCTGGATTGTTTCCAGCCTGCGCGTCCACCGGCTGAAGGCCCTCTGGCGGGTCGGCCATCGGCTGATGAGGACACGCGGCCCCTCCGGCTACTTGCTGCCGAGAGGACCGAAGGCCCGCGCCGCAGCGGGGGGCTCCGTCAGCGGCGCGGGCGCTTCGGGAGTTTCCTGAAGCACCGACGATTTCGAGATTGGGGATTCAAAGATGAAGACGAAATTTGCTGCCTCGGTGCTTTCGGCACTTCTTTACGCGCAAGGTCTGCTCGGCTTTGCCGCGCTTGCGACGGTACTGCTCAAGGAGCGCGCCCGGGCCGAGACAACCGCCAGCGCTGACGTTCCACCCGGCCCCTCGGTCATCGTGGTGCGCTGAGCGAGGGGCGTCGGACCCAAAGGACCACCGCTGTGGGGAATCCGATGCTCAAACGCCTCGCCGACTCGAACTCATTCATTGCGCGGGACCGGCGGATCGAAACGGTAGCCGGCGCCCCTGATGGTGGTGATGGTCTCGGTGTCGAGCTTGCGGCGCAGCCGCACGATGCGCGAGTCGATCGACCGGTCGAAAGCGTCGGCATTCTCGGCCGGTGCCGCGGCAATGATGTCGTCGCGCGTCAGCACCTTGCGCGGGCACGCCAGAAACAGCTTGAGCAGCGCCACCTGTCCGGGAGAAAGCTGATCCTCCGTGCCCGAGCGATGCATGACCATGGCCGACCGCAGGTCGACGGTGGCGTTCTCGAGCACGATCAGTTCCCCGGCGGCCCTGCCGCGTCTGGTCAGCAGGCCGCCGATGCGCGCGGCAAGCTCGCGCACGTTGAGCGGGCTTTCGATCACATCGGCAGCGCCAAGCTCGAGCGCCAGCACCTTGTCGACGAGATCGCGCGGCCGGCAGATCAGGATGAAGTCGGGGCCGCCCTCGCCACCCCCGCCCTGGCTGCTATGGCGCCTGAGCAGTTCGCGGCCCTCGGCCTGGGTGACATCGTCGCCGACGACCACGATATCGATGCCGCCAGCCGAAAGCAGCGTCTCCGCCTCCCAGGGCTGGCGCGCCTGGCGCACGTCGTGCCCGCGCCGGTCGAGATGGTCGGCGAGATCGCCCGCCACCACTTCGGCGACGGACACAAGCGCAATGACGGATCGTGCGGCCATCTTCTCCACCCCGCCACAGACAACTCGAGATGAGTGCTGGACATCATGTTTATACCCAATCTACTTTCCGCTGAAAGCGGGAGCGAGCGCGTCGTGAAGGCACGCATCATCGTCGTCGAGGACGAACCGGATCTGAGGGAAGCCGTGGCCGAGTATCTTGGCGCCAGCGGCTATGACGTCGTCACGGCCGAGAACGCCGCGGCCGCGCGCGCGCTGTTCGAGGCGCAGTCCTTCCACCTCGCCATCCTCGACATCGCCATGCCCGGCGAGGACGGGCTGTCGCTCGGCCGCTGGCTGCGCTCGAAAACGCAGATCGGCATCATCTACGCCACGGCCGCCGGCACCGCGCTCGACCGCATCGTCGGGCTGGAACTCGGCGCCGACGATTACATCGTCAAGCCATACGAATTGCGCGAGGTGCTGGCGCGGGTGCGCAGCGTGCTGCGCCGCGTGCCGCAGCCGGCCGAGCCGCAAGCGGCGAAGGCCGAAACCGGTAATCGCCGCTTCATGAATTTCGGCGGCTTCCAGGCCGACTTCGACGGCCGCCTGGTCATCGGCGCCAATGGTGCGGTCATCGAAATGGCCAAGAGCGAATTCGACGTGCTCGAGGTTTTCCTCACCCGCGCCAACCGGCTTCTGACGCGGGCGGCGATTTCGCAAGCCATCGGCTTCGTCGAGGATCCGGAATCGTCGCGCGCCGTCGACATCCGCATCATGCGGTTGCGGAAGAAGATCGAGGCCGACCCCGCCAATCCAAAATTCCTGCGCACGGTGCGTGGCGAAGGCTATATCTTCTCGCTGCCGAGCAGCGACAGCAATTGAGCCCGCCGACGCGGGCTACGAGAGACGGCCGACCATGACTGCTGATGCAGCACGCACCGATATGCATGGCTCGCGTCCGGGTGGCGCCGCGATGGCGGCCGTCCATGTCGTGCGCCGCCTGCGCGAGGCGGGCGACTGGCAGCGCGAGATGGACGGCATACTGGAAACGGTGTGCCGCAAAATGGATTGCCAGCGCGGCATTCTCTTCCGCTTGCGTGAATTGCCGAGCGAAGGCTTCGCCCAATCCGTCGCCGCCTATTGGATCGACCCGGATTTCGGCGGCGAGCTGGCGTCGCCCACGGTGATCATGCAGTCGATCATCAACTCGGACTTGCTGCTGGAGCGGCTGCAGGAGGACGAACGGCAGGGCAAGATTTTCTCCGGCCACACGCGTGACCTCGACGGTTTCCTGCGGGCGGATTTCGAGAAGCAGAGCATCAAGTCGTTCCTCTCCGTCTCGGTTTTCGCGCATGGCCATCTCTGGGGCACGCTGGCTGTCAACGACTGCGTCGACGAGCGCGAATGGACGGACGAGGAAGAAGCGACGCTGCACATCATCGCCTTGGCCATCGGCGATGCCATCGAGCGCTCGCCGTCCGAGGCGCATGCCAGCGAAGTGATTCGCCGCACCATGCTGCAGGCCTCGCTCGACGCCATCATCGTCATCGACGAGACGGGTTCGATCATCGAGTTCAATCCGGCCGCCGAGAAGATGTTCGGCTTCCAGCGCAGCGCCATTCTCGGCAAGGACCTGCTCGATACCATCGTTCCGGTATACTACCGCAAAGGTTATGCTTCGGGCGCCGAATACATGGCCGGCCGCGGCGCGCCGATGGTCGGCCAGCGCCTGGAAACCGTCACCCAGAACGCCGCCGGCGAGATTTTCCCGATCGAACTGACGGCGACGGAGATGCGCGTTGCCGACCGCCGCCTGATCTTCGGCTCGATCCGCGACCTGCGCGAAAAGCTGCAGGCCGAGGAAGAGATCAACCGCCAGCGCGAGAAGCTGCACCAGAACGAGAAGATGGCGGCAATGGGCTCGCTGCTGGCCGGGGTCTCGCACGAGCTCAACAACCCGCTGGCGGTGGTGGTGGCGCAGTCGACGCTGTTGCACGAATTCGCCAGCGACCCGCAGACCAAGGTGCGCGCCGAGAAGGTGCGTGCCGCTGCCGAGCGCTGCGGCCGTATCGTCAAGAGCTTCCTGTCGATGGTTCGCCTGCATCCGACCGAGCAGGCCGAGACGGACCTCAACCAGGTCGTACGGGCGGCGCTCGAGGTCACCGCCTATGGCGCGCGTTCCAGCGGCATCATCATCGACACCGATTTCGCCAACGGACCGCTGCTTGCCATGGCCGATGCCGACCATGTCACCCAGGTCGCGGCGAATTTCCTCATCAACAGCCAGCACGCGCTTGCCGGCATCACCGGCGAGCGGCGCATCAAGGTGCGAACTTTCCGCGGCGAGCGCGGCAATCCGGGCTTCTCCATCGAGGACGACGGCCCGGGCATTCCCGAAGCGATCCGCTCGCGTATCTTCGAGTCCTATTTCACCACCAAGCCGGTCGGCGTCGGCACCGGCATCGGCCTGTCGATCTCGAAATCGATCGTCGAGCGGCACAACGGCAATATCTGGTTCGAGGAGGTTGAGCCGCACGGCGCGCGCTTCGTCGTGCAGTTGCCGGCGATCGCGGGCAACAGCGCCAAGCCCGGCGAAGGCCCGGCGCGTTCGAGCGGGCTGCGCCATGCATTGGTGATCGACGACGAGCCGGACGTCGCCGCCTCATTGTCCGACATACTCGAACTGATGGGCCTGAAGTCGCGCGTGGTGGCAAGCTGGACATCCGCCGCCGACGTGCTGGGCGGCCATATGCCGCCGGACATCGTCTTTTCAGACCTGCGCATGCCGGGCACCAGCGGTATGGCGATCTACCGCGAACTGCTTGCCGAAAAGCCGGCGCTGGCGAAGCGCTTCGTCCTGGTGACCGGCGACCTGATCGGCGCCAAGGCGGAGATCGAGGCGCTGCCGCCGCTGCAGCGGCCGCAGATTCTGGAGAAGCCCTTTTCGACGCTCGACGTTCGCGGCATCCTCTCAGCCGTGGCGGACGAGGCCGCCGCCGACAACGGCGCCCACATTTGAGCCGAGATCGCGTAGCTTCGCGCCGCCGCAGGATCTGTCGAGATTCAGGTCAGGCTGAGTCGAAAATGGTGACTTCCGAGAACCGGCCTACGCCGGCCGTAGCCTTCATAGGGCGGAAACACTTATGAGGGCTTCGGCCGGCGAAGGCCGGAAGCGCAGGAAGCCACCGTTTGCAGAACAGCCTCACCTGAATATCGACAGATCCGAAAAAAAGAGGCTCCCGACCGACTTCGCGGCGGGAGCCTGACTGGAGCGCAGGAGGGTGCGCTCAGGGGAGGACTTAAAAGATGTTCGGCGTATTGGTGAGCGGCGTGGCGTTGGCGATCATGCGCACCGCGCGCGCCCTGTGCTGGCCGGACTGCTCGGCGATGGCGCGCAGGCAGTCGACGCTCTCGGCGCCCCAGTTCTGGCCCTTGCAGGCAAAGTCGATCGAGGGTTCCGGCAGGCGGGCGGTCTTGAGCGTGGTCTGCGCACCCTCGACGACATTGGCCGGCGGATTGATCGACGCGAAAGCAGGACCCGAGGCCGGTGCGACCAGCATGCCGGCGAAGGCGCAGGCGCCGATCAGCATGAACATCGCCATCGGATGGTCGCTGGCGCGCTGGCGCAGCGCAAGCTTGGGCCGGCGGTCATTGCGTTCCGGGCCCTGCAGGCGACTGGCGTGGGCGGTATGGACTTTCGCAAGCATTGGTTGTTCCCTTCGTTATCTTTCTTTTTTCTATGAAACGAACTTAACCGCGCCATGTAACGGCGGAATGATAGGGGGCGATTTGCTGTGTAACTGGATTGAAACAGGGTTCGTCGCCACCCGTCTGTCCCTGCTTGCCGCCAGCGAGCGTTCACCGCTTCTGGTTTGAGGACACATGCGCCTGTCGGACGCGGCGGACTGTAAGCGACCTCACACAGCGCTCTGGTCGGCGAGATTTTTTGGCCGCGTCAAAACCGACAAGCCCGAGGGCTCGCTCGGAACGGCGGCCGCGGTCGGCGCCCGCCTCGCCTACGACCGCGACGCCCTGCTGGCAATGACCCGTTGGAGCTCGGCCGCGAGCTTCCGGGCAGCGCTGCGGCCCGCAACGATCGCGCCTTCCACATAGCCCGGAAAGGACGGCGACAATTCCGAGGCTGCGAAATGAACGGGCGGCGCGCCGGCAAGAATGGTGCGCTCGGCGTACCTTGCCGTCACATCGACGATGAGATCGCCATAAGCGCCGCCGCTCCAGCGGTCATGCGTCCAGTCGCGGCAGCTGAAATCGAGCATGTCGGCCGCATCCGGGCCGAGCGCATCGACAAGCCTCGCCGTCACCTCCGCGCGCAGCCCCGCCTCGCCGAACTCGCGCCAGCGCAATGCCCTTGGCCCACCGACGAAGACGGTGAGCGCGGCATGCTCGGCATCTTTGCTGGCATCGCACGCAAACAGTCCTGGCACGCCGCGCCACATCACCATGCCGCTCAGGCTCCGCTTGCGCCAGAATGGCCTGGCGAAGCGCACCAGGATCTTGATCACCGCGCCACTTTCCCAGACGCCCAGCGCCTTCGCCAGTGCTGCCGGCAAGGCGGGCTCGAAATCGAGCTTGGCAGCCGTCGCCGGTGGCAGCGCGACCAGCACCGCGAGCGCTTCGACCGTACCGTTTATCGTGGAGACCCGAACGCCCTCGTGCCCGTGCTCGATGCGCGTGACCGGGTCGTTGAGCCGCAGTTGTTCGCCGAGATCGCCCGCCAGATCGTCGGCAAGCGACTGCATGGTTTCGCGCAAGGAATATTGCAGCTCCGGCACCTCGTTAGTGATGCGGCGGTCATTGTCGATCAGGTGCCAGAGCGGCACCTTGTCCAGCGCCAGGCACCACAGGCCTTCGATCATCGAACGGAAGCCGGCCTTGGCTTCGATCGAGTCCTTCTGGCGTTCGAGCCAGTCAGCGACGCTCAAGCCGGCGATCGCCGGATCGTCCGGCTCGATCGTATTCATACGCTCGCGGATGGCCATCGCGGCATGATAGGTCCTCACCGCCTGCTCGACCGGCATCGGCGGATAGGTGACGAAATTGCCCTCGACATAGGTCTCGACGAAGGTCTTGCCGCGCGCCTTGGCCAGCGCCATCAGCTCAGGCATGTCCTCGCACAGGAACTGGCCGCCACTGTCGAACCGCTCGCCCAGCCCGTTTTGCACGGCTTCCACGCGGCCGCCGACACGGTCGCGCGCTTCGAGCACAAGGAAATCGATGCCGGCGCGCTTCAGTTCGAGCGCAGCGGCGAGACCGGTGAAGCCGGCGCCGACGATTGCAACGTCGGTTCTTTCGATCTTGCTGCTCAATAGCCCGCCTTGATCTGCCGGCAATTCGACCGGCCTCCACCGCGCAGATGGGTGGGGCGCCGTCACCCCTGTCAAGCACCTTCGTCGCCTCCGGATGTTTGTCGAGACTACCGGAGTTGTCTGCGCGCCCGGCTCGAAGAGGACCCCTTGCCGACTGCACCGCACCGGCTACGCGCAGTAGCGCCGGCTTATCCGATCGTCCTTTCCAGTACGCTCAACCAGTTCCTGTAAGCGATCTTCTCGATCAGCGCGCGGCCGAAACCACGCGCGGCGAGCGCGTCGGTGAGTTTGGGCAGGCCGGCGACGTCGCCGATGACGGCCGGGATCATGGCGCCGTCGAAATCGGAGCCCAGGCCCACGCCGTCCTCGCCCAGCGCCTGCAGCAGCGAGTCGATGTGGCGCACCATGATGTCGATGCTGGTGTCGGCATTCATGCGGCCGTCCTCGCGCAGGAAGCCGGTGGCGAAATTCAGGCCCACCACGCCGCCGGTCTCGCGGATCGCGCCGAGCTGCCAGTCGGTCAGGTTGCGCGAATGGCCGCAGATCGCATGCACATTGGAATGGGTGGCAACCAGCGGCGCATCGCTAAGATCGGCCACATCGCGAAAACCCTTTTCGTTGAGATGCGACAGGTCGATCATGATCTTGAGCTTGTTGCAGGCCTTGGCCAGCGCCTTGCCGGCATCGGTGAGGCCAGGCCCGGTATCGGGCGAGGACGGGAAGCGGAACGGCACGCCATTGCCGAAGGCATTCGGGCGGCTCCAGACGATGCCCAGCGAACGCAGCCCGGCGGCATGCAGCACGTCGAGCATGGCAAGCTCGGGATCGATTGCCTCGACGCCTTCGATATGGAACACCGCCGCGATCGAGCCTTTCGCCATGGCGTCGCGCACATCGCCGGCGCTGCGGCAGACGGTCAGCGCGCCGGCGCGCTCCAACCGGAACAGGATCGACGCCATGCCGATAGTCGAGGTGATCGCCTCGGCCTGCGGCAGTTCCGGCGGCAAAGGCTCGTTGTCGCTCGGCGCCGGCGGCACCGCGCTGCGCTTCGACTTTTCGACCGGCGGCGGAAAGATCGCGAACATGCCGCCGGCAAAGCCGCCCCTTTTGGCGCGCGGCAGGTCGATATGGCCGCCCGGCGTCCCCTCGATGAACAGCTTTTCGACGTCGGCTTCCTTCGATTGGTAGAGCCGAAGCAGCGTGTCGTTATGTCCGTCGAACACGGGGATCAGGTCGGTATCGGTCATCGGGGGAGCCATTCAAATCAGTGACGGGCGGGACGACAGGTTTCGTCCGAGCGAACCGTCAACTTAGGCAAGATGGCCGGGCCGTGCAAATGCGAAGGCTGGGCTCTTTTCCTTCTCCCCTTGTGGGAGAAGGTGGATCGGCGCGCAGCACCGAGACGGATGAGGGGTGTTCCAGCGGAGTGACACGTTGGCGTCCCCTGGAGCACCCCTCATCCGGCCGCTTCGGGGCCACCTTCTCCCACAAGGGGAGAAGGCGCTTACTGCTTCAGCACATCCGCCCATTCCGGGTGGCGACGGAACTGGGCGTTGGCGAAGGGGCAGAGCGGGATGATCTTCTTGCCGGCCGCACGCGCGTCCTCGACCGCGCGGCTGACGAGCCGAAGCCCGGCGCCCTGGCCGCGAAAGACATCCGGCACCTCGGTGTGATCGATGATGAGCTGGTGCTCGCCGATCTTGGTGAAAGTCATCTCGGCCTCGGCGCCACCTGGTCCGCGCAGCACGTAGCGCCCCTTGGAGCCGTGGTCCTCAAGTTCGATCTCGGGCAGTTGGTCAGCCATTTTATTTGCCTCCTTCGGCAGCCGGCGCCGGCGCAAAGAGCCGCCGCGCCGCTTCGATTTCATTCGGCCGAACCTCGTGCCCGCCGTCGTGCCATTCCACTGTGACATCGGCGCCGTCGGCGCGCAAATAGGCCTCGAGCCGCGACGTCAGGTTGGGCGGGCAGATCGGATCGCGCCTGCCGGCCGTGATCAGGATGCGGCGGCCGGCAAGGCTGCCCTGGACATCGGGTTCGAACGGGATCAGCGGATGCATCAGCGCAGTCGCGTCGAACAGGTTCGGCTGAGCGAACACCACCGAGGCCAGGATGTTGGCGCCGTTGGAATAACCGAGGCCGAACACCGCCGAGGGTTTTGCCGCCTCGACATGCGCCTTGACGAAGCCCGCCATCTTCGATGTCGCGCGCGCCAGGTCGTCCATGTCGTAGACACCTTCGCCGGTGCGGCGGAAGAAGCGGGCAGCACCTTGCTCCGACACATCGCCACGCGGCGAGATGATCGTCGCCGAAGGCGCAAGCTCGCGACCGAAACCAAGAAGCTGGTTCTCATCCGCGCCGGTGCCGTGGAAGACGAAGAGCAGCGGACTGCCCGGCGAACCGGGCAGCACTTTGTGGATGTAAGCGTCCTTGCTCATGGCTTAGTCTTCCAGCTTCTGCAGATGCTGTTCGAGATAGGGCCTCAGATGCTGATGCTGCGACGGCAGCTTCAGCGCCTCGCCGAGATGCGCGGTGTCTTCGTCGCGGTCGAAGCCCGGCTCGTTGGTCGCCACCTCGAACAGTACGCCGCCCGGCGTGCGGAAATAGATCGCCCAGAAGTAATCGCGATCGATGACTGGCGTCACGCCATAGCCCGTGTCGACAAGCGCCTTGCGCACTTCGAGCTGCTTGGCGCGATCCTCGACCGCGAAGGCGACATGGTGCACCGAGCCGGCGCCGAGATTGGCAAAGCCGGCGCCCGGCAGCGATTCGATGTCGACGACATCGGCGCCATTGCCGTTCTTGATCGCCAGCCGGCGGACGTTGCCCGACTTGTCGACCTCCTCATAGCCCATGAACTTCAAAAGCTCCTCGGTGGCGCCGCCATCCTTCAGCCTGAGCGAGACAGAGTGAAAGCCGCGGATCGCCTCGTCGCCGGGAACGACGCCCTTGATCCAGGGCGCTCTGCTGTCGGCCTTGTCCTCGACCAGAGCGAAGCTGTCGCCGTCGGGACCGGTGAAGGTGAGGCGCTTCTCGCCAAAGCTTTCCGCGCGGGCAACGTTGCCCACGCCTTCATCGGCGAAGCGCTTTTCCCAATAGGCGAGCGTGCCTTCCGGCACAGAGAACACCGTGGTGCCGACTTCGCCGACGCCATGCCGGCCCTTGGCGATATCGGGGAACGGGAAATAGGTCATCACCGAGCCCGGCGTGCCGACCTCATCGGCGTAGTAGAGATGGTAGACGTCCGGCGCGTCGAAATTGACCGTCTTCTTGACCCGGCGCAGGCCGAGCTTCCTGGTGAAGAACTCGTTGTTGCGGCGCGCATCGCTGGCCATCGAGGTCACGTGATGCAGGCCCTTGATCTGATTGAGCATGATGTTGCTCCTTCCCTTGTCCTTATGCGGCCCTCGCCGCTGTCCACGCCAATATGAGGATAGCCCGGCCACCGGCAAAGCGGGCAAACACAGAATGGACTGTTTCATAAAAGTGAACGCCCGTTCGAAATATGTTCACCAATCCATCACCTGCGTTGGCTTGCAACGCCGGTGATTTCCGTTCCATCTGGGCCCTTCCACAAGGAGACAATCTTGGACAATCCGACGAGCCGCCCGAATGTCCTCCTCATCACCTGTGACCAGTGGCGTGGCGATTGCCTGTCGGCCGCCGGCCATCCGGTGGTGACGACGCCGAATGCCGACGCACTCGCCGCCGACGGCGTCCTCTTCCGACGCCACTATGGCGGGGCAGCACCCTGCTCGCCGGCCCGCGCCTGCCTCTATACCGGCCTCTACCAGATGAACAATCGCGTCTGCCGCAACGGCACGCCGCTCGACGCGCGCCATGGCAACATCGCGCTTTCGGCGCGCGCGGCTGGCTATGACCCGACCCTGTTCGGCTACACCGATGTCTCGCTCGATCCGCGCCAGCTTGCGGCCGAGGATCCGCGGCTGCGCAGCTATGAAGGCGTTCTGCCCGGCTTCACCGTGCGGCAGTCCCTGCCGGAGCATCAGAAGCAGTGGCTGTCATGGCTGCGGGCCCAGGGCATCGACGCCGGCGCCGGCAGCCCCGACATCCACCGCCCGGCCAGCGGGCAGGCGGAACGCGATGTAACCAACGCACCTCCGATCTACGCGCAGGACCAGACGCCGACTGCTTTCCTGGCCGGCGAATTCATCCGCTGGCTTGGCGAGCAGGAGAAGAGCGCGCCATGGTTCGCGCACATCTCCTTCATCAGCCCGCACCCGCCCTTCATCGTGCCGGAACCCTACAACACCATGTACGATCCGGCTGAAGGTCCCGCCTTCAACCGCGCGGCAAACTGGCAAGCCGAAGCCCGGAGCCACCCCTACCTCGCCTACGATCTCGCCAGGCAGAAAAGGACAAAGTTCGTCCCCGGCATCGAGGGCAAGGTGCCGGATTGGAGCGAGGAGAACTTCCGCCGCATCCGTGCGATCTATTACGGCATGATTTCCGAGGTCGACGCACAGCTCGGCCGCGTCTGGCGGGGGCTCCAGCAGGCAGGCGCCTGGGACGACACCGTCATCGTGCTCACCTCCGACCACGCCGAGATGATGGGCGACCATTTCATGCTCGGCAAAGGTGGCTTCTTCGACGCCAGCTACCATATTCCGCTGATCATCCGCGATCCGGGCAAGAGAGCCACGGCCGGCTCATCGGTGGACCATTTCACCGAGGCCGTCGACATCTTCCCGACCTTGCTCGACCTGATCGGTGCCGCGCCGCAGCGCCATCTCGACGGCCGCTCGCTCGCGCCTTGGATCGACGGCAAGCAACCGCAGACCTGGCGCGACGCCGCGCATTGGGAGTTTGATTTCCGCACAATCGCCGGAGGCGAAGCCGAGCGCCATTTCGGCATCGGCTCACAACAATGCAACCTCGCCGCCATCCGCACGGGCGACTTCAAATATGTCCATTTCGGTGGCGGTCTGCCGCCGCTTCTGTTCGACCTGTCGATAGACCCGGGAGAGCTGAACAACGTGGCTGACGATCCGGCCTATCTGCCGGTGCGGCTCGAGTTAGCCGAGAAGATGCTTGCCTGGCGCGCCGCCCACCTCGATCAGTCGCTGGCATTGGCGGAACTGACGGACGATGGCGTGGCCGGGTATGTGGGTAGGCAGTAGGCAGTAGGCAGTAGGCAGTAGGCAGTAGGCAGTAGGCAGTAGAATATTCCCAATCGCCGAGGTGCTTTGGCAACTCTTCTTTTACTACTGCCTAACCCCTACTGCCTACTGCCTCATTCCTATTTCAACATCATCCGCTGCTGGTCGCGCTTCTCGGCATAGCTGCCCTTTTCATAGGCGGTCTGCGCCTGCAGCTGCTCCTTGGTGAAGTTGGTGTAGAGGTACTTCTTGCCGTTCTTGTCGGCCATGAATTTGAGCTTGTCCATGCCGACCGCCACTTCCTTGGCGCCGATGCCGAGGAATCCGCCGACATCGACGATCACCGCGTCAGGCTTGTTGTCGGGCGTCAGCACGACGTCGCCGATGGAACCGATCTTGGCGTCGTTGGCGCCATAGACAGTGGTGCCCTTGAGGTCGTCGCCTCGGATATTGCCCATGGGCATCTCGGTCAGCGTCGACTTGTCGATCGAAGCGGTCTTGGTCTGGTCGGTGGCAGCAGCGCCGTTGTCGACCGGCTTGTTTTCAGCCGTTGTCGGTGCCGGCGCCGCGGGCTTGGTCTCGGCGGTCGCCTGGGCCGGTTGCGCCGGCTTGGCTCCCTTGTCGGAAGTTGCGTCCGACGATGCCACCGCAGGCGTGGTCGTGGCCGGAGCATTGCTTGCAGCCGTCGTGGAGCCGGGCGCCGGATCATAGGCCTTGCGGTTGAAGTCCGGCTGCGCCTGCAGTTCTTCCTTGGTGGTCTCCGCCACCAGCCAGCGGTCGCCATTCTTCTCGGCCCACTTGGCCTTGGCGAAGTCGAAAGTGACGTTCTTCGTACCGATGCCGAGGAAGCCGCCGACGCCGATCACCAGCGAGTCCGCCTTGCCGTCCTTGGCAAGCACGATGTCCTTCACGTCGCCGATCTTTTGGGCATCGTCCGCGGTGCCGTTATAGACCGATTCACCCATGATGTTGGTGGCGAGGTTGCCTTCCGCCTTCTTCACCGGTTCGGCCGGCTGCGCCGCGGCTGGCTTCTGCGCTCCCGTGCTGTCGGTCGCGGCTGGCTGCGTCGCATCGGCTGATTGCGCCGGAGCCGGATCGTATGGCTTGCGGTCGAATGCCGGCTGGGCGGTCAGCTCATCCTTGGTAGTCTTTGCCACCAGCCAGCGGTCGCCATTTTTCTCGGCCCATTCCAGCTTGCCGTAGTCGAAGGCGACGTCCTTCTTACCGACGCCCAGAAAGCCTCCTACCCCGATAATGGCGGATTTGGCCTTGCCGCTGGCATCGAAGACGACATCGTCGACCTTACCGATATCTTGGGCATCGTCTCCGGTGCCGTTATAGACGGACACGCCGATAATGTTGGTCATCAGCGCGCCATCGGAGCGCATGGCCGGAGCCGGGTTTTCGGCTGCGGGGGCCGGGGCCGGCGCAGGCGTTGTCGTCTGCGCAAAAGCGCCGGTTGCAACCAGCGTTGCAAGTGCGGTTGTCGCAAAAAGTGTGCGGATCATGACGGTCTCCTCGTGCCTGATTTCGTGCATGACGCTCCCTGGGCCTAGCCTCGGATCGGCAGGTCGGAAGCGGCATTGTCGACAGGTTCAAAACGTTGTGACCGTGACGTTGTTCCAAAAAGCCGTGTCGGCATCGCCGCTCTCTTTCCTGACCCCGGGGGAACCTTTGCGCCGGCACTTCCGTTCCAGCCTGCGGCTGAGGCGTCATTCAGCCTCCTGCTGAGGATGATACGGAGTGGGTATGCGGTTTGCTGCAGTGCTGAACCAGGACGGTGGCATGCTCCGCACCATCGACATCCAGGCTTTTTGCGACCAGCTGCGTCAGATACTCGAAGCTGCCGGACATTCTGTTGAGATCGAAATCGTCGCCGGTCGCGACATCGCCACGGCGTTGGAAAAAGCCATTGCGAAGCGGAGCGTCGACGTCATCCTCGCCGGCGGCGGCGACGGGACGATTTCCACGGCCGCATCCCTTCTCATGAACAAGAAAAAAGCCTTGGCCATTCTCCCGGCCGGTACGATGAATCTCTTCGCCCGCGGCCTCGGCATTCCGCAAACGCTGGAGGCTGCGTTGAAGTCCTTCGCCGACGGAGAGGTGATCGCCGTCGATATGGCGAGCGCCAACGGTCAGCCTTTCGTGCATCAGTTTTCCATCGGCATGCACGCAAAGATGGTTCAGCTGCGCGAAAAGATGGATTTTGGCTCGCGCCTTGGGAAAATGCAGGCTTCCGCGCGCGCCGCCTGGGCAACGATCAAAAATCCGCCGGCGCTCAAGGTGAGTCTGACCATCGGCACGGCCGAAATCGTCACCCGCACCACCGGTATCGGTATCAGCAACAATCTGTTCGGCGAAGGCCATCTGCCCTACGCCGACAACCCGGCCGGCGGCGTGCTCGGCATCTATGTCAGCGTCGCGCGCCGGCGTCATCATCTGGCGAAGCTGTTGCTCGACACGCTGCGCGGCAGGTGGCGCCAAAGCGCGCATATCGAGATGCATCAGGCTGGCAAGGCGGTGTTGAAAATCCGCTCACCCACCAGGAAGTTCAGCGCCGTCCTGGATGGCGAATTGATCAGGCTCGAACGCGAAACCACAATCGAGATTCACCCCGGCGCACTGAACGTGCTTGTCCCCGCGAGCAATGCTCAGGCAAAGGCGGCGTGAGGGAAGATTAGCTCCCTTGGGTGGATTTCTGCTCTGCGGCCGGCGCCGTCGGCACGCTCTGCTGCGTCGTCGGCGACTTGATCAGCTCTCCGTAAATCTCGACTGCTCCCCACGCAATGAAAGCGAGCAACAGCCCGGCGATAAGGATTCTGAGAGCATGCCATCCCCAATGTCCCTGGCGCGCTTTGTCTTCAGGTATGATCACCATTGGCCCCCATATTGCGCGGCGGCGGGCGCTCCAGGCGGGTAACGGGCTCTGTTCGGGAAGGTTCCCACCCGGTGGCAACGCAATCATCTGATGAATGACCGCGGTCCGTGACGCTTGGGAGCGTGACGGACAAGTCGGCCGTCAAAGCAAATACCTAGCGGGTCAGCGGCTCTGGGAAAGCGAACTGCCTTAAGGCGTGTCTTCCGGGTCCGGCTTGGGCGGTCTGGGTTTGGCGTTCTCGCGATAGATGGCGTAGGCGACGACAGCCAGAGCGGGCGCGACGACGGCGCCCAGCCCGCCCTTGCTCTTGGCAAGCGCCGGAAGCAGGGCGAGCGCCGCGGTAATGCCTACCGCCGTCATGTCGGCCTGGCGCCGTCTTGCACGCCGCTTGGCCCGCATCCTGATCGTCAGTTTGTGAATGACAAGGATGAGGCCGGCAATCACCAGGAACCCGATGCCGAAGCCGAGACTGGTCGCCAGCGGTCCGTAGCGCCCCGCCAACCAGATATAGCCGGCGCCGATGAGGAAGCCGACGCCGCACAGGGCAAAAACGGCGGCAAGTCCGTAAAGGATCACCGTCATCCGCGCTCTTTGCAAGGCGGCCATGGCCTCGCCCGAAGCCAGGGCCGAGATCAGCGAGACAAGCGTCCCCATCTGAGGCTAGCGGCGGGAAAGAAGGGCGAAGAGGAAGCCGACGCCTGCCGCGATTGCCAGTGACGTCACCGGCTTCTCGCGCACCTTGGCTATCAGTTGCGCTTCTATATCCTCGGCGCTTCCGCGCACGCTTTCGAACGCGGCTTCGCCCTGCGCGCGCAACTGTTCGACGCCATCCGCGGCGGCGCGACGGGCCGCGCCGTAGCCGTGCTGACCTGTCTTGGCGAGTTGCTCCGTGAGCTTCTGGATATCCGCTTTCAGTTGCTCGATATCGGCCTCCAGATCGGCGGTGGTCGCTTCGTTCGTCGCGGATTTGCCGGCAGCGGTTGCCATTCTCTAACTCCTTGCGTTTGCTTCGGTTTCAACGTCCGTTCGATGCCAAGGTTCCAGTCTTCACGGCTCAAAGGCGCTCCAGGGCAATCCCAGGAAGAATGTGAAACGGTTAGACTCGGCGGCTTCGCCGTAGCCTTCCATCCGGAATTGCATAAATACTCAGAGCGGGTCGGCGATTCAATGAAACGCTGAACCACTCTAAATCAGCGGCCTGCGTTCCTCGCCGAGGCCCTCCCAGCGGGCGAGCTTCTTCAGTCCATCATAATCGCCAACCTCGCAGCCGCCGTCCCGCCACATGACCAGTTTGCGGTCGATCAGCTTGCGGATCGTCTTGTTGGTATGGACAAGCGACAGGCCAAGCGTGTCGGCTATGTGCTGCTGCGTGATCGGGATCTGCACGGGCGTCTTGCCATTGAGGCCGACGCCGCGAGCCCGGCTGGCAATGAAGGCGATGAGATAGGCGGCGCGTTCGAGCGCGGTGCGGCGGCCGATGCTGAGCAGGTTCTCGTCCAGCATGCGCTCTTCGCGCGACGCGATCCAGGTGATGTCGTAGGCAAGGCCCGGATAGTTACGGTAGAGTTCGTGCAGCTGTTCGCGTTCGAAAACGCACAGCAGCATTGGCGACAAGGCTTCGACGGAATGCTGCATCTCGCCCATCAGGCTACCTTGCAAGCCGATGAGATCGCCCGGCATCGAATAATTGAGAATTTGTCGCCGGCCGTCGGGCAAGAGCTTGTAGCGAAACGCCCAGCCCGAAAGTACCGTATAAAGATGAGCGCTATGGCTGCCCTCGACCAATACGGTCGCCCCTTTGTCGACTGCCAGTTCGCCGCGCTTGAAGGTGCTGATAAAGGACAATTCCTGCTTGTCGAATTCGCGAAAGGCGGGCAGTGGCCGCAGCGGACACTTTTCGCAAGGGTACTGACGACTGGCAAACGAACGTAGGCTTTGGCTGGACATTTCGACCCCTCTTCGAAATCCCTGCCCTGTCGGGCGCATAGAAACGCTTGAGATCGACACCGGTTCCGCCAGGCGTCATGCCCATGTCTTTTTTAAATGACATGGCGACGAATTCCGCGCATGAGTGCGGCCCCGCCGAGGAGACACCCATAAGTGCCAGCATTGCTTGACGGACTCCACATCCTCGTCCTGGAAGACGAGTTCCTGATCGCGATGGATGTCGAGCAGCTTTGCCGTGACCACGGCGCCGCGGATGTGACGATCGCGCGCGATCTTGGTGAGATCGACGGGCAGGCGCTGCCTTCGCGCTTCGACGCGGCGGTTGTCGATCTGATGCTCGGCGGCGTTTCGACGCTGGATTTCGCCGCGCGGCTGCGCAGCGAGGGCGTGCCGTTCGTGTTCGCCTCCGGCTATTCGGATTCGGACGAAGTCAAGGGCTCGTTCCCGGACATCCGGCTGGTGACCAAGCCATACTCGGGCGACGATCTGATTGAAGCGGTGGCCATCGCCTGCGGGCGCGCGAACGCGGCCTGACGGGTCATCGCCGCAGCCGGCACCATGGTGGTGCGGCTTACGCGGCGTTCGAACCTGTCACCTGCGCCGAAATCGCGTCGGGCCCGAACTCGTCCTCTCCGGAAATCTTGAGGATCTCCTGCAGCCTGGTGCGCGCCCGGCTGACACGGCTCTTGATCGTGCCGACCGCACAGCCGCAGATCTCGGCCGCTTCCTCATAGGAAAAGCCGGAAGCGCCGATCAGGATGATGGCTTCGCGCTGGTCCTCGGGCAATTGTTCCAATGCGCCGCGGAAATCCTTGAGGTCGAGCTGGCCATGCTGGGCCGGATGAACTGCAAGCCTGGCCGTCATGATGCCGTCGCTGTCCTGCACTTCGCGGCCGCGTTTGCGCATCTGCGAATAGAATTCGTTGCGCAGGATGGTGAATAGCCAGGCCTTGAGGTTGGTGCCCGGCTGGAAACTCTCGTGCTTGTCCCACGCCTTGACCAGCGTTTCCTGGACGAGGTCGTCGGCCCGGTCGGCATTCTGTGTCAATGACACGGCAAAGGCACGCAGGCTCGGGATCGCACCGAGCAGCTCGGTCTTGAAGCTCTGGGATACCGCCGCCATGCCTCAGTCCTTTTTCTGGGCAGGTTCGGTTTGTTCCAGCTGGCTCAGCAACTGAGCGAAGCGGTCCGGCACATGGTCCGAGACCAACTCGTCATAATACTGCTTGAGCTTGCGGGCGATTTCGGAGTTTGCCCCAAGCGGGTTGCCATCCCCGTTCCGATGCCTGCTTGCGGCATCAGCCATCTGTTTTTTTGACATTTCTTTCATAGTCGCCCTAGTTTCCAGCACGCGAACCGCTCTTCGACTTCAAACCACAACGTAAGCGGAACCCTCGTCTGGCTGCCCATCCCGAGACCCCCAAACGCCCGCTCGCTAATTTAGTTCCACAGCGGGCGGAACTTTTTCTGGAAGCCGGCGTTGATTTTCAGGGGCTTGCATCAGCGTGGCCTTGAACGTGCAACGTCATCTGAGGGAGACGTAAATAATGAGTTTGTCCGCAACCATCGCTCCGCATCTTCCCTTCCTGCGCCGCTTCTCGCGGGCGGTATCGGGATCGCAGGAGAGCGGTGATGCGCTGGTCGCCGCCATGCTGGAAGCCATCATCGCCGACACCAATATCTTTCCCGACGCCTCCAGCGACCGCATCGCGATATATAAGGTTTTCGCCAAGCTGTTCACGTCCGTGGCCATCCGCGTGCCGCAGGAACAGGCGCAGACAGCTTGGGAGCAGCGGGCCGCAGCCAATCTGAATGCGATCGCGCCCCTGCCGAGGCAGGCTTTCCTTCTGGTTGCCGTCGAGGGCTTCAGCGAGGACGAGGCGGCGGAAATTCTCGATGTCGACGAGGATGAGTTTTCGGAGTTGCTTGCCCAGGCAAGCAACGAGATTTCGCGGCAGGTCGCGACCGACGTTCTGGTCATCGAGGATGAGCCGCTGATTGCCATGGACATCGAAGAAATGGTCGAAAGCCTCGGCCACCGCGTCGTCGGCACGGCGCGTACGCATGCCGAGGCAGTGGCCATGTTCGGCAAGACACGGCCGAAAATGGTTCTGGCCGACATCCAGCTCGCCGACGGCAGTTCCGGCATCGAAGCCGTCAACGAGATTTTGTCCTCGACGCCTGTGCCGGTAATCTTCATCACCGCCTTCCCGGAACGCCTGCTGACCGGCGAGCGCCCGGAGCCAGCCTTTCTGGTCACCAAGCCGTTCAATCCCGACATGGTCAAGGCTTTGATCAGCCAGGCCCTGTTCTTCGACCGTCAGGCGAAGGCCGCCGCCTGATCAGTTCCGAAACCTGAACCTTCGAGCGTCATGCGAGGCCTTCGCGTCTCGTGTGGCGCTTGTCTGTTTCGCGATCTGAAAAGCCCTTCAAGGGGATCGTCTTTTTCAGCGAATGGTGGAACAAACGGCACCGGGCCACGTTCTTTTCCCGACATAAGAAGGAGACGCATCATGCTGTACTGGGCGCTCGTATTTCTCGTAGTTGCGATCATCGCCGGCGCGCTTGGGTTCGGCGGCATCGCCGGTACATCGGCAGGCATCGCGCAAATCCTGTTCTTCATCTTCCTCGCCTTCCTGGTGATTTCGCTCATCGCGGGTCTCTTCAGGAGAGCCTGACCGCAACACTGGAAGCCGCACCCCTCAAACGGTTTCCAGCCACCGCCGGGCGGCGCCTCGACAGGGGCACCGTCCGGCGGACCGCTTTTGGAGAGACCGCACGCAACTACGGGTGCCGATACCGTGCGGAACCAGTTGTGAATTGAGCCGTTCAAGGACCGAGTACGGGATGTTTCCAATGCCTTCCGAGGGTCCCACGAAAGACAGGCTTGAAAAACAGGACGGCGAAGTGATCGCGATGCATCCCGCCGAAAGCGGGATGCAGGTGGGGCGCGCCTTGCTTCACGCGCTGCATAATGCCGGAATTTCGGTTCTCTACCAGGATCGACAGATGAAAACGGTCTGGGCGCGCAACATGAGCGCGCCCTGGGCGTCCGAAACCGCCGACGGCAAGGATTTGCTTTCGCCGGCGCAGACCGAACACATAAGAGCCGCCAAACTCAAGGTGATCGAATCTGGTAACGCGGACCAGTTCGAGCTCAGCATTCCGGGAAGCCAGGGCATCCGTTGGTTCCAGCTTTGGATCGATGCCGACCGCGGGGACGCCAGCGAAGTCATCGGCGTCGTCACCACCATGGTGGAGACGACGGAGCAGAAACATCGCGAGCAAACGCTGAAGACGCTGTTGCGCGAAGTCAGCCATCGATCGAAAAATCTCCTGGCCATCATCCAGAGCATCGCCACCCAGACCGGGCGCTATACGGAGACGCTTGGCGAGTTCCTGGCGCGGTTTCGCGGACGGCTGCAATCGCTCGCTTCCTCGCAGGACCTTGTCACATCATCCAACTGGCGGGGAGCGGCACTGCAGGAGCTCGTATCCGGCCAGGTCGGCCGCTACAGCAGCGATCTGGCGCAAAGCCTGCGGTTCGCGGGCGAAAATCCTTATCTCAATCCCAACGCCGCCCTGCACATCGGCCTGGCTATGCATGAATTGGCCGTGAACTCGGTGAGCTATGGCGCGCTGTCGCGGCCGGACGGCCACGTCGAGGTGCGTGCTAGGCTCGAGGCCGAAAACGGAACCCCGCCTAACCTTTTGCTGACCTGGACGGAGGCGGTCGGCGACGCGCCGCGCAATGAGAAGCGCTTCGGCAGCGTGGCCCTGGAGCGCGTCGTGCCGATGTCGCTGAATGGCTCCGCAACGCTCGAAATCGGCAAAGACCGGATGGAATACCGCCTCACTGTCCCGCGCGGGAATTTCGAAACGGATTGACCGCGCTGCCGATGGCGTGAGAGCGATTCGCCGTTTCCATGGAAACGGCGAACCGTTCCGGCTTTGCCGACGAAGGCCCCTTAACCGGCTGTTCACCATAAAGTCCGATCCTGTGCTCCCGGCTAACGATGTGCCGGAAACCCATCCGCGCGCCGGCGCGCGACCTGGGAGACTAAAATGATGGTTATCGACATGAAGAGGCTTGAGCAGGCCGCCTGCGTCTCGATGAGCGGCTTCCAGGATGCCGAGCCGCCGCCGGCTCCGCGATCATCTTATCTTGCGCTTCGCCTTGGCGCGATCGCGCTTTTCGCCGCCGTGGCCCTGACCGTGGCCTGGCAATTGTTCTGATCCCCGTATGCCGTTTTGACGACGCGCTTTTAGACTCCAGCCACGGAACTTTTGCTCGCCCGGAATCGTTGCTTGCGGCGAGAGGTTCGGAGCCATGGAACACATCGCCGCATTGCTCTTCGTCGTCGGCTGTTCGAGCACAATGGCCGATTGCCGCGAACTCGAGGTGCCGGTCAGTGTCTTCGAGACCGCGCAAGCCTGTGTCGCCGAAAGGCCCTTCGCCCTTGGCGACCTGCAGGGCCAGGCTCCCCGCATCATCGGTAAATGTCTGGCCGTCGACCCGGCTCTGGAGGACGACTACGACCGGATCGACTGGAACGTGCGGCCCGACGGCACGCTGGTCGCGTCTTTGGAGGTTTCCGGCATGCTTGTCGCGTCGAACGGTGGGCGCCCCGAAAAAGACTATCTTAAACAACAGTGAGATCTGGCAGGCAAAGGCCGTTTTTTCATGCTAAATGGCGGCTGGCACTGCCGAAAGTGAGGACAAAAGTGAGGAGCAATTCTATGCGGAAGATGATCATTGCCATGGTTGCCGTAGTCGCCGTCAGCGGCTGCACCACGACCGAGCAGGACGTCGTCGGTGGCGGCCTGATCGGCGCCGGCGTAGGCGGCTTGGTCGGCGGCGGCAAGGGCGCGCTGATCGGCGCGGCTGTCGGCGCCGGGTCGGGCCTCCTGGTTCGCAACCTGCGCAACGGCTATTGCCAGTATCGCGATCATCGCGGCCGGATCTACACGGCTCGCTGCAACTAATGCAGGAAAAGAGCCGGAGGCCGGCTGTCGGCCTCCGGTTTCAAACCGCTGGTTCGCCCGCCCACCAGGGGAACATCTGGGCCGCTCACGCGGTCAGCGGGATTCTGATTTCCACCTTCAGTCCATCGGCGTCATAATCGCGCGCGATCGTGCCGCGCAATTCGCGTGTGACGTTGATATCTATCAGCTTGGTGCCGAAGCCGGTCTTTGCCGGCGCTTCCAGTTTCTTCTGACCCGCTTCGCGCCAGTTCAGCACCAGCGTCCGCTCGCGGTCGCGCCCTTCGACGCTCCAGTCGACCTTGAGGGCCCAGCTTCCCTTGACGGAATTGGCAGAGTTGCCGGCTTCGCCATATTTCAGCGCATTGGTGGCGAGTTCGTGGAAGGTCAGTCCGAGCGCCTGCGTCGTCGTCTCGTCAAGCAGCACTTGCGGCCCGGACAGCACCCCTTCGGGGAGGTCCTTGCCGAACACCTGCCCGAGCTCGATGCGCAGGAGGTCGCCGAGATCGGCCTTCTGCCAGCGCGAGCGCGTAAGCATATCCTGCGATGCGGCCATGGCCTGGAGGCGCGCCGAGAACGATGCCGAAAACTCCTTGACGTCGGTGGCCTGCGAGGCCGTCTGCCGCGCGATCGCCAGCACGCGGGTGATCGAATTCTTGATGCGGTGCTTCATCTCCTGCAGGATCAGGTCCTTTTCCAGCAGGCTCTTTTCTGTCGCCTCGTGCAGCGCCGATTTCGCATCATAAGCACGCTCCTGATAGCGCGCCACCAGGGCGATAGCCCCGGCAAGCAGCAGGCCGAAAAGCCCGAGCATCACCGGAATGGCGCGCGAGGACGGTGGCTCGAAGGCGCTTGTCGGCCTGAACAGCACGGACCAGGGCCGGCCCGCGACGACGATATCGCGACGCGCCAAAAGCTTCGCGCCGATACGTTCCGCCGGCGGCGCCTCCGACCGGAAGAGCAGATTGCCGGCCTCCGGCTTGCCGTCATAGACCTCGACATTGACCGGCAGCAGCGGCGAGTGGCTTAGCGCGACCTGGAACAGGTCGGTGGCGCGAAAGGCGGCATAAAGAAAGCCTGCCGTAGAGGAGCGGCTTACATTGATGACGTCGGGAGCGGTTTCGACGTTCAGCCGCACGAAAACCAGGAAACCCGTGAAGGTTTGCGCCACGCCGGCGCCCTGGCCAAGCTGGACCAGGCCGCTCGCATGTTGCTGGTCGTCGGCCATCGCCTTTTCGATTGCCGCGCGCCGTACCGGCTCGCTGAACATGTCGAATCCGATGATCGACTGGTTGGACGTGTCGAGCGGCTCGAACAGCACTATGGGTGTCCGCCATGCCTCGGTGGTGGCGGGATAGATCGGGTGGGCCGATCCATAATCGCGCAGAATGTCGCGTTCGACCGCCGCCTCGTCGCCGGTTTTGGCGAGCCTGAGGAAGCCGATGCCGCGCAGGCCGGCAAAGTTGTCGTCGATGTGCAGCGCGGTGAAGAAGGCGTTGAATTCGCCGCGCGTGATGTCGCCATTGCGCGCATCGAAAAGCGCTTGCGTCGAGCGCAGCAGCGACAGATGCAGGTCGATGCGGCTCTCGATGCGGCTGAGCGCATCGTCGGCGGTGCCTTCGAATTTTATCCGCGCCGCCTCTTGCGTCGCGAAATAAGCGAACCCCGCCATCGTCAGGCTGATCAGCGCGACGGCGATGAAAGCGACGATGGGGAAGAGTTTCTTCAACAAGCCGAGTCCAGGAACGGTCGGACCTTTATGGGCAAGTCTGGATGACAAGACAATGGCGAGGCCAAACCATGAAGGCGGCTGGCATAGGAGCCGGCCACCGGCAGCCGGCTAATTCATCGCCTCAAGCCGCGATCCTCAGTGCGCCCGGCCCGGGGATGGCGCCAGGCGGGCATTTGCCGAGAATGATCATGCCGAGCACCTCGTCCTGAGTGACATCGGTCGTCCGCGCGGTGCCGACCACCTGGCCGTTCTTCATCACGCAGACCCGGTCGGCGAGCTCGAACACGTCATGGATGTCGTGGCTGATCAGGAAGATGCCGATGCCGTCGGCCTTGAGCTGCTTGACCAGTTCGCCGACCTGGGCCGTCTCCTGCGGGCCGAGCGCCGCCGTCGGCTCGTCCATGATCAGGATGCGGGCGTTGAACAGGATAGCGCGCGCGATCGCCACCGACTGCCGCTGCCCGCCCGACAGCTTGATGACCGGCTCCTTGAAGCGTTGGAAGCGCGGATTGAGCCGGCCCATCACCTTGCGCGCCTCGGCTTCCATGGCGACGTCGTCGAGCGTGCCCCAGCCCGTCATCAGCTCGCGGCCGAGGAAGAGATTTGCCGCTGCATCGACATTGTCGGCCAGCGCCAGCGTCTGGTAGATCGTCTCGACGCCGTATCTCTTGGCGTCGCGCGGGTTGGCGATCGAAGCCTCCTCGCCATTGATGAATATCTGTCCGCTGTCGCGCTTATAGGCGCCTGACAGGATCTTGATCAGCGTCGACTTGCCGGCGCCGTTGTGGCCGAGCAGCGCCATCACTTCACCGGGGAAAAGATCGACGGACGCGTCGTCGACGGCGCGGATGCCGCCGAAGGCGATCGAGATGTTGCGCATGTCGACCAGCGGAACGCCGGCGGGAGCGGATTTGTCAGCCATGATCGTTGTTCCTACGCTGAAGTCCATGCTCAAGCATGATCTGGTCCGAAAACCGGGTTCCACTTTTCGGGATCATGCTCAGACGCGCTTGCGATAGATGGTGTCGAGCCAGACCGCGACGACCAGCACGGCGCCCACGACGATGCTTTGCAGCGGCGAATCGACGCCGAGCAGCACCATGCCGGACTGCAGCGACTGCATCAGCAATGCGCCCAGCATGGCGCCGAGCACCGTACCGGAACCGCCGGCGAGCGAGGTGCCGCCGATGACCGCCGCGGCGATGACCAGGAGCTCGTCCAGCGTTCCCAGCACGTTTGTCGCGGAGTTCTGCCTGGCCGACGAGATCGCCGCCGCGATCGTCGCCAGCACGCCCATGATCATGAACACCTTCATGGTGATCCAGCGCGTGTTGATGCCGGCAAGATTGGCTGCTTCCGGATTGCCGCCGATGGCAAAGACATAGCGGCCGAAGCGTGTGCGCTTGGTGACGAAGGTCATGATCAGGCCGACGGCGACAGCCATCAGCACCGGAATGGCGATGCCATGCGCGATGAACAGCCCGCCTTCGGGGACTGTGATGTTGTTGGCGGCTGCGTAGCGGTTCACGATGCCGACCGGCCACGGATAGGAATTGGCGAGCCACACCGCGCCCAGGATGATTGCGCAGGTGACCGTGGCGAGCAGCGTCTCGGCCCAGATCGGACGCAGCGGGAAGCGGAAGCGCTTGCGTTGCACGCGGCCGTTGAAATGCATGAAAACCACCGCCAGGCAGGCGACGATGCCGACGGCCCAGCTCCATCTGGCGCCGATCGAGCCCGCCGGGCCGCCGCCCATCAGCTGGAAGGTAGCGTCGAGCGGCGCCACCGTCTGGCCGCTGGTAACCCACCAGGCCGCGCCGCGCCATACCAGCAGTCCGCCCAGCGTCACGATGAAGGCCGGCACTTCGAGATAGGCGATGATGAAGCCCTGGAAGGCGCCGATGAGCAGGCCGAGCGCCAGGCCGATCAGCAACGCCAGGATCCAGATCCAGGGATTGCCCAATTCAAGCCCGACGAAGCGCACCAGGAAATGCACCTGGGCAAAGCCCATGACCATGCCGATCACGCCTTCGGCCGATCCGACCGACAGGTCGATGTTGCGCATGACGATGACCAGCACCATGCCGGAGGCCATGATCGCCACGGCCGAAGTCTGCACCGACAGGTTCCAGAGATTGCGGGGCGTCAGAAAGGTGCGGCTGTCGAAGTCGAGCGGATTGACGCCAAGGCGCAGGCTGGAGATCACATGCAGCCCGATCCAGATCAGGAGCAGCGCGCCGATCATGCCGAGCATGCGTGTGTCGAGCTCGGTTGCCTTCAGGAACCGGGCAACGCCGCTTAGTTCCGATGCACGCGCGGTGTCTGCCTGTGAGGAAGACGTCGTGTCGGTCATGATTTCCTCCCGCCGGCTTGCCCGTCTGGCGCGGATGCCGGAGCCAAGCCTAGAAGCTATCCGCCAGAGGCGGAAACACAAATCTTTTTGAGAAAACGCCGCGGCTTTGAAGCAATTCCAGGAAAAGTGTTTGACGGTTTTCCGTCCGGAATTGCGGCAGTTAAAGGGCCGGGAGGGTTCAGTGGCAAAACACTGAACCCTCCCGGCGCCGCGGCGCAAGTGTTGAGATCGAAAGTCGGCAAAGCTTAGTTGCAAACCTTGACGCTGCCGGCGGCAACGCCTGCGCAAACCTCGTCCTTCTTGATCCAGCCGGCGTCGATGACGACGTTGAGATTGTCCTTGGTGATGGCGATCGGGGTCAGGAACAGCGACTTGACGGTGTTGCCGCCGGGCGTCGTGAAGTCCTTGGCGCCGGCGATGTCGGCCATCTTCTTGCCGTCGGCGAGCTGCGAGGCGATCTCCGCGGCGTTCTTGCCGAGCTCGCGCGCGTCCTTCCACACCGACACGGTCTGCGTGCCGAGCGCGATGCGGTTGAGCGCCGCGTGGTCGCCGTCCTGGCCCGAGACCGGAACGGTGCCGGCCAGGCCTTGAGCCGTCAGCGCCGCGACGACGCCGCCGGCGGTGCCGTCATTGGCCGCCACGACCGCATCGACCTTGTTGTCGTTGGCGGTCAGGAACTGCTCCATGTTCTTCTGCGCGTTGGCGGGCAGCCAACCGTCGGTATAGGCCTCGCCGACATTCTTGATCTTGCCGCTGTCGATGGCTTCCTTCAGCACTTCCATCGAGCCCGAGAACAGGAAGTCGGCGTTCGGATCGGCGCCCGAGCCCTTGATGAAGACGTAGTTGCCTTCAGGCTTGGCCTTGAACACCTCGCGGGCCTGCATGCGGCCGACTTCCTTGTTGTCGAAGGTCAGGTAGAACACGTCCTTGTTTTCGATCAGGCGGTCGTAGCCGACGACCGGGATGCCTTCATCGAGCGCCTTCTGCACCGCCGGACCGATCGCCGAGGCATCCTGCGCCAGGATGATCAGCGAGTTGGCGCCCTGCGAGATCAGGCTTTCGACGTCGGTCAGCTGCTTGCCCGGATTGGACTGCGCGTCGGCGGAGATGTACTTGTCGCCCGCGGCCTCGATTGCCTTCTTCATCGCCGCTTCGTCGGTCTTCCAGCGCTCTTCCTGGAAATTCGACCACGAGACGCCGATCACCTTGCCCTTCGCCTCGGCGACCGACGCCAGCGTCAGCGACATGGCAACGCCCGCCAGGATGGCGGCTGCGAATTTCTTCATGATATCCTCCCTGCGCCGTGTGCGGCGCGACCCAGACTGGCCCGAAGGCCGGCACAGAGGCTTTTTTTCGAGCCTCAAAAAAATAGTGATCCAGCAAAACGACGCTGTCAACCGCGATTCTGATGGCTTTTGATGGGTCCGGGCATTTTTTTCGACGTTCGCAATAAATAATGACATCGGCTTTGGCTTCTGCCACTATCGCTGGCGTGTCAGCGACAGGCCATGGCATCGTCACAAGGCCGCGATGACCCGGGAGGACGGTACGAGATAATGTCGGTCGGAATCCGCCACGACGATTTGCGCCGGCGCAACCGCGCCATGGTGATTTCGGCCGTGCGCCGCGCCGGCCAGCCATCGCGAACGGAGATTGCCGCCACCACCGGGCTCAGCCACTCGACCATTTCGGCGATTTCCGCCGATCTGATCCAGGAGGGCATTCTCACCGAGAGCAAGGCCAACGAGCCGACGGCGTTGAAACGCGGCCGTCCGCAGATCGGCCTGGCGCTGAACCCCGAAGCCGCCGCGGTGCTGACCGTGGTGCTGTCGCTGAACTTCCTGTCGGTCGCCGTCATCGACTACGCCGGCCAGGTGATTGCCGAGGAACAGCAGCGCCTGGACACGCTTGTCATGCCGCGCGACGAGCTGATCGGCGCATGCATGGCAATCGTCCGGCGCCGGCTGCAGGATCCCGACCTCGACGTGGGCAGCGTCGCCCGCATCGCCATGGGCATTCAGGGCATCACCGATTCCCGGGCACGCGCCATGCTGTGGTCGCCGATCACCCCGCTGACCGACATTCCTTTTGCCGACATCCTGGAGAAGGAATTCGGCATCCCCGCCACCATGGAGAACGACTGCAACATGATGGCGGTGGCGCTGCAATGGCGCGATCCCGAGCGCTATCGTGACGATTTCATCGCCATCCTGCTCTCGCACGGCATCGGGATGGGCCTTGTGTTGAAGGGCACACTGTTCACCGGCACGCATTCCTCGGGCGGCGAGTTTGGCCACATGATCCATCGTCCGGGCGGCGCGCTTTGCCGATGCGGCCGCCGCGGCTGCGTCGAGGCCTATGCCGGCAATTATGCGATCTGGCGCAGCGCCATGAAGATAAGCGAGGACGCCTCGCCGGTCGATGTCGGCGACGCCGACATGCGCGCCCTTGCCGCGAAGGCGCGCGAAAAGGACGGCCCGGAGCGCGAAGCCTACCGCCGCGCCGGCGAGGCGCTGGGATTCGGCCTCGGCAACCTGTTCGCGCTGATCGATCCGGCGCCGGTCGCCATGGTCGGCGTCAGCGCCGCCGCTTTCGACCTGATCGAGCCGGCGCTGAGAGAAGCGATCGCCCAGACCGCCGGCGGCCAGCATTCGACATCAATCTCCTTCGACACCGAACCGAACGAATTGCCGCTCATCCGCGAAGGCTGCGCCATGCGCGCGCTGACCTTCGTCGACCAGGAGATTTTCGCGCCCGGGGGCCAGGCGAGAGCGGGCAAGCACGTCGCATGAACTGCAGGCTCAAGCGCCGGGATATGCTGAGATTCAGGTCAGGCCGAGTCGAGAATGGTGGATTCCGAGAACCGGCCTACGCCGGCCGTAGCCTTCATAGACGGAGACACTTGTGAGGGCTTCGGCCGGCGAAGGCCGGAACGGAGCGTACTTAAGTACGTGAGTACCGGAAGCGCAGGAAGCCACCATTCGCAGGCCGGCCTCACCTGAATATCGGCATATCCCTAATCTTCCCTGATCGCGTAGCCCGCCCCGCGGATGGTGCGGATGACGTCCGGCATGCGGCCGTTGTTGACGGCCTTGCGCAGGCGTCCGACATGCACGTCGACCGTGCGCTCGTCGATATAGATCGTCTCGCCCCAGACATTGTCGAGCAGCTGGCTGCGCGAGAATACCCGGCCGGGATGCCGCATCATGAATTCGAGCAGCCGGAACTCGGTCGGGCCGAGCCTGATCTCGCTCTTCTTGCGGTAGACGCGATGCGATTCGCGGTCGAGCACGATGTCGCCGACCTTGAGCACGCTGGACAGCACCTCCGGCTTGGCGCGGCGTAGCAGCGCCTTGACGCGGGCCATGAACTCCGGCGTCGAGAACGGCTTGACCAGATAGTCGTCGGCGCCGGTCGAGAGGCCGCGCACGCGGTCGCTTTCCTCGCCGCGCGCCGTCAGCATGATGATCGGCAGCCGCTCGGTCTCGGGCCGCATCCTGAGGCGCCGGCAAAGCTCGATGCCGGAAACGGCCGGCACCATCCAGTCGAGCACGAGCAGGTCGGGAACGTTTTCCTGAAGGCGGATTTCGGCCTCGTCGCCGCGGGTCACCACTTCGACCTGGTAACCCTCGGATTCGAGATTGTAGCGGAGCAGCACCCCCAGCGGCTCCTCGTCCTCCACCACCATGATGCGTGGCGCGATCATTGCAGGTTACCCTTGTCAGGCCGCCGGCGCCGACATTGCCGTCTCGTCCTGCTTCGGGCGATTCGCGGGCAATTGCATGCCGGTCAGCACATAGTAAGCGTTCTCGGCGATGTTGGTCACATGGTCGCCGATGCGTTCGAGATTCTTGGCGCAGAACAGAAGATGCGTGCAAGCGGTGATGTTGCGCGGGTCCTCCATCATATAGGTCAGGAGCTCGCGGAAGACGGAGGTGTATTTGACGTCGATGCGCTCGTCGTCGTTGCGAAGCTTGGCCAGCGCCGTGGCATCGCCCACCGTATATTCCTGGATCACGGCCTGGACCTGGATCAGCACCAGCTGCGCCATGGAATCGATCGAATGCGTGAGGTCGCGCGGCGCCGCGCTGACGCCTACCGAACCGACGCGCTTGGCGATGTTCTTGGCAAGGTCGCCGATGCGTTCGAGGTCGCCCGCCATGCGGATCGAGCCGACCACGTGGCGAAGATCGTCCGCCATCGGCTGCCGCTTGGCGATCAGTGTGATGGCGCGGTCGTCAAGCTCGCGCTGACGCGCGTCCATGATGGCGTCGTCGGAGACGACGCGCTGTGCCAGCGCATTGTCGGTCTCGAGCAGTGCCCTGGTCGAAGCGCCGACCATGGAGCCGGCGAGATCGCCCATGTCGTTTATAAGCCGGCTGATCTGCCTCAAATCCTCGTCGAAGGAGGCGACGGTATGTTCGGCCATATTGATGTCCTCGATGAACTCAGCCGAAGCGGCCGGTGATATAGTCCTGCGTGCGCTTCTCGCGCGGCGAGGTGAAGATCTTCTCGGTCCGGTCGAACTCCACCAGCTCGCCGAGATACATGAACGCCGTCTGCCGCGACACGCGCGCCGCCTGCTGCATGTTGTGGGTGACGATGACGATCGTGTAGTCGACCTGCAACTCGTCGATCAGTTCCTCGATCTTGGCGGTAGACAGCGGATCGAGCGCCGAGGCCGGTTCGTCGAGCAGGATGACTTCCGGCTTCACCGCCACGGTGCGGGCGATGCACAGGCGCTGCTGCTGGCCGCCGGAAAGGCTCAGGCCGCTGGCGTTGAGCTTGTCCTTGACCTCGGTCCAGAGCGCGGCGCGCTTCAGCGCCTGCTCGACGCGGCTGTCCATCTCGGCCTTGCTGATCTTCTCATAGAGCCTGACGCCGAAGGCGATGTTTTCGTAGATCGACATCGGGAACGGCGTCGGCTTCTGGAACACCATGCCGATCTTGGTGCGCAGCAGGTTGAGGTCCTGCGAGCGGTCGAGGATGTTCTTGCCGTCTAGCATCACCTGCCCTTCCGCGCTCTGCTTCGGATAGAGCTCGTAGATGCGGTTGAGCACGCGCAGCAGCGTCGACTTCCCGCAGCCCGACGGCCCGATGAAAGCGGTCACGCTGCGCTCGGGCAGGGACAGGTTGATGTCCTTCAGCGCCTTCGACTGGCCATAGTAGAAGTTGAGGTTCTTGACCTCGATCTTGGCCTTCTCGACGGTCGTGTCGGCTACGTTCAGGTCGGTGGACAACATCGGTTTCATCTGTCCTCTCTGCGTCCGGTTAGGCTGCGGGCGATGATGCTCAGCCCGAGAACCGTCAGTGTGATTATGAGTGCGCCCGTCCAGGCCAGTTGCTGCCATTCTTCATAGGGGCTGAGAGCGAACTGGAAGATGGTCACCGGCAGGCTGGCCATCGGGGCATTGAGATTGCTCGACCAGAACTGGTTGTTGAGCGCGGTGAAGAGAAGCGGCGCCGTCTCGCCGGAGATGCGGGCGATCGCCAAAAGGATGCCGGTGACGATGCCTGACATTGCGGCGCGATAGGCGACCGAGCGGATCACCACCCAGCGCGGCGCGCCGATGGCGGTGCCCGCCTCGCGCAGCGCGTTGGGCACAAGGTTGAGCATGTCCTCGGTGGTGCGCACCACGACGGGGATCACCAGGATGGACAGCGCGACGGCGCCGGCAATCGCCGAGAAGTGCCCCATCGGCCGCACCAACAGCTCATAGACGAACAGGCCGACGATGATCGAGGGCGCCGACAACAGGATGTCGTTGATGAAGCGCACCACCGTGGTGAGCTTCGAGAAGCGACCATATTCGGCCATGTAGGTGCCGGCCAGCACGCCGATCGGCGTGCCGACGACGATGCCGATGATGGTCATCATGATGCTGCCGTAGATGGCGTTGAGCAGGCCGCCGGCATCGCCGGGCGGCGGGGTCATTTGCGTGAACACGGCCGGCGATAGTCCGGAGAGCCCTTTGTAGAGCAGGGCGCCGAGGATCAGCGCCAGCCAGGCAAGGCCGATGCCCGCCGCGACGACGCATAGCGCCATCATCACGGCATTCTTGCGCTTGCGGCTTTGGTGAAGCGATGCGGCTGTCGACATCGATCAGGCTCCCGTGCGGCTATCGATGCGCAACAGCATGTAGCGTGCGAGCGCGAGGATGATGAAGGTTATGATGAACAGGATCAGGCCGAGAGCCACCAGCGAGGACGTGTAAAGCGCGCCATCTGCCTCGGTGAATTCATTGGCGATCGTCGCCGAGATCGTCGTGCCCGGCGCAAACAGCGAGGCGCTGATGCGATGCGCGTTGCCGATGACGAAGGTCACGGCCATCGTCTCGCCGAGCGCGCGGCCGAGGCCGAGCATGACGCCGCCCATGATGCCGACGCGGGTATAGGGGATGGTCACGCGCCGGGTCACTTCCCAGGTCGTGCAGCCGATACCGTATGCCGATTCCTTCAGCACCGCCGGCACGGTGTCGAACACGTCCTTGGTGATCGAGGTGATGAACGGCAGCACCATGATGGCGAGGATCAGCGACGAGGTCAGCAGGCCGATGCCGTAGGGCGGGCCGGCAAACAGGCTGTTGAGGCCGGGGATGCCGTTGAAGAGCCAGATGACGAAGGGCTGGACCGTCGTCTGCAGGAACGGCGCGAAGACGAACAGGCCCCAGATGCCGTAGATGATCGAGGGAATGCCTGCGAGCAGCTCGACCGCGATGGCGATCGGGCGCCTGAGCGGGCGCGGGCAGAGCTCGGTCAGGAAGACGGCGATGCCTATACCGATCGGCACGGCGATGATGATGGCGATGGCCGAGGTGACGACGGTGCCATAGATGGGCGCCAAAGCGCCGAAATTCTCGGTGACCGGATTCCAGGATTCGGTCGTCAGGAAGGATACGCCGAATTTCGACAGCGCTTCCCACGATCCGGCGATCAGTGAGATGGCGACCCCGCCGAGGAGAACCAGCACGAGGATGGCGGATGCGCGCGTGGCCGCCCGGAAGACCGTATCGGTGAAGGCGAAACGACGCACCGTCGCTTCCCTGGTCCGCAGGGCGGACATTGTCGCGGCTTCGGAAACGGCAGTCATCTAGCCCCTCGCATCTCGAAAGAGAGACGGGAGGGCGCCGGAAGCGCCCTCCCTCGTTCCGTAGGATTACGTGCCGGAATAGAGCGGCTTGCCGTCCTTGTCGACGATGTCCTTGCCCCACATTTCCTCGACGCTCTTCACGACCGCGTCGGGCATCGGGACGTAGTCCAGTGCGCCGGCCATCTCGTCGCCCTTGGCGTAGGACCACGCGAAGAATTTGAGCGCTTCGGTCGTGGCCGCCGCGTCGTCGGGCTTCTTGTAGACGAGGATCCAGGTGGCGGAGGTCATCGGCCAGGATTCCGCGCCCGTCTGGTTGGCCAGGATGACGCCGTAGCCCGGCTTCGAGCTCCAGTCGGCATTGGCCGCGGCAGCCGAGAACGCTGCCGCCGTCGGCTCGACCTTCTTGCCGTCCTTGTTGATCAGGTCGGTATAGGTAAGCTTGTTCTGCTTGGCGTAGGCATATTCGACGTAGCCAATGGCGCCGCCGGTCTGCGCGACGTTGTTGGCGACGCCTTCGTTGCCCTTGGCGCCGATGCCCACCGGCCATTCGAGCGCGGTGTTGACACCGACCTTCGACTTCCAGTCGGCGCTGACGTCGGCGAGATAGTAGCTGAAGTTGAACGTCGTGCCCGAGCCGTCGGAGCGGTGGACAACGGCGATCGCCTGGTCGGGCAGCTTGGCGTCGGGATTGAGCTTCTTGATCGCCGCGTCGTTCCAGTTGGTGATCTTGCCGACGAAGATGTCGGCCAGCGTCGGGCCGTCCAGCACCAGTTCACCCGGCTTGACGCCTTTGAGGTTGACGACCGGAACGATGCCGCCCATCACCATCGGGAACTGCGCCAGCCCGGTGGCATCGAGGTCCTCGCCCTTCAGCGGCGCATCGGTAGCGCCGAAGGTAACCGTCTTGGCCTTGATCTGCTTGATGCCGCCGCCGGAGCCGATCGACTGGTAGTTGAGACCGATGCCGGTTTCCTTTTTGTAGGCGTCAGCCCACTTTGCGTAGATCGGATAGGGGAAGGTGGCGCCGGCGCCGGAAATGTCGGCAGCCATCGCGGCGGAGATGCTAAGGGTTGATGCCGCAGCGATTGCAATCGCAACGGCCGCCGAGCGGATGAAGTGTCTCATGTGGCCTGCTCCTGTTCGGAAGATGGTCTCTCGGCGCCCATTTCTGTCGGCGCCTGACGAGGGCAATAGCCTTCGATTATTACAGTCGCATGACAGTTTCATGTCAGCCCGGTAACGGCTGAACGGTGACGTCGGAAGAGGCCTCGGGCGGCCTCTCGGGGCCATCCGGAGTTTGCCGCGGGAATCAGCAACTTGTCTGACTTTTGAAACAAAATTTATCCCGGCGGCCGGGTCACGGCCGCCGGGAAATAAAATCCGGACGAGAGCGCGTTGCCTGAATGCCAGAGCGGATCATGGCCTGGCCATCGCCGAAAACAGGTCCGTTGGGGTAGAGTCGACGCTGTTCCATGCCGGCGGTCGCCGCTCCCGCCCGTAACCGAAAGGCGGAATCGATAGGGCTATTGTCCTGACTTGGCCTTCGCTTTGGAATGGTGCGATCGCACCATACGCATACGTCAGCCTCTCGCGGGCAGCGGCCGCCGGAGTTCGTGTCGTTAGCCGGCGTTGCGCCGTGCCTCGGCGTCGGATCCCAGCCAGCGATCGAGCTTTTCGAGCAACGCCCGCGGACTGATCGGCTTCGGCAGGTAATCGTCCATGCCGGCCTCCAGGCAGCGTTCGCGGTCGCCCTTCAGCGCATGCGCGGTGACGCCGACGATCGGCACATGCGTGCCCATGTCCTGCTCGAGCCGGCGAATGGCGCCCGTCGCCTCCAGCCCGTTCATTTCCGGCATCGACACATCCATCAGGATCATGCGCGGATTGAGCTTGCCGAAAGCATCGAGCGCCTTGCGGCCGTTGCCGACGATCTCGAAGCGATAACCGGTCTCGCCAAGGATCTGGGTGAACACCAGCTGGTTCACCTCATTGTCCTCGGCGACGAGGATGTCGAGCCCGCGCTCCGCATCGGCAGGGCGTGGACGCGCGCGCACCGGTGGCGGCTGCAGCATGGCGCGGTCCGATGCCGCCGTCGGCGCCGGCGCGGCTTGCGATGGGCCGACGGCTGGGTGCGCCGCGCCGCTGGAGTGGCGATGGCGCTGGATGGTCGCGACGAGCGTTTCCAGCAGGATCGAGGAGCGCGCGGGCTTGATCAGCTGCGCATCGATGCCGAGGTCGCGATAGGCGGTGTTGGCAAGCGACTGGTCGACCGAGGTCAGCATGATGATCGGCGTGTGCGCCAGGCCCGCGGTGCTGCGCACGATGCGCGCCATCTCGGCGCCGGTCATGCCGGGCATCTGGTAGTCGAGCACGACGCAATCGACCGGCACGCCATAGGCGGCGGCGGCAATCAGCACCTTCAACCCTTCGGCGCCGCTTTCGGCTGCGCAGGAATCGAACGTCCACGACGCCATCTGCTCGCTCAGGATCGAGCGGTTGACGGCATTGTCGTCGACGATGAGCACGCGGGCACCGGTGACGTCGACCGGCATGATGCGCTGCCCGCCCTGCTCGGCCTTGGGCAGCGTGACGGTGAACCAGAAGGTCGAACCCTTGCCTTCGGCGCTGTCGACGCCGATCGCGCCACCCATCATCTCGACCAGCCGCGAGGTGATGGCAAGGCCAAGCCCGGTGCCTTCGTGCCGCCTGGTCGAGGAGGTGTCGACCTGGCTGAACTTCTCGAACACCAGCTTCAGCTTGTCGTCCGGGATGCCGATGCCGGTGTCGGTGACCGAGATGGTGAGCCTCGTTCCCGCAGGAACCCGCTCGCCCGTGACGTCGACCAGAACATGGCCCTCGTCGGTGAACTTCACCGCGTTGCCGAGCAGGTTGGTGACGATCTGCCTGACGCGGCCGACATCGCCGACGAACTGCCTGTCGAGCCCCGGCTGCACGCGGACGATGAGCTCGAGGTCCTTCTCCTTGGCGCGCGTCGACACCAGCGTCGCCACGTCCTCGATCGCTTCGGCGAGATTGAACGGCGCCGGGTCGAGCACCAGCTGGCCGGCATCGATCTTGGAGAAGTCGAGGATGTCGTTGATGATGGTGAGCAGCGCGTTGCCGGATTTGACGATGATATCGGTGAAGGTTTTCTGCTTCGGATCGAGGTCCGACTTTGCCAGCAGCTCGGCCATTCCAAGGACCCCGTTCATCGGCGTACGGATCTCGTGGCTCATATTGGCAAGGAATTCCGACTTGGCCCGGTCCGCGAGCACGGCGCGCCGGCGCGCCTCGCTGAGCTCGGCCTCGCGCTGCTTGAGCTCGGTGATGTCGGTGGTGGAGCCTATGAGATAGAGCGAGCCATCGGAGGCGATCATAGCGCCCTTGCGCGCGAACTGGTGTCTGACGCTGCCGTCCGGCATCGTCACCGTCTCTTCGATCTCCTGCGTTTCGCCGGTGCGCAGCACGGCAAGGTCGCCGGCGATGAACGCTTCGCCGTCCGCGCCGAATATCTCGACATCGGTCTTGCCGACGGCCTCTTCCTTGCTGAAGCCTGTCAGATCGCTCCAACCCTTGTTGACGTAGAACTGCCGGAGGTCCGAGCGCTTGGCGTAGATCGACACCGGTACGTTGTCGATGAGGCTGCGGAACACCTCGTTCTCGCTCATGCTTTTCTTGAGCGCCTGCTCGCGCGCTTTGACGTCGGTGATGTCGGTGCTGGAGCCGACCAGATGCACCGAGCCGTCGGTCGCCACCAGCCGGCTCTTGCGCGTCATCAATTGCCGCACCGTGCCGTCGCGATGGGTGACAGCCTCCTCGACCTCGCGTCCCGCGCCGGTCGTCACAACTTCGGTGTCGTCACTGCTGAAGCCGTCAGCTTCTTCCGTGGCGAAGAGCGCGCGATCCGTCTTGCCGATCACCTCTTCCTTGGGAAGGCCGGTCAGCGAGCACCAGGCCTTGTTGACGAATTCTATGCTGAGATCGTCGGCTTTGATGAAGGCGGCCACGGGCAGCTCGTCCATCACGTGCCGGTAGAGGTCGATCTGGCGCATGGAGTCACGCAACGCCTTCTCGCGAGCCTTGATATCGGTGATATCGACACGCACGCCGATGAACGTGCCGTCGTCGGTGCGCATGTCATAAACCTGGTACCAGCGCCCGTCGGAGTTGAGGCGTTCGTAGGAAGAGCTCGGCAAACGGTACCGCCTGAGCATGGCGTCAAGCCAACGCTCGGTGTCGACGCCATGCAGGCTGTCGATCTCGGTGTCGCCGCTCGAGCGGAAATAGCCGACGCGATGGCCGAGCGCCAGCGCCTCGCGGAAGGTGCGGCCCGGCTGCCAGGCCGGTTGCAGCGCGGGCAGCGTATCCTGCAGCTTGCGGTTGGCGAAGACGAAGCGGTCGTCGCGGTCGTAGATGATGACGCCGGCCGGCAGCGACTCCAGCACGGTGGCGAGGTTCCTGCGTGCATCCTCGGCTTCTGTCTCGCGCTGTTTCATGTCGGTGATGTCGACATAGGAGATCAGCCGTTTGCCGCCGGGAAGCGCCGCCAGCGAGGCGATCAGCGTGCGGCCGTCCTTGCGCGGCAACTGCCTGGAGCCTGCGGCGCCGGCCCGGATTTCGGCCTCGCGTTCGGCGACGTGGCTTTGCCAGGCCTGCTCCTCGCCGCCGAACGGATCGGCGTCGCGGCTGGCTTCCATGAGGTCGCGAAAGCGGCTCCCGGCCGGCGCGCGCCGCGGATCGATCTTCCAGAAGTCGTAGAATGCCCGGTTGACCACCTCCGCCCGCAATTCGGCATCGAGAACAATGACGCCGATCGGCATCGAATCGACCATCAGGCTCAGATTGGCGGGCGCCTGCGAAGTCATGGCCACATCGCGGCCCTCACCGAGGGAGACCCCGTTGCCGCGCATGTCCGCCGCCTTGTTGAAATCCCGCGCGCTGTCCGCCCCGACAGTCCCGTCCGTATCCGCCATTGCCACCCCCAAGGCCGAACCGCGCCGGTTCGCCGGCGGAAATGTGCCCGACAAGCATTAACGATCCGCTAACCATAATGATTGCAGCCACCGCCGTCCGATGCCATTGAAGTAATTCGATCGCGGCGCCGGCTGCGGTATTCCGCCCGTTGGCGAACAAGGCAACGACGCATTATAAGGTGCCTGAGGTATTGCTAATGTTCGGTCGAATCGCTGCTTTCATCCTGTGCCCGGCGTTGCTTGCAGCGGGCGGTTGCGCGCGCAGTGACGACGGCACGGTGATCGTTCCAAGCCGGATGGACGTCAGGCGTGTCTGGGACAGGACGCCGCCGGGAACGACCGCGTCGAGGCAGATCGCGTCGGACGTGTTTCCTCTGCCGCCGAGCGCGCCGCCGAGCCCCGCTGTCCGGCGCTATTCCAGGCCCGCTTCGGCCAAGCCATCCTTGAGCCAGGAACTGCCTGATGCGTCTTCCGTCGAGCAGAAACCCCTCACCTGCAGGGATGTCGGCGAAAACGGCAAGCGCCATCGCGTCGTCTGCGAATAGTTTGCTTCAATCCGTCAGGCAGCACCGACCTAGTGCCTTGCAGCATGTCGCCCAGAAGTGTGCAGCAGTTCTGGGACAACGACATGCATCAAAACAAAGACTTAAAGAGCGTCGCCTGAATCCGGTTCAGCGCGACGCGCTTTAAGAACGACGCCGGATCAATTCGAATCAGCATATCTGGCCTGCAATCCTGAGCCGCGGCCGGAATTGCCGATGCTGACGATCTGGCGCTGCACTTCGGTCCGGTACCGGGCGAGATCCGCTTGAGTCTGCGACGCGATCACGGATTGCTGATGAAACTTTTGGCCGGTGACGGACGTTGTTGGCGCTGATGTGATCCGCGCACGCAGTGGAGACTGAAGATGTCCATTCACTTCACCGTCTCTGGCCTGACCAGGAACCTGATCCATTCGCTTGGGCTGGATCATGAGCAGACGCCGAGACCCCTTACCGCCGAACAAAGCCTTCTGCTGGATTGTTATCTGGCCGGGCAGATTCCGGACTCCGCCTGGAGCGACTACGTCTTCGAGATGCCGGAGTTGGAAAAGCACGCCCAACTCAGGCGCGCGCGCAACTTGACCTGAGAGCAATTCCAGGAAAAGTGGCACACGGTTGGGCTCGGCGCCTTCGCCGTAGCCTTCCGTCCGGAATTGCCTCAAAGATAGACGTCAAGCCTGCCGTTTATTTCTTTGGCGAGTTGAACTGCAGCGTGAAGACGTTGCCCGCAACGCCTTGCGCCAGCGACGGCGAAAAGCTGAGCGGCAGGCAGTCATTGAGCGCCTTGGTCGCCGCATCGACATAGGCCTTGCGCGCCTTGTCGTCGCCGCTGACATGAATAGCGGTCGTTCTCGGCGGCCCGATCAGCGTGCCGTCGCGCTTGAAGCTGAAGCTGAGCGTGACCGAGGAATTCTCGGAATTGGCCGGCGGTGTCCAGCAGGCGAGCATGGCGGCGCCGACTTCGTTCATGCTGTTGAGCGATGCGGCCACCGATGGAAAGGGCGCAACCAACAGCGCGCCCGCAATCATCAAGGATCTTGCCGTGTTCATCGCGGGTTCGTCGTTGCCATCGCTCAGCCGCCTGACGGCATCGTACGATCCATGACGAGGATGACAACAGCAATTCGGCCTGCCCGTCGGCGACGCAATCATACAGTCGTGATTGCGCTAAAAAGCAAAAGGCCGGCACGGAGCCGACCTTTCCCTTGCCTCGTCATGGCGCCAGTACATCCGTGGTCGCGGCGAGGACTGCGACCAGTAGAAAGGCCTTAGGTAAACGAAACCTTAAAGCGAGTGGCGGGCATCGGGGGCTGCTACGCCCTGGCCTGCGATTTCACATGCGCGATATAGCCGCGCACGTCGCCGGCCGGTTCCGCATAAGCCTTGCCGAGCTTCTTCTCCAGCGCCGCCATGTACTCCTTCGCCCATTTGGGCAGCGCGTAGTCGATGACGGCCAGGAATTCGAGCGTTGCCGCGAGCCGGATATCGGCGATCGACGGATTCTTGCCGCCGATGAACGGTTTGCCGTCGCGGAAGAAAGAGTGAAACACCTCCAGCGGCTCGGCGATCGCGGCCATCGCGGCCTTCTGCGCTTCCGATTTCTTCTCCGGATGGGCATCGCTGTGGCCGACCTCGCCGGCATATTGCGGGAAGCCGAGCGCCGGATAGGTGGCTCTGGCGACATAAGGATAAAGCGTGCCGACGAGGTAGAACATGGCGCTGTCTACCATGGCCCGCTTGGCCGGCGCCTTCGGATAGAACTTCTCCAGCCCATGCTTGTTGGCGAGATATTGCATGATGGCGCAGCTTTCCCACAACACGCCGCGCGGCAGGCCCTTGTCCTCGATCATCGGCGTCAGATGCGCCGGATTGCGCGCCAGGAACTCCGGCGAGCGCGTATGGCCCCAGGCGTCGGTCTCCGCGGGATCGAGCCCGGCCGCGCGCGCGAACACCCGCACCGTCATGTTGTTGACGCTTGGCCTCAGCATGCTGAGTTTTACGCCCGGCTTCTTAGCCGGCTTCGCTTTGGCTTTAGGCGCGGCTTTTGCCGTCGCCTTGGACGCGGCCTTTGCCGCCACCTTGGGTGCGGCTTTTGCCACTGGCTTTGCCGCGGCCTTGGCCGCGGGCTTCTTCGCGCTCTTCGTTGCAGCCTTTGCCATTTTGGTCCTCCCTCTGAGCTGGTTAGTATGGATTTTTTGCCGCCCTGTTTTCCGACAAGGTTTCGCGCGACCGCTCGACCAGCGCCTGGATGGCATCGGCAAGGTGGAGTTCGGTGATGTTGTAGTCGCCGAGCGTCACACGGATCTTGTGCGCCTCCATCAGCACGTCGGCATGGGTGAAGCCGGCCGGCGGCTCGAAGCGGTAGGACGCAAGCTCGATCAACAGTCCCAGCGGATCCTCGAAATAAATCGAATCCATGAAGCCGCGATCCTTGACGCCGCTGTGCTTGATGCCGCGCTCCTCAAGCCGCTCGACCGCCTGCAGGAAGGTGACCCGCGACACCGAGAACGCGATGTGGTGGACGCAGCCGATATCGGTCGGCGTCCGCCGCTTGACTGGAGTCCGGCTCTCGTCGGTGAATACCGTGATCAGCCGCCCGTCGCCCGGATCGAAATAGAGATGGCTTTCGCTCGCCTTGTCGAGATTGGGCTGCTCGAAGATGAAAGGCATGCCGAGCACGCCCTCCCAGAAGTCGATCGAGGTCTGACGCCCGGCGCCGACCAGCGTGATGTGATGAACGCCTTGTGACTGCAGTTTTTGCATCGGTTCCTCCCCGCCTGCATTTGCGCCTTGCCGGCTGGCGAGTTTTTCAGATGCCCAGCCGCCTTTGGATCAGCGCTTGGCACGTGACCGCCGCCCGCTTCACTTCCCTGCGCTCGGCGTTCCGCATCTTGTCGGTTTGCGGCCGGAGCGTCGATGAGGGGATGCTAATTCAATCCGGGACGTTACGCCAGAAGCACCGAGCCTTCACTGAGATTGCGAGGCGTCGCCATCGTCGGCGCGAAGGACCAGGAGCTGCAGTCGAGGCCTCACGTTTGGAATGCTCGCGCGTCAGATTGCGAATATCTTTCCGACGGCCAAGGGTGCCACGGTGCTGTCACCATAGGCGTTCGCGAGGGCATTCACCGCCCGCCAGCCCGTGCAATGGCCCGGCGCGATCAAGGTAAGGCCGAACGTTCCGATGTCGCGCACGGATTCGGCAATGATCTTCTCGTTGCCGCCCGCCAAGTGGAAGCCGCCAGCAACAGCATAGAGCGGGATCGCCGGGAAACTGGACTGCGCATGTTTGAGGACGTTGATGATACCTGCGTGCGAGCAGGCCGTGAGTACGACAATGCCTTTGCCGCCCACGTGAACGGCCAGAAAGCGCTCGTCCATGATGAGCGGATCATCTTCCCAAGATTGGCCGTCCTCACTCCGCCGCTTGTGGCCGGGGAACCCCTTCTCGTAGCTCGTCATGCGGGGAATCTCGCCGCTGACCAGAAACATATCGTCAAGCAGGACTTGCGCCTCAGTCGTGACGACCGGGACGGCTCCCTTCGCAGCGAGATCGTCCGGCGAGGGGATCTCGCGGATGGGAAGTAATCCGCCGCCCGTGAGCGGCAAGGCGCGCTGGCGGAACATGCCGGGGTGCAAATAGCAGGGAATCGCGCGGCCGCCGTTTGCTTTGGTGATGAGGTCAAACGCAATCGGCAGCCCGCCGGCGTGGTCCCAGTGCCCGTGCGAGAGCACCACAGCATCGATACTGGCGAAGTCGATGCCCAGCCGGGTCCCATTGTATTCGACCGCGAACTCCACCGGACCGGCATCGAACAGAACAACGCGGCTCGCTGCGCCGCGAAACGCTTTGACGACGACTGCCAAGCCGTGATTCGCACAACATTGGCAGCGGCCGGACAATTGTCGCATGCCCGCCCGCATAAGTGCCGTCCACTCAAGCGTGACATTCGGCGGGGCCGTGGACAAGCTATCGGTCAGATTGTCGATCAGGATCTGAAATTCCAACCGATCCACGGGCTGCAAAGTGGGCATGGGCGGTTTCCCTCGTTCGGCCGCACGAGACTCTCTTCCGAGCTATGCGTCCTCAGGCCGAGGATAGAGTCTACCACATTGGCGAGCGGAAACGGCGCTCCCGATGGGCTCAAACCGATGCTGCCGAACAAGGCCGCGCGGCGTTCGGCGCGTAAATGACCGCCGCGTGCTCAATGGCATCTTTTGGGTACTGCGTTCTGGTGCGCCATGGCGCGACCTGCCGAAGAACTACGGTCCCCGCACCACTTGTTACAATCGCTTCGTTCGGTGCCGGCGGGCTGGCGTCTGGGACCGGATCATGGATGCAATCTGGCGTTCGTCAAACTCGCATCAATGCGAATTTGGCTGCGTGCTAATGAGTCCGCGCCCTAGCCACTGAGCCGGAATGACAGCTTGTTAGCCAATTTTGTCCAAGGGTTTCTCGCCACCCTAGGCACGGGCTGTGAGGGCGAACGGCTGCTTCGTCCGTACGCATCCAATGCCGTGTATTCGACGGATATTCGACCGCCTTTTGGAGAGATAGGCTAAGTGCTTGATTTTGTTGGTACGCCCAAGGGGAATCGAACCCCTGTTCCCGCCGTGAGAGGGCGGTGTCCTGACCGCTAGACGATGGGCGCGCTCAAGAACCGGCTACATAGGCTGGCGGCCGCGAAAAAGCAACTGGGCTTTCGACCGCTTCGCGCGCTTTGCCAAACGGCGGTGATCAGCCCTGCCGTTTCGGCTCGATCAGGTCCCAGAGATTGCCGTAGAGATCGGCAAAGACGGCCACCGTGCCGTAGGCCTCATGGCGCGGTGCCTCGCGGAACTCGACGCCTTTGCCGAGCATCGCCTGATGGTCGCGGGAAAAATCGTCGGTTTCGAGGAACAGAAACACCCGGCCGCCTGTCTGGTTGCCGATGCGGCTTGCCTGCTCCTCGCCGGATGCTTCCGCCAGGAGCAGCCTCGCGCCCTGGCCGTTCGCCGGCGCAACGGTGACCCAGCGCTTGCCGTTGCCGAGGTCGACATCCTCGCTCAGCGTGAAACCGAGCCGCTCGACATACCAGCGAACCGCCTCGTCATAATTGCCGACGACCAGCGCGACGGTCGCAACGCTGCGGTGCTTGGCGAAGCCGCTAATGTGTTGCGGGCTCATTTGGTGCGAATTGGGAACTGGCCGATCACGCGGCGTTCGGCGATGTCGTAGACGAAGATCGAACGGCTGCCGTCCGCCAGCTCGGCATCGATCGACAGGCGGTTGCCGGACAAGGACTGGCTGACCACCTTGGCGCCCACGGGAAGCACGATGTCGCCCGAGAGCGGCATGCCGGCCGGAACCTGGACCTCGCCGGCGGGTGCCGAGCCGACCACCGGCGCGTTGCGGGCTTTGTAGACAAGCACGCCGATCACCACCATAAGGGCGAGGAACAGAAGGCCGAGATTGACGATCATGAAGCGAACGAGCTTCCGGCGCACGTTTTCGGCCGCGGGGTCGAGCGGCTTTTCCTCATCTTCTTCGGCAAGGGGCCGGGCCATGGCTAAGCAATCCGCAACGGGTTTCGATGAGCGCTCATAACGAAGACACCCCGACATTGATAGGGCAGATATTGGCGGGAGATGTATCCGAGGAGGGCGAAGCCGTCGCGCTCGATGCCGGCGCGGATGCCGCCGGCCAGCGTCTCGACCAGTGGCTCGCTGCCCGGCTCGGGCCCGAGCTCTCGCGCAGCCGCGTGCAGGCACTGATCAAACAAGGCGCGGTCTCCATCGCCGGCAAGCCGGTGCTGGAAGCCAAGCGCAAGCTGACCACCGGTGAGCGCATCGAGATTCTTGTGCCCGCGCCGGAGCCCGCCGAGCCGCAAGGCGAGGACATTGCCCTCGACATCCTCTACGAGGACGACGAGCTGATCGTCATCAACAAGCCGGCGGGGCTGGTCGTCCATCCCGGCGCCGGCAACTGGACCGGCACGCTGGTCAACGCGCTGATCCACCATTGCGGCGACAGCCTGTCCGGCATCGGCGGCGTCAGGCGGCCGGGCATCGTGCACCGGCTGGATAAGGAGACCAGCGGCGTCATGGTCGTGGCCAAGACCGACCGCGCCCACAAGGCTTTGTCGGAGGCTTTTGCCGACCACGGCCGCGCCGGCGATCTAGAGCGCGCCTATCTGGCGCTGGTCTGGGGCATTCCGCAGCGGCCAACCGGCACCATCGATGCAGCCCTGGGCCGGGCCGCCGACCGCGTTCGCCGCGCGGTCGTGCCCGAGGGCCGCGACGATGCCCGCCACGCCGTCACCCATTTCAGCGTCGTCGAGCGCTTCGGCGAAGGACAGCAGGCTTTCGCCACCGCCAGCCTGATCGAATGCCGGCTGGAGACCGGCCGCACCCACCAGATCCGCGTCCACATGGCCCATATCGGCCACCCCGTGATCGGCGACCCGGATTACGGGCAAGCCTTCCGCACCAAGGCCAACCGGCTGCCCGAACCCTTGAAAGGCAAGGTCAATGCCTTTCCCCGGCAAGCCCTGCACGCCTGGCTCCTTGAATTCCGGCATCCGACCACCCATCTGACGATGAGGTTCGAAGCGCCGATGCCGGGAGACATGGAGGTACTCGTCGGCGACTTCCGAAAACTCTGAGCCGACCCGCCACGAACAAGCTGCAAACCAGCCATCAAAAAACCTGACCGGCGTTGTTCACTTCAGCGTGACAGACTGTTTAGCGTTGAACAAATGCCTGTCTTTTCTGGTTTTGTTCCTATATACACAGGTTGTCGCGGATGAGCCTTTGGCATCCGCGTCGAATGCCCGCCGCGTTTCGGGGGCATCCACTCCAAAGAGAGAGGGGCGCTATCATGGCCCAATCATTACCCAGTATCGTTTCCGGTGAAGGCGGTCTCGCCCGTTACCTGGAAGAAATCCGCCGCTTTCCGATGCTTCAGCCGCAGGAAGAGTACATGCTCGCCAAGCGTTATGCCGAGCATCAGGACACTTCGGCTGCCCACAAGCTCGTCACCAGCCATTTGCGGCTCGTCGCCAAGATCGCCATGGGCTATCGCGGCTACGGCCTGCCGATCGGCGAAGTGATCTCGGAAGGCAATGTCGGCCTCATGCAGGCCGTGAAGAAATTCGAACCGGAGCGTGGTTTCCGGCTCGCCACCTATGCCATGTGGTGGATCAAGGCCTCGATCCAGGAATACATCCTGCGCTCGTGGAGTCTGGTCAAGATGGGCACTACCGCCAACCAGAAGCGCCTGTTCTTCAACCTGCGCAAGGTGAAGGGCAAGATCCAGGCGCTTGACGATGGCGACTTGAAGCCCGACCAGATCGCCGAGATCGCCACCCGCCTCAACGTCTCCGAGGCCGAAGTGGTGTCGATGAACCGCCGCCTGTCGGGCGACGCTTCGCTCAACGCCCCGATCCGGGCGAGCGAAGGCGAGTCCGGCGAATGGCAGGACTGGCTGGTCGACGACCATGAAAGCCAGGAAGAGATGCTGATCGAGCAGGACGAGCTGGAAAACCGGCGCGGCATGCTGTCGGGTGCTCTGTCCGTGCTCAACGACCGCGAGCGGCGCATCTTCGAGGCGCGTCGTCTGGCCGAAGAGCCGCTGACCTTGGAAGAGCTGTCGGCCGAATTCGACATCAGCCGCGAGCGCGTGCGCCAGATCGAGGTGCGCGCCTTCGAGAAGGTGCAGGATGCGGTCAAGGCCGCCGCCAAGCGCCAGACCCAGGCGCTGCGCACCATCGAGGCGCAGCCGGCGGCTTGACCCAGCTCAAGGCATAAATGAAAAGGCGACGCTTCGGCGCCGCCTTTTTTGTTTGGCGAAAGCGGCGGAGCAGCCCTTTCTCGCCGTCACTATACGGGGGAGAAATGCCCGGTCCACCCTCCGTAGCCGCAGCGCAGCTGCTGCGAAGGACGGTCAGGGCAATGAGGGGCAGCGCCGACGCTGCGGGGTTATCGATTCACGGGCGGGGCTTGTGGATTTGGCGCGCCAATCATCGAGCGCCGCGCCGCCCCTCATCCGCCCTTCGGCACCTTCTCCCCGTGAACGGGGAGAAGGAAAAAGGCTCACGCCGTCGGCTGCTTCGTTTTCCTGAGATACGGCAGCACCGTCTCGTACGCTCCAAAACGCTTGATCGCATCCTCGTTGGAGACGGCGGCGGTGATGATGACGTCGTCGCCCTGCTTCCAGTTGGCCGGCGTCGCCACCTGGTGCTTGGCCGTCAGCTGGATGGAATCGATGACGCGCAGGATCTCGTCGAAGTTGCGGCCCGTCGTCATCGGATAGGTCAGCACCAGCTTGATCTTCTTGTCCGGGCCGATCACGTAGACCGAGCGCACCGTGGCATTGTCGGCCGGCGTGCGGCCTTCCGAGCTTTCGCCCGCGCCCGCCGGCAGCATCTCGTAAAGCTTGGCGACCTTGAGGTCCTTGTCGCCGATCAGCGGGTAGTTCACCGTTTGGCCGGTAGCGGTCTTGATATCGGCTTGCCACTTGTCGTGGCTCGACACCGGATCGACGGAAATGCCGATGATCTTGACGTTGCGCTTTTTGAAGTCGCCTTCCAGCCCGGCCATGGTGCCGAGCTCGGTCGTGCAGACGGGCGTGAAATTCTTCGGGTGGCTGAACAGCACCGCCCAGCCGTCACCGATCCATTGATGGAAGTTGACCGTTCCCTGCGTGGTTTCGGCCGTGAAATCCGGCGCGATATCGTTGATACGAAGACTCATGGTGTGCTCCCTACCCTGAGACATGTCGCCGGCATGGGACAACCCCATCGGCGTGGCTCCGCCTTCTATACCGCCGCGCGGCCTGGTTCAAAAGGCTTGTGTCTGCAAGCGTGATTGAAGTGGCGGAAAATTTTCGCCTTTTCCTGGAAAAGACAGCTGGAATTTCGGCGATGGCTGTTTGACCCGTATGGGACGCTCAATGCATGTCGCCCAAAGTGCATAGCGGTTTTGGGCCAAGCGCGTCGCCTGAATCCGTTTCAGCGCGACGCGCTTTAAGCCTTCTTCACCGCCAGCGTCGTCGCCAGATCTTCCATGCGCTGCGCAAGTGCGGCAAGCGCGGTGGTCAGCACGCTGTCGCTCTTGTCGGCTTTGGTCAGCGCCTCGTCGCGCGTCTTGCGCAGCGTCAGCACTTCACTCTCCATGCCCTTGACGCGCTTGGCGAGCTCGGAGAGCTCATCCATCACCATGATGCCGGCCATGACGGTGAGCCTCTGGTCGCCGATCTCGCCGAAGGAATCCTTCAGATGCGAGACATAACGGTCGAAGCGCTCGGCAAGGTCGATCAGATGCTCTTCCTGGCCCTCGTCGCAGGCCATGCGATACTGCTTGCCGTCGATGGAAACCGTGACCTGTGCCATTGCCCTACCTGTCCAGCACCGCCCGGATGGTTTCCATGGCGGTCACCAGCCGGCGCGACACTTCCTTGTTGGCATCTTCAAGCCGCTCGGCGCGCGCTTCTGAATTGTCGAGCTCCTGCGCCAGGCGCGAGCGGTCGGCGTTCATCCGCTGCACCTCGGCCTCGGCTTCCGAATAATCGCGCTCGTGCTCGATCTTCGCCGCCACGGCGTTTTCCAGCCCTTCCATGGCTTTGCCGAGCCTGGCGATGACTTCCTTGAGGGTCGTTTCCCCGGTCATGGCTTCGTCCTATGCCCTGCCCATCACCGAATCGCTCGCATTCAGAACGCGTTACCTTGGAAAGATTAGGCACCGGGTGAAGGGCGCGTCAACAAAGCTCTCGCGACTGTCCCCCGCTATCGCTAATGTAAGGCGCCCGACATACAAAAACACCGCACCACAAGCCCGGCAAAAACCGCCCCCATTTGTTGACTAAAAGGCCGTGCCTGCTATGTGTCGCGCAACCCTTTCCCTAGGGTTCTCCCAAGGCCCTCAACCCGATTTCCCGGAGGAAGCATGAGCTCGCGCGAACAACATGACCGGATGGCCAATGCGATCCGATTTCTTGCCATGGACGCCGTCGAGAAGGCAAATTCGGGCCACCCCGGCCTGCCGATGGGCTGCGCCGACATCGCCACTGTGCTGTTCAGCCGCTTCCTGAAATTCGACGCCAAGGCCCCGCACTGGGCCGACCGCGACCGCTTCATCCTCTCCGCCGGCCACGGTTCGATGCTGCTCTATTCGCTCCTCTACCTTACCGGCTATGAGGACATGACGATCGACCAGATCAAGAATTTCCGCCAGCTCGGTTCCAAGACCGCCGGCCATCCCGAATACGGCCATGCCGCCGGCATCGAGACCACCACCGGCCCGCTCGGCCAGGGCCTTGCCAATTCGGTCGGCTTCGCGCTCGGCGAGCGCATCATGAACGCCGCCTTCGGCAACGACCTCGTCAACCACTACACCTATGTGCTGGCCGGCGACGGCTGCCTGATGGAAGGTGTCTCCCAGGAAGCCATCGCGCTGGCCGGGCACCTGAAGCTCAACAAGCTGATCGTCTTCTGGGACAACAACAACATCTCGATCGACGGCCCGGTCTCGCTGGCCGACAACACCGACCAGGTCGCCCGCTTCCAGGCTTCGGGCTGGAACGCCAGCCACATCGACGGCACCGATCCGGAAGCCATCGCCTACGCCATCGAGGCGGCGCGCCATTCCGACAAGCCGACGATGATTGCCTGCAAGACCACCATCGGCTTCGGCGCCCCGACCAAGGCCGGCACCAACAAGGCGCATGGCTCGCCGCTGGGTGCCGAGGAAATCGCCGGCGCGCGCAAATTCTTCAACTGGGAATCGCCGCCCTTCGAGATTCCCGCCGACATCCTCGACGGCTGGCGCGCCGTCGGCAAGGGCGGCGCCAAGGCACGCGCCGACTGGGAGGGTCGCCTGGCCAAGGCCGACGCCCAGCTCAAGAGCGAATTCGAGCGCCGCCTCGCCGGCAAGCTGCCCTCCAACTTCGACGCCGTCATCGCCGACTACAAGAAGAAGCTCTCGGCCGACAAGCCGAAGGTCGCGACCCGCAAGTCCTCCGAAATGGCGCTGGAAGTCATCAACGGCGCTGTGCCGGAAACCATCGGCGGCTCGGCCGACCTCACCGGTTCCAACAACACCAAGACCAGCCAGACCAAGAACATCACGCCGGACGATTACGGCCAGCGCTATGTCCACTACGGCATTCGCGAGCACGGCATGGCGGCGGCGATCAACGGGCTGACGCTGCATGGCGGCCTGATCGCCTATGGCGGCACGTTCATGTGCTTCTCCGACTACGCCCGTCCGTCGATGCGTCTGGCCTCGCTGATGGGCATCCGTTCGATCTTCGTCATGACGCATGACTCGATCGGCCTCGGCGAGGACGGCCCGACCCACCAGCCGGTCGAGCATCTGGCGGCGCTGCGCGCGATTCCCAACCACAATGTCTTCCGCCCGGCCGACGCGGTCGAGACGGCGGAATGCTGGCAGATCGCGATCGAATCGGAAAAGACGCCGTCGACCCTGGCGCTGACCCGCCAGAACCTGCCGACGGTGCGCACCGAATTCAGCGCCAAGAACCTGAGCAGCCAGGGCGCCTACGAACTGGCCGCCGCCGGCGGCGAAGCGGTGGTGACGATCTTTGCCACCGGCTCCGAGGTCGAGATCGCGCTCGGTGCGCGCGACCTGCTCGAAAAGCACGGCCACCCCACGCGCGTCGTCTCGGTGCCCTGCTTCGAGCTGTTCGACCAGCAGAGCGACGACTACCGCAGGAAGACCATCGGCAACGCCAAGGTGAAGGTCGCGATCGAAGCCGGCATCCGCCAGGGCTGGGACCACCTGATCGGCACTGACGGCATCTTCGTCGGCATGCACGGCTTCGGCGCCTCGGGCACGATCGAGCAGCTTTATCCGCATTTCGGCATCACCGCCGATGCCGCTGCAAAGGCGGTCGAAGCCCGTCTGCACGGCGAGTAGGAATTGGTCCGGGCCCGGCAGCGCCGATTAACGGTTTTGCCGGGCTGGACCAACCTAATCGATTTAAATGCGACCTTCTGCGGCTGGATTCTTACGCCGTCCGCCGTTATGAAACTGCGGACCCATCCGCTTTCCAGCCTCCAAGGGAGAGAACAATGACCGTCAGAGTTGCCATCAACGGATTTGGCCGTATCGGCCGTAACATCCTGCGCGCCATCCATGAATCGGGCCGCAAGGACATCGACGTCGTCGCCGTCAACGATCTCGGCCCGGTCGAGACCAACGCGCACCTGCTGCGCTATGACAGCGTGCACGGCCGCTTCCCGCACGAGGTGACGGTCGATGGCGACCAGATCACCGTCGGCAAGGAGAAGTTCAAGGTCACCGCCATCAAGGACCCGACCCAGCTGCCGTGGAAGGACCTCGGCGTCGACATCGCGCTCGAATGCACCGGCATCTTCACCGCCCGCGACAAGGCTGCCGCGCACCTGACCGCCGGCGCCAAGCGCGTCCTCGTTTCGGCGCCCGCCGAAGGCGCCGACCTGACCGTCGTCTACGGCATCAACCACGACAAGCTGACCAAGGACCACATCGTCATCTCGAACGCGTCCTGCACCACCAACTGCCTGGCGCCGCTGGCGGCCGTGCTGCATGAGACCGTCGGCATCGAGAAGGGCATGATGACGACGATCCACTCCTACACCGGCGACCAGCCGACGCTGGACACCATGCACAAGGACCTCTACCGCGCCCGCGCGGCAGCGCTATCGCAGATCCCGACCTCGACCGGTGCGGCCAAGGCTATCGGCCTCGTGCTGCCCGAGCTCAAGGGCAAGCTCGACGGCATTTCGATCCGCGTGCCGACCCCGAACGTCTCGGTCGTCGACTTCAAGTTCATCGCCAAGCGCTCGACCACCGCGCAGGAAATCAACGAGGCGGTCATCGCCGCGTCCAAGGGCAAGCTGAAGGGTGTCCTGTCCGTCACCCACCATCCGAACGTGTCGATCGACTTCAACCACGATCCGCATTCCTCGATCGTGGCACTCGACCAGACCAAGGTGATGGACGGCAACTTCGTTTCGGTCCTGTCCTGGTACGACAATGAATGGGGCTTCTCGAACCGCATGGGCGACACCGCCGTTGCCTTCGGCAAGACCATCGCCTGATCCAAGGCTCATCTGGCAATTTGAAACGCCCGGCTTCGGCCGGGCGTTTTCGTTTAAGATCAGGCGGATCCGCGCACCACGGAGATTAACCGGAACACCAGTCGCGTCGTCATTCCAGGGTCTTCGCGGCGGAGCTTCGCTCCTGCTTCGCCCTGGAATGACGAAGTTGGAGGCACTGCCCAAAAAACCATGCTGCCGCCTTGCACTGGTCACGTCTTCGCCCCACTCTGCCGTAAAGCGGGAGGGACGCGTATTTGAGGGGCAATAGCGGATGGAGCATGCGATCTATCTTGTGACGCTGGTCGGCACCGCGCTTGTCGTTGCCGCCGCGTTTTCGAGCCTGATCGCCTTCCGCTTCGGCGCTCCCCTGCTGCTCCTGTTCCTCTGCATCGGGCTTGCCACCGGTGTCGACGGACTCGGCATCCAATTCGACAATGCGCGGCTGGCTTATTTTGCCGGCTCACTGGCTTTGGCCATCATCCTGTTCGATTCCGGTTTCGGCACGCCGCTCAACGCGTTGCGCCAGGCAGCCGGGCCGGCGCTGTCGCTGGCCACGATCGGCGTTATCTTGACCGCCGGCATCTTCAGCGTCGCCGCTTCCTATTTTCTCAAGCTCAGCTGGCTGGAATCCTCTCTGCTTGGCGCCGCCGTCGCCTCGACAGACGCGGCCGCCGTGTTCTTCCTGCTGCGCGCCGGCGAAATCCATCTGCGCGAGCGCGTTCGCGCGACGCTCGAAGTGGAATCCGGCACCAACGACCCGATCGCCATCTTCCTGACCATCACCCTGGTCGAGATCATCGCCGCACATGCCAACCCACAGGCCAATGTGCTGGCCACCAACCTTTTGCTCGGCTTCCTCGCCAATATGGGGCTCGGCGCTATTATCGGCGTGCTCGGCGGTCTTGGCATCGTGCGCCTTGTCGAGCGGCTCAACCTCGACCACGGCCTGCTGCCGATCTTCGTGTTGACGCTCTCGCTGATGGTGTTCGCGGCAGCCGGCGCCATTGGCGGCTCGGGCTTCCTCGCCGTCTACCTTGCCGGGCTGATCGCCGGAAATTCCGATATCCGCGCCGTCACCATCCTGAAGCGCTTCCAGGACGGCATGTCGTGGCTGGCGCAGATCATCATGTTTCTGATCCTCGGCCTGTTCGCCACGCCTTCGCAGTTCCCGGCGATCCTGGTGCCGGCTGTTCTGCTCGGCCTGTTCCTGATCTTCGTTGCACGCCCGGTCGCCGTCTGGCTCTGCCTGATCCCGTTCCGCCTGCCGCGTCCGGAGGTCGCCTTCGTCTCCTGGGTCGGCCTGCGCGGCGCGGTCTCGATCCTGCTTGCCATCACGCCGCTGCTCGGTGGCCTCGATCACGGCCGCCTGATCTTCAACGCCGCCTTCATCATCGTGCTGGTGTCGCTGGTGGTGCAGGGCTGGACGGTCGGGCCGCTGGCGCGCCGCCTCGGCCTGATCGTGCCGGCGCGTCTCGGGCCGCTCGACAAGGTGGAGCTCGAACTGCCGGGCTCGGCCCATCACGAGTTGCTCGCCTATCGTGTGGCACCTGGGAGCCCGGTGGCGCGCGGCGAGCGCATCCCGCGCTGGGCACGGCCCTCGCTGGTGCTGCGCGACGGCCGCTCGATGCGCTTCCAGGACATGGGCAGGCTGGCGGCCGGCGATCAGGTGTACATCTTCGTGCCGGACCGCTATCCGCGCCTGCTCGACAAGCTTTTTGCCAGCCGCGCCATGGTCGATCCGGAGGATGCCGACTTCTTCGGCGCCTTCGCCCTCGATCCGGCCCGCTCCGCCGCCGAGCTGGAAGCCGCCTACGGACCGGGCCTGACCGAGGGCGAACAAAAACTCACCGTTGCCGCGCTGGTTTCGGAACGGCTCGGCGGACATCCCGAATATGCCGACCGCGTGATGATCGGCCCAATCGAGCTGATCGTGCGCGATGTCGACGAGAAAGGCAGGATCACGGGGCTTGGCCTGTCCTTCGAGCCGACCGCGCCGGTGGCGCGTGTGCCGGTCTTCCTCAGCGCCGGTGAGATCGGCGACCGCGTCGCGGCGCTGATCCGCAACTGGCGCAGGCCGGCGCAAATGCGGGCAGCCGAGAACGTGCCGATCGACACGGCGCCCGAGCCGGACGGACAAAAGGCAGCAGGCGAAGGCTGATGTCTCACGGCGACATCATTTTTGCGCGCACGCTTCAACGCAGCCCTTGCATCGTCCTTCGTGCCGGGTAAGGTCGCCGCGTTTTCGCTAGAGCAATTCCAGGAAAAGTGTGGGCGGTTTTCCGTCCGGAATTGCGTCAAGGCACTAGGAAGGAACCACCATGGCCGGCTTCAAGACACTCGATGACATCGGCGCCGTCAGCGGCAAACGCGTCCTGGTGCGCGTCGACCTCAACGTGCCTGTCGCCGACGGCAAGGTGACCGATGCCACCCGCATCGAACGCATCGCACCGACCATCGCCGAGCTTTCGAAGAAGGGCGCCAAAATTATCCTGCTCGCGCATTTCGGCCGCCCGAAGGACGGGCCTTCGGCCGAGTTCTCGCTCGAGCCGATCGCCAAGGCCACGGCCGAAGTTCTCGGCCGCCCGGTCGGCTTCGCCGCCGACTGCGTCGGCGACAAGGCCGCGGATTCCGTCGCCGCCATGAAGGACGGCGACGTCCTGCTGTTCGAAAACACCCGCTTCTACAAGGCCGAGGAGAAGAACGAGCCGGCCTTCACCGAAAAGCTCGCCGCCAATGGCGACATCTATGTAAATGACGCCTTTTCCGCCGCGCACCGCGCGCATGCGTCGACCGAGGGCCTGGCGCGTCACTTGCCGGCCTATGCCGGCCGCACCATGCAGGCGGAGCTCGACGCGCTGGAAAAGGGTCTCGGCAATCCGGTTCGACCGGTGGTGGCCATCGTCGGCGGCGCCAAGGTCTCGAGCAAGATCGACCTCTTGATGAACCTGGTGAAGAAGGTCGACGCGCTGGTCATCGGCGGCGGCATGGCCAACACCTTTCTTGCCGCGCGCGGCACCGATGTCGGCAAATCGCTCTGCGAACATGACCTCGCCGGCACCGCCAAGCAGATCATGATCGAGGCGGCGGAAGCCGGCTGCGCCATCATCCTGCCCGCCGACGGCGTCGTCGCCAAGGAATTCAAGGCGGGCGCCGCCAGCGAGACCGTCGCCATCTCGGACGTGCCGGCCGACGGCATGATCCTCGATGTCGGCGCAAAGACCGTGCAGAGCGTCAACGACTGGATCGATCGCGCCGCCACGCTGGTCTGGAACGGCCCGCTCGGTGCCTTCGAGATCGAACCCTTCGACCGCGCCACGGTGGCGGCGGCCAAGCACGCGGCGGCCCGTACCCGGGAAGGCAAGCTGGTCTCCGTCGCCGGCGGCGGCGACACGGTGGCCGCGCTCAACCATGCCGGCGTCGCCGACGACTTCACCTATGTCTCGACCGCCGGCGGTGCCTTCCTCGAATGGATGGAAGGCAAGCCCTTGCCGGGCGTCGAGGTGCTGAAGCGCTAAGCAATTCCAGGAAAGGTGTGACGCGATTAAAGCGCGTCGCGCTGAAACGGATTCAGGCGACGCGCTTTAAGTCCTTGTTTTTATGCATGTCGTTGTCCCAGAACCGCGTACACTTCTGGGCGACATGCATTAGGCCCGGCGACTTCGCCGTAGCCTTCCGTCCGGAATTGCGACTCAATCAATACTCCGGGAACACGCGAAACCGCGCCTGGCTTTCAATCGATTCGAGCTTTTCGACCCCATTCCTTTGGCGGTAGAGTTCCGTTAAGCGCGGAACCGACACCGTCAAGGAGAGCATCATGAGCGAACGTCTCGAAGATATTGCCGCTGCTATCGTGGCCGATGGCAAGGGCCTTTTGGCCGCCGATGAGAGCTCCGGCACCATCAAGAAGCGCTTCGACGTCATCGGCGTCGAATCGACCGCCGACAACCGGCGCGACTATCGCGAGATGATGTTCCGGTCCAAGGAGGCGATGTCCCGGTACATCTCAGGGGTCATCCTCTATGACGAGACCATCCGCCAGAAGGCTGCCGACGGGACGCCGCTGGTCGATATCATCAAGGCGGCCGGCTCCATTCCGGGCATCAAGGTCGACGCCGGCGCCAAACCTCTCGCCGGCTTTCCCGGCGACACCATAACGGAGGGCCTGGACGGGCTGCGCGAGCGGCTCGCCGACTATTACAAGCTCGGCGCCCGCTTCGCCAAATGGCGCGCGGTGATCGACATAGACACCGGCAAAGGCGTGCCTTCCGCCAATTCGATCAGTTCGAACACCCACGCTCTGGCACGCTATGCCGCGCTTTGCCAGGAAGCCGGCATCGTGCCGATCGTCGAGCCGGAAGTGCTGATGGACGGCGCCCACTCGATCGACACCTGCTACGAGATCAGCAAGGCGACGCTGATCAAGCTCTATGACGAACTCTACGCGGCGCGCGTCGTCCTGGAAGGCTCGATCTTGAAGCCGAACATGGTCATCTCCGGCAAGAAATCGGGCAAGACAGACAGCCCCGCGGAAATCGCGGAGAAGACGATAAAACTGTTCCGCGAGGTGGTGCCGTCGGCAGTGCCGGGCATTGCCTTCCTCTCAGGCGGCCAGGAGGACGAGGAGGCGACGGCCAACCTCAACGCCATCAACGCCATCGGGCCGCATCCGTGGAAACTGACCTTCTCTTATGGCCGTGCCCTGCAGGCAGCGCCGCAGAAGGCGTGGAGCGGCAAGGCCTCGAATGTTGCCGCCGGCCAGGCCGCTTTCACCCACCGCGCCCACATGAACCATCTGGCGGCGCTTGGAAAATGGCAGCCGGCGCTGGAAAAGGCCGCCTGACACCTTCCCCCTCGGCGACGCTGAAAAAACCCGGACCAACTGGCCCGGGTTTTGTTTTTTGCCGACAGCATTCCCACTTGTGAGGCTCCGTTGTCCGGCAACATGTCGGATCGCGCTGATGTCGAACGTCCTTGGCAGGCGAGGACAGGAGATAGTCATGCATCGCAATGCCGTGGTTTCGCGGGACGACTGGTTCGAGGCGCACAGAAAGCACCTTGAGCGCGAGAAGGAGCTGACACGGTTCCGTGACCTTATCGCCGCCGAGCGGCGGCAACTGCCCTGGTTCAAGCTGCGCAAGGATTATGTCTTCGAAAGCGAAGCGGGGCCGAAGCGCCTTGCCGAGCTGTTCGCCGGCAAGAGCCAGCTCATCGTCTATCACTTCATGATGACGCCGGGCTCCGATCACCGTTGTAAGGGCTGCTCGTTCCTCGCTGATCATATCGACGGCGCCAACCAGCATCTCAAGCACCATGACGTCTCGCTGATCGTCGTCTCGCGCGCGCCGCTGACCGAAATCCTGCCTTACAAGCAGCGCATGGGCTGGGAGTTCGACTGGGTGTCGTCCTATGCGTCCGATTTCAACTTCGACCTGCAGGTCTCCTTCACCGACAAACAGATCGCCGCCGGCGACACCACCTACAATTTCGAGAAGCGCCCTTTGCGCTCGAAGGACCTGCCCGGCACCAGTGTCTTCTACCGCAATGAGTGCGGCGATATCTTCCTCACCTTCCTGTCGCGTGCCCGCGGCGGCGACGCGCTGATCGGCGCCTATCATTATCTCGACATGACGCCGAAGGGCCGCGACGAGACCGGCCCCTATCACGGCCTGATGGACTGGGTGCGCCTCCACGACGAATATCAGGACAAGGCAAGGGACCAGCCCGACTGCTGCGAATGATCGACGTCGTTCACCTCGGACGAGACATGCGCTAATGGCTTAGTGGTCATTCCAACGGACTCGCCATGCAGCGCCTGCTTGCCTTCCTCACCTGGCTCGCTTTCCCGGTCTATATCTGGCAGGGCCTCGGCGTGCGCCGCCGCACCACGCGCATGCTGCCGGCCAGAGGTCCGGTCCTGCATGAGATTGGGGGCCGGCCGCCGGCGGTCGCATTGCTGGTCCTGGGCGACTCCTCAGCAGCGTCGGTCGGCATTGAACAATCCGAATACGGGCTTGCCGCGCAGCTTGCCGGCCTGATCGCCGAGCGCGCGGGCAGCGCCGTGCGTTGGCGCGCCGCCGGCTTCAATTCGGCGACCTCCGGGCAGATCCGCGACTATGTCCTGCCCAACCTGTCGGCCGATCCCTGGACGCATATCGTGCTCGCCATCGGCACCAATGACACGAAGAACTTTCACTCCTTGCCACGCTTCAAGAAGGAGTTCGGCGGCCTGCTCTATGCGCTCCGGGCCAAATGGCCGGAAGCGCGCGTGGTGTGGTCGCCGGTGCTGGAATTCACCCGCGCGCCGGCAATGCCGCCATTGCTCGGCAGGATCCTCGAAATCCGCGCTGGCGCGATGAATCGCATGGGCGTGCGCCTCTGCAACGAGCGCGGCGCTATTGCCGCCGCGCGCCTGCCGATCACCAATCCCGAGGCCGGCTTTGCCTCCGATGGCTTCCACGCCTCGGAAGCAGGCTATCGCGCCTGGGCGGAGCATCTGCTGGATTTCGTGCTTGGCGATGAAATGAGCAACCTGACTTAGGTCCAATGCCCCAGAACGGCCGCCAGCGATATCGCCGCCATGGCAAGCATTGCCAGCTTCCAGAAGTCGCCGCGCCGCTTCAACCCCGGCCAGCCGAGCGGCTTGATGACCTGGATCAGCATGATGCCGATGATGACAAGGGCGAGCAGTTTCGTCATGCCGCCTTTGACCAGCAATGCCTGCGCCTGTCAAAGCCGATCTCGGCGCAGGCACTGACGGAACACCCCTGACAAAACGCTGGTTTCCCGGACCCTCGCCAAGCCTTACGGCGCATTCTTCCGTACCTGCCAACCTCCTGACAGACTGCTGTCAGGAGGGGTGTGAGATACTCTCCTCATCAAAAAGAGAGGAGTCTGGTCATGAACGGTTTCACCATCTTGCGTAGCGTGCAGCACTATGTCGGCAGGATCCGCACGGTGCGGAACGAGATCCGCACCCAGCGTTTCCTGAACACCTTGCCGGCGGATATCCGCAAGGACATCGGCTGGCCGGACCTTTACACCGGCCGCGTGCGCGGAAACTGAAATTTTGGCGCCGCGACTTGGATTGTGACGACGCAGCGCCCAGATGTAATGGCAGCCAATGATACCGAGTTCCGGGATAGAAGCCTCTGTTTGCCGGTAGCTTAGCCGCAGCCTCCTGACAGTATGTTGTCAGGAGGCATGCGGTATTTGGAACGGCTTCGATCCTGACAGCGACGAACTTGATCCGACTATCCGGAGTAATCCGCGTATGGTGAAAAGCTGGAACGACAGGCTGAACACCGCCGGCATCAACGGCATCAAGCCGTCGCCGCGCACGGTTGGCGATGTCGTCGAGGGCCAGCCGATGCTGGTGCCGACCGCCCGTCAGGTCGACGACTTCATCCGCTCGATCCCTGAAGGGGTGGAGATGGATGTGCGCGCGCTGCGCTCCGCTTTGGCCATCGAGCACGGCGCCGAGGTGACATGCCCGGTGACGATCGGCTATCATCTTCGCACCGTTGCCGAGGCCGCTCACGAGGATCTTGAGCGCGGCATGGCGTTGAGCGATGTCGCGCCCTTCTGGCGCGTATTGGATGCGGAGACGCCGACCACGGGCAAATTGTCCTTCGGTGCGAAGTTCGTTGCCGCGCAGCGCAGGCGCGAAGGACTGAAGCCATAAACCCCGGGGGAGAAATCGATGCGTCGTGCCGACAGGCTTTTCCAGATCGTGCAGCATTTGCGGGGTGGCCGGCTTGTCACCGCGCAGAAGCTCGGCACATGGCTCGAGGTTTCCGAGCGCACCATCTACCGCGACATAGCCGACCTGCAGTCGACCGGCGTGCCGATCGACGGCGAAGCCGGCGTCGGCTACATGATGAGGGAGGGTTTCGACCTTCCGCCGCTGATGTTCACCCGTGACGAGATCGTGGCGCTGGTTGCCGGCGCCCGCATGGTGCGCGCCTTTGGCGGCGCCGCAATGGCAAGGGCCGCCGACGAGGCGCTGGTCAAGATCGGCGCCGTGCTGCCCGACACCGAGAAGGACCGCATCGCCCGCACCGAGATCCACACGCCGATGTGGGTGGTGAGCGACGCCGCGCGCGAAGCCATCGACCTGATCGAGCGCGCCGTCGAGAAGCGCCAGGTGCTGACCATCGACTACTCCGACGAGGCCGGCCGCGGCACCGCGCGCGACATCAGGCCCTTGGGCCTGTGGTTCTGGGGCAAAGTCTGGACCCTGGTCGCCTGGTGCGAGATGCGCGACGATTTCCGCGCCTTCCGCATCGACCGCATCGCCTCGGTCGTCATCGCCGGGCGTATCTTCAAACCCGAGCGCGGCAAGCAGCTCGCCGATTTCTACCGCGCCGTCGAGCGCTCAGAGGATTACGGCATGGCGCCCGACCGCGCCGCGCGGACGTGACTTCCTCCCAAGCCATCGTCCAATAAAAAAGCCCGCTTCGAGCGGGCTTTTTTATTGAATGTCAGGATTACTTCTGGTCGTCGTCTTCGTCCTTGTCCTTCGACTTGAGCGCCGAGAGCTTGGCGAAGACGGCGTTGGCGTCGAGCTCCTGATCCTCGTCCTTCGGCTTCTCGGGCGCCGGCACCAGCCGTTCGGTGAGTGCCGCGGGCAGCAGCGTGTCGCCGACGGGCTGCGCCGGCTCGCGGCCGCGCGATGCGCGGTTGACTTCGAGGTCGAGGTCGATCTGCGAGGTGAGGCCGAGCGTCACCGGATCCATCGGCTGCAGATTGGCCGAATTCCAGTGCTTGCGCTCGCGGATCTGTTCGATCGTCGATTTGGTGGTGCCGACAAGACGCGAGATCTGCGCGTCCTTGAGCTCCGGATGGTTGCGCACCAGCCAAAGGATAGCGTTCGGACGGTCCTGGCGCTTCGACAGCGGCGTGTAGCGGGGACCCTTGCGCTTCGATTCCGGCACACGAACCTTGGGATCGGACAGTTTAAGCCGGTGGTTCAGGTCCTTCTCGCTGCGCGCGATCTCGTCGCGGGTGAGCTGACCGGTGATGATCGGGTCCATGCCCTTGATGCCCTGCGCCGACTCGCCGTCGGCGATCGCCTTGACCTCGAGCGGGTGCAGTCCGCAGAACTGCGCGATCTGCTCGAAGGAGAGCGCGGTGTTGTCGACCAGCCAGACGGCGGTCGCCTTGGGCATGAGCAGCGAATTGGCCATATCAAAAATCCTTCTCGTTCGCCCGCGTTCCCGCGCGGGCGGTGGTTTAGAGCCACCAAAATGGGAAATTCGCGGCCTGTATAAACGCTCCCTCAAATTTTCGCAATGTTTTTGGGCAGGCGAGTCAACAGCCCTAAAAAGACAAAACCCGCTGGACGAGGTCCAGCGGGCTTGGAACCGGAAACGAAAGCAAGCGTCTCAACGGCTCTGGCTTGCCTGTCCAGCCCGGCCTTGCGGTCGGGCTGTGTCTGATTACACCGCCTGGCGGGCGATGCGCTCGATATCGGCGCGGCTGATGCCGAGGTCGCTCAGCTGACGGGCATTGAGCTTGTTCAGCTCACGCACGGTTTCGTTATACATGCGCCACTTACGGAAAGCACTGATCGGGTTCATGATGGTTCTCCAGTCGTTTGGTCAAATTGTTTGATGCCGCGTAAATAGGCACGCCTGCCCACAAATTGAACGGACGCTTTTGCATGGCCGCAATGCGTTTTGTGCATTGCAGCAAAAGAAAGGGAGTAGGGGAGTAAGGGAATAGGGCAGTAGGGTGAACGAGGGGCAACCCCTACTCCCCTACTCCCCTACTCCCCTACTCCCCTACTCCCCTACTCCCCTACTCCCCTACTCCCCTACTCCCCTACTCCCCTACTCTACGTCGAGGACGATCTTGCCGATATGCTCGCCCTCTTCCATTCGCTCATGCGCCCGCCAGGCTTCGGTCAGCGGAAAGATCATGTCCATGACGGGGGCGACTTTGCGCGTGCCGAGCAGGGGCCAAACCTGGGCTTCGAGCGCAGCCGCAATCGCCGCCTTGAACTCGACGGTGCGGGGGCGAAGCGTCGAGCCGGTATGCGTCAGCCGCTTCACCATGATCTTGGAAAAATCGACGCTGGCCACGGCGCCGGCCTGCACCGCGATCTGGACGATGCGCCCTTCAACGGCCGCGGCATCGTAGTTGCGCCCGACATAGTCGCCGCCGACCATGTCAAGGATGACGTCCGCGCCCTTCTTCCCGGTCGCATCCTTCACCGCGGCGACGAAATCCACCTCGCGATAGTTGATCGCCCGGTCGGCACCGAGCTTCAGGCAGGCGTCGCACTTCTCCTTGCTGCCGGCGGTGGTGATCACATAGGCGCCGAAGGCCGAGGCGAGCTGGATGGCGGTGGTGCCGATGCCGGACGAGCCGCCATGGACAAGCAGCGTCTCGCCCTTCTTCAGGCCGCCGCGCTCGAACACATTGTGCCAGACGGTGAAGTAGTTTTCCGGAACCGCCGCAGCCTCCGAATGCGTGAAGCCTGCCGGCAGCGGCAGCACGCTGCCCGCATGCACCTTGACATATTCCGCATAGCCGCCACCCGGCGTCAGCGCGCAGACCCGGTCGCCGATGCGCCAACGCGATATCCCGTCGCCGAGCGCCGCGATTTCGCCCGAAGCTTCGAGGCCGGGCAAGTCGGAGGCGCCGGGCGGCGGCGGATAGGCGCCTTTGCGCTGCTGCACGTCCGGCCGGTTGACGCCGGCCGCGTGCACCCGGATCAGCACTTCGCCCGGACCGGGCACAGGCACGTCGCGGGTTTCCGGCTTCAGCACCTTGGGACCGCCGGGTTGCGAGATCGCGATGGCCGTCATCTTCGCCGGTATCTCGTGATTGTTAGCCATGGCTTTCCCGTCTCCTCGAATCTGTGCCGTCGCTCGCGGTTTGCATCGGCGCCCCTGCCCTATGTATGCTGATTGCCAAATCAGGCAAATGGCCAAGTAAGGGAGGAGCGACGATGGCTATCTTCGACGACGAACCCAGGAAAAAGCCGCGGCCGCACGAGATCGGCCAGGACCTGTCGCTGCTGTCCGCCGGCGAATTGTCGGAGCGCATCGCATTGCTGCGCGACGAGATCGCCAGGCTGGAAGCCGAACTGACCGCCAAGGGCTCCACCAAATCCGCCGCTGAGGCTTTATTTCGCCGCGGATAAAATGTCCGGCCTTGCGCGCGCTCGCCGCCGAAAAGCCCGAATAAGCCTGTCTTCAGACCCCTGCGCCCGAACCCGGATCAAGCGATGTTTGCTACCTACCGACCGATCCTCTCGCTGCTGCGCGGCACGGCATTCCTGCTCGCCGCGTCGGGCCTGCACGGCCTGCTTTTGCCGCTGCGCGGCCAATTGGAGGGCTTCTCGACCGCATCGCTCGGCCTGATGGGCACGGCCTGGGCCGGCGGTTTCGTCGCCGGCTGTTTCTTCGCGCCGCGTCTCGTGCGCCGTGCCGGCCATGTCAGGGCCTTCGGCGCTTTCGCCGCGTCGGGTGCCATCATCGCGCTGCTCACCGGCCTCATCATCGACGAGTATTTCTGGATCCTTCTGCGCGCCTTCACCGGCTTCACCATGGCCGGCGCCTTCATGGTGATCGAAAGCTGGCTGAACGAGAAGGCCACCAACGAGAATCGCGGCACCGTTTTCGGCCTCTACATGATGGTCACCTACGCTTCGATCATGGGCGGCCAGATGATCGTTGCCGGCGGCGACGTGCGGTCGGCCTCGCTGTTCATGATCACCGGCATCCTGTTTTGTCTCTCGCTTATTCCGACGGCCGTGTCGACGCAGTCGAGCCCCAAGCCGCTGCAGGACGTCAAGCTCGACGTCAAAGGCCTTTACGCCAATTCCCCGGTGTCGGCGGTGGCCTGTCTTCTGATCGGTATCGCCAACGGCGCCTGGGGCACGCTAGGCGCAGTCTACGGCGCCCGCATCGGCATATCGACCGCGGAGATCGCATTGATGATGAGCCTTGTGGTCGTCGCCGGCGCCGCCATGCAGCTTCCGGCCGGGCGCCTTTCCGATACAACCGACCGCCGCTTCGTGCTGGCCGGCGCGGCCTTCGGCGCGGCTCTGGTCGCGGTACTGATCTTCCTGATCGCGCCGCGTTCGGCTGTCTTCGTCATCGTGATGACCGCCGCCTATGGCGCCTTCGCCTACACGCTTTATTCGATCGCCGTCGCGCATGCCAACGACCACGCCCGTTCCGAGGATTTCGTCAAGGTCTCAGGCGGCCTGCTCTTGCTCTACGGCTTCGGTACGATGATTGGCCCGCTTTTGGCCGCGGCCTTGATGGGTTCGGTGCGTCCGGAAGGACTTTTCATTGCAACCGCGCTCGCTCATCTCAGCCTCGCCGGCTACACGCTGCTGCGCATCCGCGCCCGCGCGCCGGTGCCGATCGAAAACCGCGATGCCTTTAAGACTCAACCAGCGGACCGCGCGGTCACGCCTGAGGCATTGCGGCTCGATCCGCGCAGAAAGGTTGAAACCAATAGTTGAGATTCGGAAAACTTTGCCCCACAAATAAGGGCATGATGTTTTCTGACGCCTTCACGGCGATAGCCGATCCCAACCGGCGCTATCTCTTGGAAGAACTCCGGCGCGGCCCGAAGACGGTGAACGAATTGGCGGCCGGGTTGCCCGTCTCACGCCCGGCGGTTTCACAGCATCTGAAGGTCCTGCTCGACGCCGGCCTGGTCAACGCCAAGGCCGAAGGCACTAGGCGCGTCTATGCTGTCTCCAGCGCCGGCTTCCTCAGGCTCAACATCTGGCTCGACCAGTTCTGGGAAATGGCGCCTGGAGAGTGACTTCCAACGACGACGCTTATGCGGAAGTCGGCGGCCGGCCGTTGCGAGAAATCATTCCAAAGCTGCCAAGTCCGCTCCAAGCGCGTCGAGCAATTCGCCGGTGCCATGCTCGCGCGTGGCCGGCGAGTCGATGCCGTCGAAAAAGGCGCCCTGCTCCGTCAGGGTAAGTCGCGTTCCGCTGCCTTCGGCGATGAGCTCGATCGTCGCCAGCGACACCGAGACGCGGGTTTCGCCGAACAGCACCTCGTAGCTGTAGACGATGCGTTTGTTCGGCACGATGTCCTGGTAGACCGCATTGTAGAAATGCATCTGCCCATCGCTCGGGCAGCCGGCGTTCACTTCCTTGCCGCCGACACGGAAGTCCATCTCATGCCGGCTCGGCATCGGATTGTCGGGATCGAAAAACCAACGTTTTTTGGCGGCTGGATTGCTCAGCGCGAAATAGACCTTCTCCGGCGCCACTGGATAGACGCGCTCGATGACGAAGGTGGAATGGACGACGGATCGTTCGGTCATGACGGCTTCCTTCAGGTTTCGTCTTTGGTCTCAGCGAGGAGATCGCCGAGACGGTGGAGCCGGCGCTCCCAGGCGAGCCGCCGCTCGTTGATCCAGCGTTCGGCGGCGCCCAGCGCTTTCGGTTCGATCTGGCAGGTGCGCACCCGGCCAAGCTTCTCGGTTCTGACGAGGCCGCTCGCCTCGAGCACGTTGAGGTGCTGGACGACGGCCGAAAGCGACATCGCCAGCGGCTCCGCCAGTTGACTGACCGATGCCGGCCCGCGCGACAGCCGTTCCACCATCTGCCGCCGCGCGGGATCGGCAAGCGCCTGGAACATCAGGTCTAGCTGGGCGGGATCGTGCAGCATCGCGAACTAGCCGTTGTTGTAGGGAAAGAACTTGAAATAAGGCTGCGCTTCCTCGATGACGCGGGCGAAGGACGGACGCGCGAGCAGGCGGTCGTGGTAGCGTTTCACCGCCGGGAATTTGTCGCCGAACGGCTCGACCTTGTTGGCGTAGAACAGTGCCGGCGAGGCGGCGCAGTCGGCCATGGTGAAGGTTTCGCCTACGGCCCAGGTCCTTCCCGCCATCTCCTCCTCAACAATGGCGTAGGAATTGCGCAGTTGCGCGCGAGCCTCCTCGACCCCGAACGGATCGGTCTGCTCCTTTGGCCGCAGCCTGTCGCCGACGATCTTCTGCATCGGATGCTGCACATAGAAATCGTAGAAGCGGTCCGCCTGGCGGATATGGAGGGCGACATCGACATCGGCGGGAACGAGCTCGACCGGCCCTGGATAATGGGCGGCGAGATATTCGATGACGATGGTCGATTCCAGCACCGTGCGATCCCGCGCATCGTCGCGTAAGGCAGGCATCTTGCCCGTCGGCGACACCTTCAGGAACGCCGTGCGCGACGCCTCGTCGCCGAGATCGACGACGACCGGCTCGAAAGGCGTGCCGTTCTCGTAGAACGCGATCAGCGGCTTCCAGCAGAAGGATGCCAAGGGATGGAAATGCAGCGTCAGGGACATTCTGGCTCTCGTCGGTTTTTGCAGATTCAATACTGAAGCATTCACTTAACTATTACCGCGAGACGGCCACGTCAAGGGCGCGGAGCCATCACGGGTGTGCAGCGGAAGCCATCACCGGTGCGTCGCGATGGCTTCGACGACTTGCGGCCAGTCGTTGCGGTGCAATTCGTGGCCGCCGCCTTCGATCCGTACCAGCCTGGCGCCGGGAACGGCCTCGGCAAGCGCTTCTGCATGCTCGATCGGGAAGATCGGATCGGCGGAGCCGTGGATGACGAGCAACGGCACGCGGAGATCCCGCACCGTCCGCTGCGGGCCGCCGCCCTTGAGCAGGAAATGGTTGGTCGCGGTGGCGAGACCGCCGGAACGGTCGTAATCCTCTTCGATCATCGCGCGGGTCCGTTTCTCGTCGAACGTATGGCGCGTGCTGGCCAGCGCGCGGGCGTCCTTGATCATGAAGTCGAGCACCTGGCTCCGGTTCGACCAGTCGAGGTCGGCGCCTTCCGCCGAATGCTTTCGATAGGCTTCCGTGGTTCCCGGCAGGTTGGAGGTGTCGACGCCGAGCGGCGAGCTGGAGATCACTGTGAGCGCGCTGACGCGTTCGGGATATTTCAGCGCCACGCTTTGCGCGATCATGCCGCCCATCGACATGCCGGCGACATGCGCCTTGGCGACGCCATGATCATCGAGCACGCGCATGGCATCGTCCACCATGTCCTCGAACGTGTAAGACGGCGCGCCCGGCGGATATTTCGCCGACAGGCCGGTATCACGATTGTCGTAGCGGATGACGAAGCGGCCGCGCCCGGCAAGTTGCCGGCAGAAGGCTTCGGGCCACCAGGACATCGAAGCCATGGCGCCCATGACCAGAAGGATCGCAGGATCGGTTGGATCGCCAAAGCTTTCCGAGACGATTTCGGCGCGTTGTGTCGACATTTGGGCTCTCCAAACCGATTGCATTTTGCAATCAGTTGCACGATAATGAAACCGATATCATAATGCAACCGGTTTTTCGGAGATCGTCATGAATACCGAGCATCGGTCCGGCTGCCCGATCAATCTGTCGCTCGAGGTCTTCGGCGACCGCTGGAGCCTGATCATCCTGCGCGACATGATCTTTGGCGGCCGGCGCCATTTTCGCGAGTTGCTCAACGGCTCGCTGGAGGGCATCGCCTCCAACATCCTGGCCGACCGCCTGAAACGGCTGATGGAACTCGGCATGCTGACCAAGGCCGACGACCCCAGCCACAAGCAGAAGGCGATCTACAGCCTGACCGAGATGGCGATTGCGCTGGTGCCGATCATGGCGCATCTCGGCGCCTGGGGACGCGTCTGGCTGCCGGTCAGCGAGGAGCTTTCGATCCGCGCCGAACTGCTCGAAAAGGGCGGTCCGCCGCTATGGGAGCAGTTCATGGACGAACTGCGCCACGAGCATCTGGGCGCGCCGCTGAAGACGCCGCCTGACACGCCGACCGTGCGCCAGCAATTGCGCGCTGCCTACGAGGCCGTGGTGACGCAGAAGGCTGAGGCTGCTGTGGATTGACCGCTTTCGTCTCGGTGGCCTTGGAGATTGGCCGAAACGTCCCCTCGCGTCGTCATCCTAATGGCGAAGCAAGGAGCGAAGCGACGCGGCATAGACCATAGGATCCATTCCGTGACTTCGAAGCGTTGTAAAGCCGTAGAATTCTGCTCCGCTGCGCTCTTCGACCAAGGTCACGGCATGGATTCCAGGGTCTCCGCGACGGAGCTTCGCCCTGGAATGACGACATTCGAAGCCCTAGTTCAGGTTGATGTCCCGGCTCGCCGACCGCATCGACACCGAGAAGCCGGCCAGCACGTCGAACAGCGCGATGACCATCAGTGTGAAGAAGACCGAGTGCGCCGCGCCCTTCACCAGCAGGAATTCGACCAGGAAGGCGATGAAGACCAGCGTCGACAGAAGATGATCCAGGATCGAGGCATTGGTCGTGCGCACCGATTTTGAGATTTCGATGAACAGGAAGATCAGCCCGATCAGCACCATCAGGTCGCCGAGCGTCATCGAGAACACGCCGCCCGACATCATGCGGAAGGAGAACATCTCGGTCATCCAGGGATCGTCGCCGCCGCCGAACAATCCGAGCAGTCCGAGATTGTAGAGGACGAAGGGCACGATCAGCAGCGGGATGGCACCGAACATCTGGGCGACTCCAACGAGGGCACCCTTTTCTAAAATCCGCCGCAAGCGCGCCGTCAAGGTTTTTCGCCGGCGGTGTCGAACACGCTCTAAGACCTAATGAAATAACGATGTCAGCCGGTTGTCCGGCCATCGGCAATGCGAGCGACATATTCCGAACGCTGGTTATCCCGGCGCCAAAAACAAAAAGACCGGCCAGGGGCCGGTCTTTTGAAACGTCACGAACCGTGGAAGCTTCTCAGCTTTCCTTCGGCTCCAGCACCTGGCGGCCGCGATACATGCCGGTCTTCAGGTCGATGTGGTGCGGGCGGCGCATTTCGCCGGAATTCTTGTCCTCGACATAGGTCGGGGCCTTGAGGGCGTCGGCCGAGCGGCGCATGCCGCGCTTCGACGGAGAGGTTTTTCTTTTTGGAACGGCCATGGATATGCTCCACTACATGGTCAAAATGCCCCGGCAACCCTCGCGAAAGGGCCGCATCGAGGCCATAATCTGAGAAAGTCGGGTGCCTATACACGCCTTGCGCCGTTTTGGCCAGCGTCGCCCGCGAATTTTTTTGGCGAAGCAGAAAAGAGCCAGGAGCGTCGAGATTCAAGTCAGGCCGAGCCGAGAGCGGCGGCTCCCGAGAACCGGCCTACGCAGGCCGGCCTCACTTGAATATCGATGCACCTAGTCCAGGCACCCGACATAGGCGCCCGAGCGGCTGGCGCGCCGCTCGATCAGCGAGGCCAGCCGCCGCAAGCCAGGCCCAGGCTTAGCTGGATTGCGTGCGATCGGATTGGGCAAGCTGACGGCAAGCAAGGCTGCCTGCCTTCGCGACAATTGCTTGGCCGAGACGCCGAAATGATGTTGCGCGGCGGCCTCGATGCCGTAGATGCCCGGCCCCCATTCGGCGACGTTGAGATAGATCTCCATGATGCGCCGCTTCGACATCACCGCATCGAAATAAACGGCCAAGGGCAGCTCGACCACCTTGCGCACGCTGCTGAGCGGCCGCGCCCAGAGAAAAAGGTTCTTCACCGTCTGCATGGTGATGGTGGACGCGCCACGCGTCGCCTCGCCGGCCAGCGCGTCGTCGACGACGCCGCGCAATTCGCCAAGGTCGACGCCGCGATGGAAGCAGAACTGCCCGTCTTCCGACATGATCACCGAATGCGCCAGCACCGGCGCCACGTCGTCGATCGACACCCAACGCCGGTCGTAGCCGGAAAAGGTCACAAGGTCCTTCAGCATCAGCGTCGAGACCGGATGCACGAAGGGCGGCAGATAAAGGAACGTGAGCACGACCGGAATAGCCGCCAGCACGAGCGCAACGACCAGGCAGCGCCGGACGATGCGCTTCAGACCGGCGCGGTTCAGGCGCCGACGTCGCGCCATGTCCAGCCCTTCGCTTTCATATTCGACGATCGGTTCCGTCAAGCCGCCCCACCCGTGCCACTCGCGCTTCCGGCATAAAGGCGCGCGGCTGCTTGCGCAATGTCTGAGTGTCGGCTACCGCTCCCGGCCATGAGCAAAGACGACCAGATCGCCTTCGAATCCGCGCTTTTCATGCGCGCCGCCGCGGTCGAGACGCAACTGCGGCGGATCCTCGACGCCCGCCCGCTCACCGGTGAGATCGCGCGGCCCGAGCGCCTGATGGCGGCGATGCGCCACGGCGTGCTCAACGGCGGCAAGCGGCTGCGCCCTTTTCTGGTCATGGAAAGTGCCGCGCTGTTTTCGGCCGACAATGACGCGGCGCTGCGCATCGCCGCCGCGCTGGAATGCGTGCACTGCTATTCGCTGATCCATGACGACCTGCCGGCCATGGACGACGACGATTTGAGGCGCGGCCAGCCGACGGTGCACAAGGCCTTCGACGAGGCGACCGCGATCCTCGCCGGCGACGCGCTGCTGACCCTGGCCTTCGACATCATCGCCGATGAGGCGACGGCATTGCCGGCAGACCGCCGGGCAGCACTCGTGCTGGCGCTCGCGCGCGCCGCCGGCGCCGGCGGCATGGTCGGCGGCCAGACGCTCGATCTCGAAGCCGAGCGCAAACGGCCGGACGAGGCCGGCATCATCACCTTGCAGGCGATGAAGACCGGCGCGCTGATCCGCTTCGCCTGCGAGGCCGGTGCGATCGTCGCCGGCGCGCCGACCGCCGACCGCGAGAGGCTGGCCGAATTCGGCTCGGCGATCGGCCTTGCCTTCCAACTCGCCGACGACCTGCTCGACCTGACGGCCGACGCAAAGCAGATGGGCAAGGCGACGAACAAGGACGCCGCCGCCGGCAAGGCAACGCTTGCCGCATTGCACGGCCCGGACTGGGCGCGCGGCCAGCTCCACGGCCTCATCGAGCAGGCGCATGCGCTGCTGGAACCCTACGGCGAGCAGGCGGATATGCTCAAAGCCGCCGCAACTTTCGTGGCGACGCGGAGCAACTGACGTCACGAGCCATTAGCCCCGTTCGGCATTGCCCGCCCTTGTGGTCAGCGAAGAACGATAGCGGATCGACTTCCAAGGTCCGATGTTCCACGGAACGGCGACAGAGGTCCGGATTGGTGTGAAGCGGACTTACCGAGCCGCAACGAGTGAAGGCTTCGGTTCAATATTCTGGTTCAGCCGGAAGAGATTTGAAGGATCGAAGCGGGCTTTAAGTGCCGCAAGGCGGTTGTATTTTTCTGCGCCGTAGGCGGCGTACGAGAGATCCTTGCCGGTATCCGCCTGCTCATTCAGATAATTTCCGGCTTGAGACATCGCCGCCAGGCGGCCGCCCGCCTCTCGTCCCCATGCGATGCAACGGGAGTCGTCTGTGGAGTTGTCCCAAACCGGCTCGGCAATCCAGTAGAATTTCGCAGCCCGCCCCGAATAGGCCGTGGCAGCTTCGTCAACGTCACTTATCGCACCGCCAAGTTGCAGCACGTACAATTCCGAATCCGGCGTTGGCGCGGTCGCGATTGAATCCAGGAGGCAGTTGATGACCCGATCGTCGATGTCACCCAGGAATCCGCCCTTGGCGTAGTAGCGCCGGCCCCACGCAAAGTGCGAGTCGTTGCGGGTTTGCAATTCGAGATATGTCTGGCCGCCGACCATGCTGGCATCGGCCTGTGCCAATGATCCATAGGGTTGAATGGCTGCCCTGGCGTTTTCGGGCGATCCGGACCAAAAAGCGCTCACGGAGACGGTCGTCGATGTCATTGTGAAGGCAGTCGTCAGTTCACGCGGTGCTTCGGCCGCGAGATGACGATAGCCTCTCAGGACAGTGTCGAATGCCTGACGCGGATAGGTCCAGCGGCCGATCAGGACCGGTCCAAGAGGGTGCATCTTGAAGCGGAACTTCGTTACCACTCCGAAATTGCCGCCGCCCCCGCGAATGCCCCAGAACAGTTCAGGCTCAATGTCCCGACTCGTATGCAACGCGTGACCCTCGGCAGTGATGAGGTCCGCGCTCAACAGGTTGTCGATCGTCAGGCCAAAGCGCCGGCTCAACCATCCCATGCCGCCGCCCAACGTGAGCCCGGAAACCCCTGTATGCGAAACGACTCCAGCAGGCGTTACAAGCCCAGCAGCGGCACCTGCCACATCCAGATGCCCGAGCAATGCACCGCCCTCGACTTCCGCGGTACGGGACACGGGGTCAATGACGATATGGTTCATTGCCGACAGATCGAGGACGATTCCGCCATCGCAGGTCGACAAGCCGGGGAAGCTATGGCCACCGCACCTAACTGCCAGCAGGGCACCGTACTCAGCCGCAAGCTGTACGGCCTTTGCCACTTGGGCGGCCGTTCTAGGGCGGACAATCGCCGCAGGTCGCCGATCTACCGTGCCGTTCCATACCTTACGCAGCAGTTCGTATTCGACCTGATGAGGCCCTATGACGGTGCAATTCGACCCCGCAGTCTCAAGTTCCTTGGAAATCCGCGCCAGTAGCATGCCATCCCCCCAATGCCGTGATTGCGAACCCAAATCTCCACTTGTTCTTGATTTTCAACCTAACATAGTGGAGCCAGAGCTGTCTTGCCAGCCGCCAGGCCCGCGACGGGTCCGATAGGCGACAGTCCTGGTGGCGATCCGCAGGTCCAGAGATGCGCCACCACGAGTTCCAGTGCGGTCGTCACTAACGTCCGCTTTCAGGCAGTGGCACAGCTAATTTTGATATCCGAGATGAAAGGCGCAAAGTTGCTTTTGCGCCTTGGAGGTCTGCGTCGTCTTCGTCAAAGGCAGTCATTCATCGACACTGCAGCACCATCCCAGGCACCAACGAAATCTTAATGTAAATCAAGCGTAATCCCGACCATTAAAATTGTGCGTATGTGTTGGGGTTGCGCGTGCCGGAATACTCCTCCTTCGTCCGGTCGATCCGGATCCGCTACATTTCGGGATTGCTGATCTTTGCGCTGGCTTCGGCCGCGGTGATGTACGCGCTCAACCGGGTGAACTCCTTCCGTCACGAGGTCGATGCTCTCAGCGGCAATGTCGTCATCTTCGCCCGCGACCTGCGCAACGCCACCAATTTCGCCGAGACGACCGGCACCGCCTGGCGCAGCGAGACGCGCGATGCGCTGACGGTCGCCGCGCGCGGCCACTCCGAACGCCTGACGGGCGAGATCGAGGCCCTGAACGCAGAGCTTGCGACGATCAGGCCGAAACTGTCCCGGAACACGATCAATGCGCTCGATTCTTCTTCGGTCAACGGCGACCTGTTCTGGTCGACGCGCGACATGGTGCGCAACTTCAACCTGATGTCGACCGCCCAGAAGGTCGACGAGTGGAGCTACCGCGAGATCCGCAACCAGAACGACCTTTTTGCCCAGCCGATGCTGGTGCGTGTGCGCACCGCGCTCGACGACGAGCGCCGCCTCGCCGATGCTTCCAGCGACCGGCTGCTGTTGTGGGCGAGTGGCCTGCTGTTCGCCGTGCTCGCCATTGCCGCGATCTGGATCTTTCGGCCGATGGAGGATGCGATCCGCCGCGCCTTCGCCGAGAGCGCCGCATCGCTGTTCAAGGCCGAGGCCGCCGACCGCGCCAAGTCGGAATTCCTCGCCAATATGAGTCATGAGATCCGCACGCCGATGAACGGCGTGCTCGGCATGGCCGAGCTGCTCGCCAAGACCGAGCTGACGCCGCGCCAGAAAACCTTCACCGAGGTCATCGTCAAGTCCGGCAACGCGCTGCTCACCATCATCAACGACATTCTCGATTTCTCGAAGATCAATGCCGGCCAGCTGACGCTCGACCCCGCCCCCTTCCGCCTGGCCGAAGCGGTCGAGGATGTGGCGACGCTGGTGTCGGCGCGCGTGGCCGAAAAGAACCTAGAGCTCATCGTGCGCGTCGACCCGCGCCTGCCGGCCTTCGTCGTCGGCGATGCCGGGCGCTTCCGCCAGATCGTCACCAACCTGCTCGGCAACGCCGTGAAATTCACCGAGAAGGGCCATGTGCTGGTCGATGTCGGCGGCGACGTCGTCGACGGCGTGGTCCAGCTCAAGGTCCGCGTCGAGGACACCGGCATCGGCATCCCGGCCGAAAAACTGCAAAGCGTGTTCGAGAAATTCGCCCAGGTCGACGGCTCCTCGACCCGCCGCCACGAAGGCACCGGGCTTGGGCTTGCGATCGGCGCCAGGCTTGTCGACCTGATGGGCGGCAAGATCGGCGTCGAAAGTGAGATCGGCCGCGGCTCTGTCTTCTGGTTCGCCGTGCCGCTGCCGGCACACAACCAGCAGGCTCGCGACGAACTGGTGCCTGTCGACGTCACCGGCGCCCGTGTGCTGGTCATCGACGACAACCCGGTCAACCGCGAGATCCTGCTGGAGCAGCTCAGAAGCTGGAGCTTCGACTGCGCGGCCGCCGAGAGCGGCGCCGTTGGCCTCGCCTTCCTCGACCGTGCCTGCCAGCTCGGCGCCTCGGTCGATTGCATCATCCTCGATTACCAGATGCCCGGCATGAACGGCGCCGATGTCGCCAGGGCGATCGCCGCCGACAGCCGGCTTTCCTCCATTCCGGTCGTGCTGCTCACCTCGGTCGACCAGGTCGATTTCGGCAGGATGGTGATCGATTTCGGCATCGTCGCGCATCTCACCAAGCCGGCGCGTTCGGCGGTGCTGCTGGGCACGGTGATTTCGGCCATCCAGAAGGCGCGCATGCAAGGCGCCAGGGCGCATTTCGAGCGCGAGCCGGTCGCGGCCCAGGCGGCCCCGCCGGCCTTCACCGTCATCCGTGGCCCGGCCGTTCCGGTCCTGGCCGCGCCGGAATCGAGCGCCGCGCCGAGCGGCCCGATCGACATCCTGATCGCCGAGGACAATGACGTGAACCAGCTGGTCTTCGGCCAGATCCTCAACGGTTTCGGCCTCAGCTACCGCATCGCCGGCAACGGCCGCACAGCGGTCGAGATGTACCGTTCGCTGCGCCCCCGCCTGGTGCTGATGGACGTCTCCATGCCGGAGATGAACGGCTATGAGGCGACCCGCGCCATCCGTGCGATCGAAGAGCACAACGGCGATCGCACGCCGATCATCGGCGTTACCGCCCATGCGCTCAAGGGCGACCGCGATAAATGCATCGAGGCCGGCATGGACGACTACCTGCCGAAGCCGGTCTCGCCTGACCGCCTCGGCGCCAAGATCGGCACCTGGCTCAGCGAGACCGTGGCGGCGAAGACGGCTTGAGGCTGGGTAGCGGATGGCAGCCATCGGCCACCGCCGAGTTCCTTCGCGCCCCCCCTCGGGCGCTGCCCCGCCAGCGTCTCCGAAATCCCGCAAAGCCGTCACCGGTTGCGCATCACGACGCAGGCGCCGCCGACGCTTTGCAGCTTGTCGCAGATGCCGTTGGCCTCGCCGCGCGAATCGGCGCCGATCCTGACCGCATAGATGCCGCGCCGGCCGATCGGCGTGCGCACCCGGCTGACCACCGGGTCACGGCTGGCGAGCAAGGCCGGGAACCGGCCCCTGACCCTCAGCCATTGGCCGATCGCCGCCGAACGGCGGAAATTGCCCGCCACCTGGACACCCCATGGCTTGACGTTGATCGAGGCCATGGCGACGGTCCGCGACATGATCACCGGCAGCCTGCGGCACGCGACCGCGAAGCTCATCTTTGGGTCGAGCGGCTGGACGGTGCCGGCATAGGCGGTGTCCGAGAACTTGTCCACCGGCTCGCCCATGACGTCGAAGACATAGCTTTCCGTCTCCATCGGCAGGAAGCCGCCGGAGGCAAGCCAGCGCGACACCCGGTTCTCGCCGGCATTGTAGGCCGCCGCCGCGAGGCCGAGATTGCCGTAGCCGGCCTCCATCTCGGCAAGATACTTCGCCGAAGCCGGAATCGCCTGCTCGATGTCGAAGGCGTTGGCCAGGCCGCGCATCTTGGCGGTGCCGGGCATGAATTGCGCGATGCCTTCGGCGCCGACCGGGCTCACCGCGTTCGGATCGAAGCGGCTCTCCTTCCAGATCAGCCGGGCGAAGAAATCCTTCGGCAGGCCATTCTGTTGGGCCTGGATCTCGATCAGATCGCAGACGCGGGAAATCAGCCGTTTTGCGGCCGATTGCGACTGCGGCGGATCGGCGAACGCCTGACCGGCAAGGATCAGCGCGCAAGTCAGGATCGGTGCCGCCCTGAACATGCGCTGCATGGGCTCATTCCGCGGCGGCTTTGCCGTGTCCGTACCGCTGCTCGATATAGTCGCCGACCATCTTCTCGAAATCCTGCGCGATGGATGGACCGCGCAGCGTCGCCGCCTTCTTGCCGTCGATGAAGACGGGCGCCGTCGGCGTCTCGCCGGTGCCGGGCAGCGATATGCCGATATCTGCATGCTTGGATTCGCCGGGGCCGTTGACGATGCAGCCCATCACCGCGACCTTGAGGTTCTCGACACCCGGATATTTCTCGCGCCAGACCGGCATGTTCTTCCTGAGATCGGCCTGGATGTTCTGGGCAAGCTCCTGGAACACGGTCGACGTCGTGCGGCCGCAGCCGGGGCACGCCGCGACGATCGGCACGAACTGCCGGAAGCCCATCGTCTGCAGGAGTTCCTGCGACACCTGCACCTCGCGCGTGCGGTCGCCATTCGGCTCCGGCGTCAGCGAGATACGGATCGTGTCGCCGATACCCTGCTGCAGGAGGATGCCCATGGCGGCGGACGACGCGACGATGCCCTTGGTGCCCATGCCGGCCTCGGTCAGGCCAAGATGCAGCGCGTGGTTGGAGCGGGTGGCAAGCTCGGTATAGACCGCGATCAGGTCCTGCACGCCGCTGACCTTGGCCGACAGGATGATCTTGTCGCGGCCAAGCCCGATCTCTTCCGCCATCTCGGCCGACAGGATCGCCGACTGAACGATCGCCTCGCGCGTGACTTCCTGCGCCGTCAGTGGAAAACCCTGGGCTTGGTTGTCGTCCATCAGCCGGGTCAGCAGTTCCTGGTCGAGCGAGCCCCAGTTGACGCCGATGCGCACAGGCTTGTCGTGCTTGATCGCCATTTCGACGATCGCGGCGAACTGGCGGTCCTTCTTTTCCTTGAAACCGACATTGCCGGGATTGATGCGGTACTTCGCCAGCACCTCGGCGCAGGCCGGGTGATCGGCGAGCAGCTTGTGTCCGATATAGTGGAAGTCGCCGACCAGCGGCACATCGACGCCGAGCCGCAACAGCCGCTCATGGATGCGCGGCACCGCCGCGGCGCTCTCGTCGCGGTCGACGGTGATGCGCACGATTTCCGAGCCGGCGCGATGCAGCGCCGCCACCTGGGCGACGGTCTGGTCGACATCGGCCGTGTCGGTATTGGTCATCGACTGCACAACGACAGGCGCGCCGCCGCCGACCATCACGCCGCCGACCGACACGCCGACCGACATGCGCCGCGGGAAAGGAGAAGAAAAATATCCGGTCATGCCGGCCGCCTTCATCTGGGAGTTCCGGGCATGAGGTGGCGGAGCAAAGATGGCTTGTCAATGGCAAGCGTCAGGCAAGGTCGGCAAATCGGCCGCGCTTGATCGCTCCCCATGCGGATCAGCGAAGCAAGCCGGGCCGCACGCTGCACGCCCAAACGGTCTGCTGATGTCAGTGTAAAACACCGTGCCGGTGGCATTTCCTGCCACCGGAGGGATCACCGCGGCGGGTGCGGCGACGTTTACTCAGAGGAGCTTCAGTGTGTCGTCGGGCTTCCCTTCAGCTTTTCAATCTCGTCCTTGATTGCCAGCTTGCGTCGCTTGAGATTCACGATTTCGAGGTCGTCGACCGATGGATGGTTCATCGCATCGGTGATCTCACGCTCGATGTCACCGTGTTTCCGCTGCAACTCATCAAGATGGGACGCAAGAGACATGATTGGTTCTCCCTTTCATGGTTTCCTCGATTGCAGCCGTCGCAGGCGCATCCACCGCAGGTTGCGACTGTGACGGCACAATGACAGTTTGCCACCAACCGATCTCGATGTCGAATGCCACGTGGTAGCATTCCACGACTAAGTGAAATGTGATAAGGGCTGCGCGCCGGTCACAAACAGACAAGCCCGACCGGCCCCGCCCAGACAGCCCGATTGGGCGATACATACGCTAAACGGTAGATAATGTCCGAACAGGAACAGGCTGAAATACGCCTCGAATTTTCCCGGCTCAAACAGGAACACGCCGATTTCGACGCCGCCATCAACGCGATGATCGCCACGGGCTGCGACCCGCTTCAGATCCAGCGCATGAAGAAGAAGAAGCTGATGCTGAAAGACCGGCTGTCGGCGCTGGAAGACCGCATCATTCCCGACATCATCGCCTGAGCGGATCGTTTAATGCATGTCGCCCAAAAGTGCGCAGCGGTTTTGGGAAGACGACATGCATCAAAACAAAGATTTTATGCGCGTCGCCTGAATCCGTTTCGACGCGACGCGCTTTAGAGTCTTTGTTTTTGCGCAATTCCGGACGGAAAACCGGAACGCACTCTTCCTGGAATTGCTCTAACCGCCCCTCTCCGTCACGAGATCGAAAGCCGCGCCGCGCGCTCGCGCAGCACGGTAAGAAGTTCGCCGGTCCGTTCCTCGGACGTGTCGATCGGCACCACCAGGCACATCGTCGCCTCGACCTTGCCGGGAGCCGAGAAGACGGGCGCCGCAAGGCACTTGGTATAGGCATCGACCAGGCCTGACGTGACGCAATAGCCGGCGACGCGCGCCCGCGCGATGTCGTCGATGAAGTCGTCGAGCACGAGCTTGCGGCCATCCGGCAGCACGAGGTCGTCTTGCGTGACCATCGCTTCGATCCGGCCACGATCGAGGCCAGCAAGCAGCAGCCGGCCCGACGCGGTCCAGGGCAGCGGGATCTGCAGGCCGGTGGCCGAGCTGATGCGGAACGGCCTGGTGCCCGGGCTGGAATGGACAATCGTGTAGCGGCCGCTCTGCAGCATGCAGAGCTCCGAGGTCTCGCCGGTCTCGCGCGACAGCGTGTCGACCTCCTGGCGGCCGCGCCTGAGCAGATCGTTGCCGCGCATATAGGCCATTCCATAGAGATAGAGCTTCTTGCCGAAATAGACGCGGTTGCCGTCGCCGGCCATTTCAAGCAACCCGGCTTCGACCAGCTCGCGCACCAGCGTGTAGGTCGTCGAGCGCGGCGCGTTGAGCCCCTTGGCCAGCTCGCCGATGCCGATCGCGCGCTGGTTGGCATGCAGGAACTCCAGCATGTTCAAGACCCTGTTGAGGCCCTTCTCGCGCGAGCCCGCCGGCCGCTCTTCACCGGCGCCCTCGGTCGGCCACGCGCTCAGCGTTTCACTATCTTGCATTGCTGATTCCTGATGCTAGTATCTGTCTTGTACAGGATACACGCGTCTCTTGTAAGAGACAATCGCCATTGCGATGCGTATCTCTGCTGCATTGGGGAACAAACCATCAAAGGAGGTCGCTGTGAACGACACATCCGGCAGACGTGATTTTCTGAAACTGGGAATGGCAGGCCTGGCCACCGCCGGCGCGCTGACCGCAATCAGCGCCGAGAAGGCGGCGGCGCAAGCCGCGTCCGACAGCGTGCTGCGCACCGCGCTCGATCGCGGCAAGCTGATCGTCGGCACCGGCAGCACCAATGCGCCGTGGCATTTCGAGAACGATGCCGGCGAGCTGGTCGGCATGGACATAACCATGGGCCGCATCCTCGCCAAGGGCCTTTTCGACGACCCGACCAAAGTCGAGTTCGTCCCCCAGGATCCGGCGCAGCGCATCCCGAACGTCACGACCAACAAGGTCGACATCACCATCCAGTTCATGACTATGACGGCGCAGCGCTCGCAGCTGATCCACTTCTCGCGGCCCTACTATGTGGAGGGCGTCGCGCTGCTGACCCTGCCCGGTTCCGAGAACAAGACTTTCGACAAGTTGTTGGCGAACGGCGCCAATACGCGCATCTCGATCCTGCAGAATGTCGATGCCGAGAGCTCGGTCCATTTCGCCTTGCCGCAGGCGCAGGTCTTGCAGATCGACACTCAGGCCAACGTCCTGCAGGCGTTGGAATCCAAGCGCGCCGACGCCGCCGCGGTCGACCTTTCCACCGTGCGCTGGCTCGCCTCGCGCAACCCGGACAAATATTTCGACGCCGGCAAGAGCTGGTACTCGATGCTTTACGGCGCGGCCGTCAGGCAGGGCGACCTCGACTGGCTGACCTTCGTCAACCAGACCTTCACCATCGCCATGTTCGGCCACGAGACGGCGCTCTACGATGCCGCCTTCAAGGAATATTTCGGCCAGGAGCCGCCGCCGCGCCACCCGGGCTTCCCGGTCATCTGACCAGGCCATACGACTAAGCCGGCGGAAGGGCGCGGCAAACGCTCTTCCGCCTGTTTTTCCTCGACACCGGCTCGCGGACGGCGAATCCTTGAATCGTCACCGCGGGCCATTGAGACGGAAGCATGGGCTATACGCTCAATTTCAACCTGATCTGGCGGCATTTCGACAAGCTGTGGGGCGGGCTCTTGCTCAGCCTCGAGCTTGCCGTCATCTCGATCGCCATCGGCATCGTCATCGGCCTGGTGCTGGCCGTCTGGTATGTCTCGGCCGGGCGCGTGGTGCGCGGCATCATCGCGGCTTATGTCGAATTCATCCGCAACGTGCCGTTGATCCTCCTGGTCTATCTGGTCTTCTACGGCCTGCCGACGGTCGTCGATATCGCCTACAGCGCGCAGACCTCTTTCGTCGCGACGCTCGCTCTCTATAGCGGCGCCTATCTGGTCGAAGTGTTCCGCTCCGGCCTGGAAGCCGTGCCGCGCGGCCAGCTCGACGCCGGCAAGGCGATCGGGCTGACGCCCTGGCAGCGGCTGCTCCATGTGCGCCTGCCGACGATGATGCGCATAACGCTGCCGGCGCTGTCGAACACCTTCATCTCGCTGTTCAAGGACACGTCCGTCGCTTCCGTCATCTCCGTGCCGGAGCTGACCTATGGCGCGCAGTGGATCAACTTCAACACCTTCCGCATCGTCGAGGTCTATCTCGTCGTGACGGCAATGTATCTGGTGACGGGCTACGCCTTGCTCTTCGCGCTGCGGCTGGTCGAGCGCTGGTACAGGACGGCACGCTAAGATGTTCGGTCAGATCACCTACGCCCTGCCGTTCCTCGCCCAAGGCTTCGCGCTCACGCTCTGGGTATCGCTCCTGGTCGTGGTGCTGTCGCTGATCGCCGGTGTCATCCTCGGCGTCGGCCTGGTCTATGGACCCGCGCCGGTGCGCTGGGCCGTGCGCATCTTCAGCGACACCATCCGCGGCATCCCGATCCTGGTGCTGATTTTCTTCGTCTATTACGGCCTGCCCGCGGTCGGCGTTCACCTGCAGTCCTTCTGGGCCGCGGTGCTGGCGCTGACCTTGTTCAAGACCGCCCAGGTCGTCGAATATCTGCGCGGTGCCGTCGGCTCCATTCCGAAAGGCCAGTCGGAAGCGGCGATGGCGATCGGCCTCACCTTCCGCCAGCGCCTCGCCTACGTCATCTTCCCGCAGGCTTTCCGCCGCTTCCTGCCGCCCTGGATCAACGGCGTCACCGATGCGGTCAAGGGCAGCGCGCTGGTCTCGCTGCTCGGCATCACCGACCTGATGCAGGCGATCAACCAGGTCATCGGCCGCACCTATGAGGCGATGCCGCTCTATATCCTTGGCGCCCTGATCTATTTCGCCGTCAACTATGCGCTTTCCTCCGCCAGCCGGCGGCTGGAACGGCGCTTCGCTTTCATCCGGGACTAAGCCGATGGCCACCAGCTCGAACAACAGCACCGCGCTTCTCGATATCGCCGAGGTCTCGAAGTCCTTCGGCCCGGTCAACGTGCTGCGCTCGGTCAGCCTGACGGTTGCGAAAGGCGAGGTGGTCACCGTCATCGGCCCGTCCGGCAGCGGCAAGACCACGCTGCTGCGCTGTGTCAACTTCCTCGAAAGCTATGACAGCGGCTCGATCCGTATCGACGGCAAGGAGGTCGGCTTCCGCGATGGCGGCACCCGCCAGCGGCGCAGCGAGCGCGACTTGGCCGCCATGCGCGCCGAGACCGGCATGGTGTTCCAGGGCTTCAACCTGTTCCCGCATCTGACGGCGGCCGGCAACATCATGCTCGGCCTGACCAAGGTGCGCGGCAAGAGCAGTGCGGAAGCGCGCTCGATCGCCGAACATTGGCTGGGCCGCGTCGGCCTCGCCCACAAGGCCGACAGCCTGCCCGCCGAATTGTCCGGCGGCCAGCAGCAGCGCGTCGGCATTGCCCGCGCCGTCGCCATGGAACCGAAAATCCTGCTGCTCGACGAGATCACCTCGGCGCTCGACCCGGAGCTTGTCGGCGAGGTGCTGGCCGTGGTGCGGAGCCTCGCCGAGGACGGCATGACCATGGTGATGGTGACGCACGAGATGGCCTTCGCCCGCGATGCCTCGAGCCGCATCGTCTTCATGGCCGATGGCGGCGTCTCGGCCGTCGGACCGCCGAAGGAGGTCCTTGCCACGGAGACGACCAATGAGCGGCTGCGCACATTCCTGGCGCGCTTCCGCGCCTCGCATTTTTGAACGCGGATGGCCTCGGCCATCCAAGGAGTACCTTTCTCATGTCGCCTTACAAACGGCTCGCCGAACTCGGCCTGACGCTGCCCGAGCCGCCGACGCCCATCGCCAACTTCGTCACCCATGCCGAAAGCGGCCGGCTGATCTTTCTCTCCGGTCAGGGGCCGTTGCGCGCCGACGGCACGCTTTGCACCGGCAAAGTCGGCGACGACGTGACCGTCGAGCAGGCCTATGAGCATGCCCGCCTCACCGGCCTCAATCTGCTCGCCGTCATGCATGCGGCGGCCGGCGATCTCGGCCGCATCGTGCGTGTGGTAAAACTGCTCGGCTTCGTCAACGCGACCCCGACCTTCAGCGACCACCCCAGGGTGGTCAATGGCTGCTCCGACCTCTTCGCCGATGTGTTCGACAAGATCGGCGGCCATGCCCGCTCGGCAATCGGCGTCGGCTCGCTGCCGCGAAACATCACTGTCGAAATTGAAGCGGTCGTCGAGATCGCGGCCTGACCAAATGGAACCCACTCAAATGAAAACCTATTCCGACATCGGCTCCAACACCACGATCCGCGAGCGTCTGGGGCTGAGGCCCATCATCAACGTCTCGGGCACGATGACGACGCTGGGCGCCTCGATCATCGTTCCCGAGGCGATCAGCGCCATGGCCGAGATCGCCTCGCAATGGGTGGAGATGGACGATCTGCAGCGTGCCGCAAGCGCGGTCGTCGCGCGCCTTACCGGCGGCGAGGCCGGCTTCATCACCGCCTGCTGCGCCTCAGGCATCACCATGGCGATCGCCGGCGCGATGACCGGCAACAATCTGCTGGCGATCGAACGCCTGCCGGACGACACCGAAGGCCTGAAGTCGGAGGTCGTCATCCAGCTCGGCCATATCGTCAATTACGGCGCGCCCATCGACCAGTCGATCCGCGTCGCCGGCGCCAAGGTCATTCCGGCGGGCACCGTCAGCGTGACGCAGGATTATCATGTGCGCGAAGCGATCAACGAGCGCACGGCGGCGGCGCTTTACGTCGTCGCCCACCACACCGTGCAATACGGCATGCTCTCGCTGGAGGAGTTCTGCGAGATCTGCCACGCCAAGGGCGTGCCGGTGATCGTCGACGCGGCCTCGGAATATGATCTGCGCAGCTTCCTGGCGCGCGGCGCCGACATCGTCGTCTACAGCGGCCACAAATTCCTCAGCGGCCCGACCAGCGGCATCGTCACCGGACGCAAGGACCTGGTGCGCGCCGCCTATCTGCAGAACCGCGGCGTGGCGCGGGCCATGAAGGTCGGCAAGGAAAGCATCGCCGGCACAATGGCGGCGCTCGACGCCTGGGAGAAGCGCGACCATGCCGGCATCCGCCGCCGCGAGGAAGCGGCGCTCAATCTGTGGAAGGACGCGCTGCAGGACATTCCCGGCATCGGCGCTGAGATCATCCCGGATCCGACCAACAATCCGCTCGACCGCCTGCAGGTCTTCGTGCGGCCGGAAAGCCGCTTCACCGCCGCCGGGCTTGCCTCGGCTTTAGCCGCCGGCTCACCGCCGGTCATCGTGCGCAACCACGAGGTCGAGCGCGGCCACTTCTTCCTCGACCCTTGCAATCTGCATCCCGGCGAGGTCGAAATCGTCGCCGAGCAGATGCGCGCCGTGCTGACCGCGAAGGAGCGCCCGGCCGACGCGATGAAAATCGCCCGCAAGGAATCGTCGGGCGCGTTACGCTGGCCGGACTAGCTGGCAGTCCCGGCGTTGCGCCGCAGCCGCGACATCCTTGCGGCTGCCGGCGAATTCCGCTAAGGCGCGCCTTTGCCGCCGGGGAGCGAAACCTTGACCGATCAGCGTGCCGACGTCGCCATCATCATGGGCAGCCAGTCCGACTGGGCGACAATGCGCCAGGCGGCGGAAACGCTGGAGGCGCTGGGCATCCCGCACAAAAGGCTGATCGTCTCCGCGCACCGCACGCCCGACCGCCTCTATGAATTCGCCAAGGGTGCCAAGGCGGCCGGCTTCAAGGTCATCATCGCCGGCGCCGGCGGGGCGGCGCATCTGCCCGGCATGACGGCGGCAATGACCCCTCTCCCGGTCTTCGGCGTTCCGGTCGAATCCAAGGCGCTGTCGGGCCAGGACTCGCTGCTGTCCATCGTGCAGATGCCGGCCGGCATCCCGGTCGGCACGCTGGCCATCGGCAAGGCGGGTGCGGCCAACGCGGCACTTCTCGCGGCCGCCGTTCTGGCGCTCAACGACGACAAGCTCGCCGCCCGGCTCGACGCCTGGCGCTCGGCCCAGACCGCCAAGGTCGCCACCGAGCCGACGGACGCGCCGTGAGCCTGGCCCCCGGATCGACCATCGGCATCATCGGCGGCGGCCAGCTTGGCCGCATGCTGGCGATGGCCGCCGCCCGCCTCGGCTATCGCATCGTCGTGTTGGAACCCCAGGCCGACTGCCCGGCCGCTCAGGTCGCCAACCGGCAGATCATTGCCGCCTATGACGATCCGGCAGCGCTCGCCGAATTGGCTGCCGCCAGCGCCGCCGTCACCTACGAATTCGAAAATGTCCCTGTCGCCGCTGCTGAAGCGCTCGCGGCGACGGTTCCGGTCTATCCGCCGGCCCGCGCGCTCGAAGTCGCGCAGGATCGCGTCACCGAGAAGAGCTTCCTGAGCGGCATCGGCATCCCAACGGCCGAATTCTGCCCGGTCGACAATGACGACCAGCTGACCGAGGCGTTGAAGAAGTTCGACGGCAGCGGCGTCTTGAAAACCCGCCGCATGGGCTATGACGGCAAGGGCCAGCGTGTCTTCCGCAACATGGAGACGGCTGGCTTTGCCGGGGTCTGCGAGGCGATGGGCAATGTGCCGCTGATCCTGGAATCGCTCGTCGCTTTCGAGCGCGAGATTTCGGTGATTGCCGCGCGTGGTCTCGACGGAACTATCGCCGCCTTCGATCCGGCCGAGAATGTGCATCGCGAAGGCATATTGCGCAGCTCCACCTCGCCGGCGGCCATCCGCCCACAAACGGCTGACGCCGCCAAGGATGCGGCCTCGAAAATCCTTTCCGCGCTCGACTATGTCGGCGTCATCGGCGTCGAGTTCTTCGTCCTCGCCGACGGCTCGCTTCTGGCCAACGAGCTGGCGCCGCGGGTGCACAATTCCGGCCATTGGACCGAGGCCGCCTGCATCGTCTCACAGTTCGAGCAGCATATCCGCGCCGTCGCCGGCCTGCCGCTGGGCTCCGCTGCCCGGCATTTCGACTGCGTGATGGAAAACCTGATCGGCGACGACATGCTGAAAGTGCCGACGCTGCTGGCCGAGCCCGACCTGATGCTGCATCTCTACGGCAAGGCCGAGTCGCGCCCCGGCCGCAAGATGGGCCATTTCACGCGCCTCATCCGGGCGCGATAAGCTTCGCTTACTGCAAATCCTGGTCTCCGTCCCCGTCCGGGCTGGCGCAGCTCGGATCGCCTAACTTACAGTTGGCGTCGGAGGCGATCTGCTTTGTGCGCTCGGTGGTAAGCCGCGTCAGGCACTGCGACACCTCCATCGGATGGATGGAGCCGCCTTCGCTGTCGGCGGTCGAATAGGCGCATTCGGCGTCGCGGAAAGCGATCCAGGCGCGCTGCGCCATCTGCAAGAGCTTGTTCGAGGCCTGATCGTTGCGGCTGATGAGGTCCTTATAGGCGGCGTTGAGCTTGGCGTCGGCCGCCTGATAGTCGGCATCGGCGCAGATGTTCATCATCGACTGGCTGTCGTCATTGCGGTCGCAATCCTCGGCAAAGGCTGCCGGAGCGGTCGCCAGAAGGACAAGGCAGGCGGATAGAAAGAGGCGGCGCATGGGGATCTCCAGTCGCTTGGGCGTGGATTCACCATCCTAGCCGCCCCACCATTCCAGTCGCCTTTGAGTCGCGCAATGCCGTGCCAGGTGGATGGCGAATATTTGATATGCCGCGCCACTTGTGGCATTCGGGCATGCGCATGTGGTTGACAGGGGCAAGGCTCCTCGTTTATGAGCCACGCAAGTTCAAAGGCGCGCTTTTCCGGGCGCGCCTTTAAAAATTCGGCCCGGGACGGGCCCTGACCGAACAGGCAAGACCATGAAGATCAAGAATTCGCTCAAGGCGCTCAAGGCGCGTCACCGCGACAACCAGCTGGTTCGCCGCAAGGGACGCATCTACATCATCAACAAGACCGCTCCGCGCTACAAGGCGCGCCAGGGCTGAGCCTGCGCGCGGCTTAATGCATGTTTGCCCAAAAGCGCGCAGCGGTTTTGGGAGAACGACATGCTTAAAAAGCAAAGAAGCCGCGCCGCGCTGATGTCGATTGCCGGTTCGCCGGCCCTCTCACGCTAAAATCATTTGGACGATCCGCCGTCCGGGATTAGATTCCGGCGATGCGGATTCGTTTTGCTTGTCTCACCGCTCTTTTGCTGTCTGGGCCAGCTCTGCCTGCCTGGGCGGGGAATATGGCCACGCCGCCCGCGGCAACGCCTCCCGACGCCGGGCCGCCGCCGGCCATGACACCGCCGCCGGCAGCGCCAACCAAGCAGGGCCGTCTCGACCAACTCTTCACAGACTTGAAGCGCGAGCGCAACGAAAAGGCCGCCGAGCGCATCGCCGGCCGCATCTGGAACGAGTGGAACCAGTCCGGCAGCGCCTCGATCGACCTGATGATGCGATGGGCGCAGAAGGCGACGGAAGACCAGAAATTCGACGTCGCGCTCGATTTCCTCGACCAGGTCGTGACCTTGCAGCCCGACTATGCCGAAGGCTGGAACCGCCGCGCCACCGTCCATTTCCTGATGAAGAACTACGGGAAGTCGATGGCCGACATCGAGCGCACCCTGCAACTCGAACCACGCCATTTCGGCGCGCTCTCGGGCCTCGCCCAGATCATGACCGAGACCGGCCACAAGCAGTCGGCGCTGGAAGCCTGGCAAAAGGTGCTTACGATCTATCCGATGATGCGCAGCGCCCAGAACCAGGTCTCGACACTTTCGGAAGAACTTGCCGGCGAGGGTATTTGAGGGAGTAAGGGAATAGGGGAGTAAGGGAGTATGTTCTAGGTCATAGAACGGCACTCAGAAATGCTCCCCTACTCCCCTACTCCCCTACTCCCCTACTCCCCTACTCCCCTACTCCCCTACTCCCCTACTCCCCTACTCCCCTACTCCCCTACTCCCCTACTCCCCTACTCCCCGCATGAACCTCATCTGCGCCGCCTTCCTCTTCCTCATCGCGCTCCTCTTTGCCCTCGCCGGTGTCACTCGCGTCGGCGTCTGGTCGATCGAGCGACGCAGCCCGCCTGCCGGCGCGTTTGCCGAGATCGACGGCATGCGCATCCATTACGTCCATATCCCGGCGTCTGCCGGCGCCGACCTGCCCCCGGTCGTCTTCATCCATGGCGCCAGCGCCAACCTCAAGGACCAGATGCTGCCGCTGAAGCCCTTGCTCGAAGGCCGCGCCGAGATGCTTTTTCTCGACCGTCCGGGCTTCGGCTGGTCGGAGCGCGGCGACAACGAAACCTTGGCAGCGCAGGCCGATACGATCGCTGCGCTGATGGACCGCCTCGGCATCGAAAAAGCCGTCATCGTCGCGCATTCCTTCGGCGGCGCGATCACCACGGCCTTCGCCCGCCAGCATCCGGAAAAGACGCTCGGCCTCGTCTTCGTCTCGCCTGCCACCCATCCCTGGCCGGGCGGCGCGACCGCCTGGTACTATAAGCTCACCGCCATGCCGGTCATCGGTTGGCTGTTTTCCGAAACGCTCGCCTATCCGGCCGGCATGCTGCAGATCGGCGATGCGACAGCCTGCGTCTTTTCGCCCAACAACCCGCCGGCCGACTATATCGGGAACGCCTCGATCCGGCTGGTTCTGAGGCCATCGGCCTTCCGCTCCAACGCCCGCGATGTCGCCCAGCTCTACGACTATGTCCGCGTCGCCTCGTCGAGTTACCGCGAGATCAAGGCGCCGACCGTCGTCATATCGGGCGACCGCGACAAGGTGGTCTACGCGACGATCCATTCCGTCGGCCTGGAGCGCGACATTCCCGGCGCCGAACTGATCTGGGTCCACAATCTCGGCCACAAGCCGGACTGGATCGCGCCCGACCTGGTGGTCGGCGCGATCGAGAAGGCGGCCGGCGCGCCGGTCGACCTGCAGGCGATGGCGAGAGTTGTGGAAAGCCGCATCGCCGGCGACGAGCAGGGCGCCGGCAAATGCCCCGAGCTCAAGGTGCCGGACGCCGAATTCGCGCCAGGCTGAGCGGGCCCTGCGACTTCGCTGGACGATTTAAGTGGGGCGCTGCGCCGCCCTTGAATGATTTTCGTATGGCGAATACAGCAGACCAGACCTAGCGACTAATGCGTATCCGACCCGACATAGGCAATCCGCAGCATGTTGGTCGACCCTGGCGTCCGTAGCGGCACGCCGGCGGTGATGATGACACGGTCGCCCGGTTTGCCGAAACCTTCGTCGAGCGCGATCCGGCAGGCCCGGTCGACCATGTCGTCGAGGTCGATGGCGTCTTCCGAAACCACGCAATGCGTGCCCCACAGCAACGACAACCGGCGCGCGGTGTTGAGGATCGGTGACAGCGCCACGATCGGCACCTGCGGGCGCTCGCGCGCGGCACGGAGCCCGGTGGTGCCGGAAGCGGTGTAGGTGATGATCGCCGACAGCTTCAACGTCTCGGCGATCTCGCGCGCGGCGAGCGAAATCGCATCGGCGCCTGTCGCCTCCGGTTCCGAGCGCTGCGCGTTGATGATGCCGGCATAGGTCGGGTCGGTTTCGACCTTGGTGGCGATGCGGTTCATCATGGCGACCGCCTCGACCGGATAGGCGCCGGCCGCGGATTCGGCCGAAAGCATGATCGCGTCGGCTCCCTCGAACACGGCGATCGACACGTCGGAGACCTCGGCGCGGGTCGGCACAGGGGCAGTGATCATCGATTCCAGCATTTGCGTGGCGATCACCACCGGCTTGCCAGCGCGGCGAGCCGCGCGCGTGATCTGCTTCTGGATGCCGGGCACTGCTTCCAGCGGCATCTCGACGCCGAGATCGCCGCGGGCGACCATCAGCGCATCGGAGAGTTCGATGATCTCGCCCAAACGGGCGACCGCCTGCGGTTTTTCGATCTTGGCCATGATCAGCGCGCGCCCGCGTGCGATCTTGCGGGCCTCCGCCAGATCCTCCGGCCGCTGCACGAAGGACAGCGCCACCCAGTCGACGCCGGTGGCAAGCACCGCGTCCAGGTCGGCGCGGTCCTTCTCGGTCAGCGCACCGACCGGCAGGTCGGTGTCGGGCAGGCTGACGCCCTTCTTGTCCGAAATGCCGCTGCCGGCAACGACGGTGCAGGTGATCGACTTGCCGTCGCTCTTCAGCGCCTTCAGCTCAAGCTTGCCGTCGTCGATCAAAAGACGATGACCGGCCTCGACCGAGCTCAGGATTTCCGGATGCGGCAGATAAACCCGCTTCGACGTGCCAGGCTCCGGATTGTCGTCGAGCGTGAAGCTTTGCCCTGGCGTCAGCGCTTCCTTGACATTGGCGAATTTGCCCACCCTGAGCTTCGGCCCCTGCAGGTCGGCGAGGATGCCGATCGGCCTGCCGACTGCCGCCTCGACGGCTCGGATGCGGCCGACCAGCGTGCGCATCAGCTCGTGATCGGTATGGCTCATATTGATGCGGAAGACATCGGCACCGGCTTCGAAGAGCTTTCTCAGCATTTCCTCGGAGGAGGACGCTGGACCGATCGTGGCGAGGATCTTGACCTTGCGGTTACGTCTCATTGACTGTTCGTTCCCGGAGCGGGGGCCGCTGGTGCGCCTCCCGTTGCGGGCTCGTCGGTCAGCTGGACCATCCAGCTAGCCTGCTCGCCCGTGTCATATTCCTGAAATCCGGCGCGCTGAAAGCCCCGGGCGACGCAATCATTCACGCCGGCAATCTTGAACTCTTTTTCGGCGACGCACATGTTGGTCGGGCCATCCCATCGCCCGCCGCGTTCGGCGTCTTCTGCATAAAGATAGTAAAACCTTGATGACAGCGGACCCTCGATCAGCGTCTTGCAGGTCGATCCTTCGATGTGCCACCAGCCCTCGGTGATCCAGCCGGCCTTGGCGCGATAGCCGATGCCGACGCCCACCAGATTTTGCGTTGCGTTGCAAACGCGGAAGTCGGCCCGGGCCGGGGAGGTCGCGCCAATCGCGCATAATCCCGCGCCGACGATGAGCAACGGCATGGCCAGGCGCTTGCGCAACCGACCGCCAAAACCCATCGCAGATCCCCTTGCGAACCACATTTGCATCTCTCGAAGCCCTTTTCAGCAAACTCCGGTCGCATGTCAACGCGCCGTTTTGTTCAATTCCAATCGATTTAGAAGGGCCCGTCGCGCAAGTTCTCCTCCAATCGGGGATTTTTTGCGGAAACCTTGGCCAAACAACGGCATTGCGCGAGCGTCCTCTTCGTGGAATGACGATACCACATCAAGGCCGCCACCCCCTTTTCAGCTGATGACCCGATCCACAGTTTTCACGCCATTCGACATTGTCGAGGGCGACCGCAAGAAAGGCGTCGTGCTTCTCGCCGACCACGCCCGCCGCGATCTCCCCGAGGAATATGGCAGTCTCGGTTTGCCGGCGTCCGAATTCGACCGCCATATCGCCTATGACATCGGCGTCGAGACGGTGACGCGCGAGCTCGCGGCGGCGCTCGACGTGCCGGCCGTGCTCGCCGGCTTCTCGCGGCTGCTGATCGACCCCAACCGGGGCGAGGACGACCCTACCATGATCCGTCAGCTCTATGACGGCACCGTGGTGCCGGGAAACTATCCGATTGCCCAGGAGGAACGCGAGAGGCGGCTCGACCGCTTCTACCGGCCCTACCATGACGCCGTCGGCGCAATGATCGCCTCCGTAGCCCATGCCTCGGGCAAGGCGCCGTTCATCTTCTCCGTGCACTCCTTCACGCCGGTGATGCAGAATTTTGTCCGCCCCTGGCATGTCGGCGTGCTGTGGGACCTCGACGACCGCGTGGCGCGGCCGCTGATCGATATGTTGGGGCAGGACAAGTCCCTCTTCGTCGGTGACAACGAACCCTATGACGGCGCGCTGCGCGGCGACACCATGTTCCGTCACGCCATCGTCAATGGCTACGCCCACGCGCTGATCGAGATCCGCCAGGACCTGATCGCCGACCGTGCCGGCGCCCTCGCCTGGGCCGAGCGGCTGGCGCCGATCGTTGACGCAATCGATCGCCGTGCCGATATACATGCCGTAAAAATGTTCGGCTCGCGCACCGGGCCGGCATGAAAGGCCGTCAGGCCTGGCATTTACGTGAAAAGGCCGCCAAGGCCGGGAGTTTCCCGAGATGACCGAACTCAGCGATGACCAGAAGCGCGACTTCGAGGCAGCCGCTTTCCGCCGGCTGGTGAAGCATCTGCGCGAACGCGGCGATGTCCAGAACATCGACCTGATGAACCTCGCCGGCTTCTGCCGCAACTGCCTGTCCAATTGGTACCGCGAAGCCGCCGACGCCGAAGGCGTGGCGCTGTCGAAGGACCAGTCGCGCGAGATCATCTACGGCATGCCTTATGCCGAATGGCAGGCATTGAACCAGACCGAAACGTCGGAGGCCAAGAAGGCCGAGTTCGAGGCAAGGCGCCCGAAGGAACACTAGTGATGCCGATCGCCAACGCGGCTTCGTCATCCACGGGCGGAGCAAGGAGCGAAGCGACGCGCGCAGACCCGAGGATGACGAACGGAGAGGCGTTTCCGCCAACGTCCAAAGCCGCAGAATGGGGCCTACCCTCGGTCGCCTCTTGGTCCAAGTACTTCCTTGGTGCGGTTCTTGACTAGAAATTGAATCGATCTAATTTGCCGCTCAAAAGCCAAAGCCATTGACGTAGCGGACTACAGAACCATGAGCGTGCAAACCACGATGCAGGCCGCGACGCGCGGCCGCTGGGCCATCGCCGGCATTTTCCTCGCCAATGGTTTTCTCACCGGCAGCTGGGCGCCGCAGATTCCGGTGTTCCTGACCCGGCTCGACATCACCAAATTCACGCTCGGCCTGCTGATCTTTCTGTTCGGCGTCGGCGCGGTCATGGCCATGACCTGGTGCGGCCATCTCATTTCCAGGCATGGTTCGCGCGCCGTGACCCGGCTGTTCGGCATCTGCGGCAGCTTCGGCCTGCTGATCGTGGCGCTCGCGCCCAACGTGCCCTTGGCGGCGATTGCAATGCTCATCTTCGGCGGCTCGATTGGCGGCATGGATGTTGCCATGAACTCCAATGCCGTCGTTGTGGAACGAAAGCTCTCGCGCGCGATCATGTCGTCCTCGCATGGCTTCTGGAGCCTTGGCGGTTTCGCCGGCGGCGCGCTCGGCGGCTACTCGATCCAGAATTACGGCTATCTTCCCCATGCCGTCGCGGTGACGGCGATCGCCTTTGCCGTCATCGCCTTTGCCATTCGCCATCTCGTCGCCGAGGACAGGCCGCAGGCCGTCGAGCATCAGAAATTCACGCTGCCGCGGCATACGGCCGTCTACCTCGTTGGGCTGATGGCGCTGCTCACCATGATCTCCGAGGGCGCGGTGCTCGACTGGGCAGCGCTCTTCCTGCACCAGGAACTGGGCGCCGATCTCGCGGTCGCCGGCCTCGCCTATGCCGCCTTCTCCGGCGTCATGGCGCTGATGCGTTTCCTGGGCGATGGCGTGCGCAACCGCTTCAGCGCGGTGGCGACGCTGCGCGGCTCGGCGTTCGTCGCCGCCGCCGGCATGCTGGTGGCCGGCCTCTCGCCTTCGCCTTACCTTGCCATTGCCGCTTTCGCCTTCTGCGGCTTCGGCATTGCCAACATGGTGCCGATCCTGTTCTCGGCCGGCGGCAACCAGGAAGGCATGTCGTCCGGCACCGGCATGAGCGTCGTCACCACCATGGGCTATTCCGGCATATTGGTGGCCCCATCGGCGATCGGCTTCGTCGCCGAGCATTCGAGCTTCGGCCCGATCTTCATCGCGCTCTCCGGCCTGCTCGTCATCGTGCTCCTGATGGCCGGGCTCGCTCACCGGGCCGAGTTCGCCCCCGAGCCTGATGGACTTCAGGTCGGATCGACCTGAAATCATCCGGCTCTAATGCATGTCGCCCAGAAGTGTGCAGCGGTTCTGGGACAACGACATGCATCAAAACAAAGACTTAACAGGCTGCT